>CAYVDY010000333.1:0-7780 GCA_964450255.1 uncultured Candidatus Solibacter sp. | reverse complement strand
CTGCAGCGGCCTGGCCGGTCGGATCGTGCGAGAACTTCGGGTTCGTCTCATACGGATCGTAGAAGTAGAACGGTTCGGTCGGGCCGATGCGGGCGTCGTAGAAATCACGAAGCGCAGTGAGCTGTGCGGGCGTCAGTCGCTTCGCGAGTCGCCAGCGCTTGCGGCTGTTGGCGGCCTGGACCGTCCGCTGCGACTCGCCGTTCCGGTACTCGTTCTCGAGGGCCGGGTACTCCCGCTCGTGGACGAAGGAGTGGCACAGGCTATGCGGCAGGACTGTGGCCGGAGCGGCGTTCGAGACCGAGCCGGGCATCAGGCAGTCACCAGGTCAATAAGCCGCTGGTCCGGGCGCACGCCGAGCTTGCCCGCCACGAACCGCGCATAACCAGCCGGATGATTCCCATCGGCAGAAGGCGCGTAGACGCGGAACATCTCCTCCGAAGTCGGCGACGTGCCTTGCGTGTACCGGCCGTCGAGATATTGGCCAATGAGCACGCGCAGGATGCGCCAGCCTTCCTCGGTCGCGCGCCGACTCATTTCTTCGCGCGAGGCGCCGGGAAAGCGTTCCGAAGCCCAGGCAACGAAATCCACGTAACCGCCCTGAGTCGGATAGGCCCGGCGTTTCGCGTCCCGCCACTGGCGGATGTTCCCCGGATTCGCGTTCCGCTGAGCAAGGGTCGGGTGCGCGGCTGTGAGATAGAACCCTTCCATCTCCGCGATCGCGCTGGCGATCTTCTCGGTGAGTTCCTGGCGGGTCATGACACCACTCCTTTGCCACTGTGGCCGTCGGTTTTTGACATCCGAATTGCGCTGAGCGCCAACAAAGGCGCACCAAGCCTCCAACAGCCAGGCGTGCAGCCCACACCGGACTTTCAATCAGACCCGCAAGGGTGATATAAGAGCGACTGACGGAGGACCAGTCGGTTATGCCCAACGGCCAGAGTGCTGATGCTGTTCGGGTCGTGGCTTACCTCGGCGCAGGCGCGTCCCGATTCGCGGGCTATCACACTTTCGTGGACTTTCCGGAACTACTATTCAACAAGGGGCTGAGAGAGGCAGACGGCATGCCCCTGCTCTCACCGAATCCGGAACGGATTTTGAGAGCGATCCGCGACTCACTTGAAAGGAATAACAAGGCCACAACCCACGACAACTTCCTCTGGCGGTTGGACGGCTATGCCCAGCTCCTGAGGCTAAACCAATCCGACGACGTTCTCCAGGAGTTCCTGAAGGAGAGCGGTAGACTACACGACCTGCACATTTGCACCGAGCAGGCGGTGGAACAGATCACCGCCACCACAATCCGACACTACTCCTCGAACAAGGTAGAGCGAGCCAAGCAATCGAATGGCGCAACATACGAGAGCCTGCGGCGCGTGTTCGACATCTATCGAGCCATGGCGGGGCTCAATGGGCCTAATCAATATCTGCCTATTTTCACTACCAACTATGACATGCTGATCGAGGATATGGTTACCGAGTTCGGCGGCAACCCTCAGCCACCAATGACTCTAAAGACCGGGATTCCTGGCCTCCTCGAAGAGGGCGCACCATGGACTTCTCACGAGTTTGAGTACTCGGATGACGGCCCCCGAGGACTACACCTGCATAGGTTGCATGGATGCGTTTGTTGGTTTTCTGAGCATGAGAGGGACAGCGCAGTCTCTTTTCATCGCAGACATGCACTGCAGTACGAAATCAGTAGGCTCTGCGCGATGTACCCAGGCCGGCAGACCGAGATAGGGGTCTCACCGCACGGCCCTTCATTTCAGCGATTCTACCGACTGTTGCGAAGTTGCGATGTTGCCGTATTCATCGGTTTCAGCTTTCGAGACGACGACGTGATGCACGTTGTTCTAAAGGCACTGGCTGAACGCAGGGGCAAGCCCAGGTTGCTCGTCATCGACCCGCTATACACGCGAGTTGACGTTCAGCGGAGGTTGAAAGATGCCGCACGGAGGTTTGCGTTCCCACCTCGCGTACCTCGTGACGGGGAGATCGAGTCAATTCAGATGCGGTTCGGGGAGGCCGAACGCTCTGACTGGAAGATACTAGAAGCCTGTGAAAGGATGCTCCATGCGTAGGAGGACCAAGAACATGAAAGCTGGCGGTACTTCAAACACCGGATTTGACCAGACCGATTCAGAGCGAGACAAGAGCTATTTCCAGAGAAGAGACCAAGAGCATACGGCAACAAAAGCGGCTGTGGCCCGATGTATCGTTGAAGACTACTTGCATGAAGGCGGCTCAATTCTCCTTGACGCTGGCTCTTCGCTATATCCAATAGCCGAGATCATTGTGCAAAAGGCGCAGGTAAGCCCAGATAGTACACATTTCACAATAATGACGCACAACTACAGAGCGTTTGAGGTACTAGTGAAGAGAGTCCCGCGCGAAGCCAACTTGAATATTATTCTGGCTGGCGGCAGATATGATCAGGACTTAAACGCTTTGTTTGGTAATCAGACAATAAACGCCTACGCTGATTTTTTCCCAAGGGTAGTCTTGCTGGGAATCAGTGGATTGTCTGCCGAAATCGGGTTGTTCTGTCATGGAAACACCGAAGAACTTGCCGTGAAGAGAGCCATCTTTGGGAAGAGGGCACGTGACCGAATCATCGTTGCGGACCACACCAAGATCGGAATACTCGATGGTTTTCGATTTGGCGAGTCGCAGGAACTGAGGGCAAATGTCAATCGGTGCGTTCTCGTTACTGACCAGCCATCCGAGGACACGCCTCTCGAAATTAGAGAGACATTCATGAAGCAGACTCAACTGCTTCGGTCTCAGGGCGTTGAGGTAAGGGAAGTGCCGGTTCCGAGAGCTGAGCCAGCCAGCCAGTGATCCTGGATCGTGGCCAAGGGGCAGCAACCCTGAAGCTGTTGATCGTTCTACTCTCACGATACAAGTAATCCTGGACTGAGCTGCAGTCCCGTCATTTCGCGCCGGCCGGCGTTATGCTTAGTGGCAGCCATCGTTGCGGACTGCACCGCGCGCGGATTCTCTACAACCACCCGCACCGTTTCCTTCTCGAAGAACTCCTTGGCACCCGGCACGGTGATGTTGATCACCGTGGGAGCCGCCGCGGATGGGACACCGCCACCAATCCGGTCCAGGGTCAGCCCGCCAGAACTCTGCTGGAACAGGCTGCCGCCCTGCTGGAGCAGCGAAACCGGACGCATCGTCGCAGGCAGCCCTGACGCCCCTTGGCCCGTCGACAAGGCGTACAGTTCGACGAGGTCGCGGACCTGCTGGCTACGGATGGCCATGTCGAGGTTGCCGCCGAAGCCCTGCTTGGCGATATCCACTATCTGCTTCAGCACGCCCTTATCGCTGATATCGACGCCGTAGGTCGCCTTGATCTTCTCCCGCGCCTTCTCCTGCGCCCCTTTAACGAACAGCCGCACCAGGCCGGCCACCGCGCCAATACCGGCGCCGATTGTCGCACCGACCGGGCCGCCGTACTTGTAGCCGATCAGCGCCCCGCCAGCGGTGGTCATGGCCAGTCCAGACACGCCGCCGCGCTGGAGTCCGTACATGGCGAGCATGGCTCCGCCCATCAGCGCGGTGTTGGACTTGCCGATGGCCGATAGCTTCTGGCCTGCGGTGGCAGCTTCCCACGTGGTCGCGACACCGGGCGCTAATTGCACGCTGCCGCCGATGCCCGCAAACGACTTCAGGTTCGCGAGCGAGCCAGCCCAGCCAGTCTTGGAAAACATGCTGCCCGTGCCCGGATTCCCGCTGGGAACAAACGGTGGCGTCGCGCCAGGCATGCCGCCTCCACCAAAGACGGGCGTCGCCCCAATGCCGAGCATTCCACCGAGTCCGGCGAGGATCCCGCCGCCACTCGAGGACGGCTGAGCGAAGGATACCTTCTGGCCGGTGAACAACTGCATCAGCAAAGCCGCCACGCGCGAACTCACCACATCCTTGATGGCGGTCAGCAGGGCGGTCTTCAACGAGTTGCTGATAGCTGACCAGATGGACTGCGATTTCGTGAGCAGCGCATCGAACACACCTTCGGCCTGCCGTTTGAAGGACTCGAAGATTCGCAAGTTCTGGTCCCGCACCAACTGCGCCTGGCGGTTCGCCGCATTCTCTTTGGCGCCCTGAACCGAAGCGTCGGTGGCCTCCTGCTGGTATCGCCGGATCTCGTCGCGTTGCCCCGTGAGTTCCGCAATCCGCGCCTGGATTTCGTCGGCGCGGTAGCCCAGCCGCTTCAGCGTCGCCTCTTCCTCGGTCACCATCCGTGACGTTTCGAGATCGAACAACCGCATACGGATCTCATGGACCCGCGTGATGTACTCGATCTCGATCGAGGCCTTCCGCTGTTCGACCGCGAACTTTTGCTCGAGCGTCTGGGCATCGACGGCCTCGACCGCGCGGAGCTGCGCGTCGCGGGTCAGACCGGCCCGCTGCTCCTCAATCCCAAGCATCTGCCCGAGGTGATCCAGGTTTCGCTTGGCAATCTCCTCGTTGTTGACCAGTCGCTGACCGTACACCTGGGCTTCCAGTTCCAACCGCCGGCGGGCGGCTTCCTCTTCGGCTGCCAGATACTCGGCCAGCTGCTTCTTCGTCGTCTCCTGCACTTCCTTCTGCCAGTTGCTCAGTCGGACGCGCAGTTCGGCAATGACGTTCTCCCACGCCTTCCGGGTAAGCGAGATGCGCTGCTCGTTGCCGCGTTCATCGACGAAGGTGGTCCACTTCCGCACCTGCTCCTGGACCTCGGCCATGTCCCGAGCGAATCCGGTCAGGCCACGCCGGCGCGCCTCGGCCACAGCCTGCAGACTGTCCCGTTCGACCTCCATCTGTCGCTTTCGGATGTCGGCCGCCCGCTTCAGCGCTTCGAGGTCCGGCTCATTGGACGTCTTGATGGTCAGCTTGGGACCGTCATACTCGAAAGGCTGCTCTCCCGGCAGCCACCGCTTGCCGGTGACGAGTTCCCGGATCTTGTCGTCGGTCATGCCCTGCTTGCGGAGGGCATCGACGTTGGTCTTGCCGTGGAGCAAATCATCGCGGAGGGCCTGCTGCCGCATGTCGTCGTAACGGGCCTGCAGTTGATCCTGAGTATCCTTCCATGTGGTGTAGACCGCAAAGCCAGCACCCAGGACCCCGACCGCCAGCAGTGCATAGGGGTTCAGGCTGGCAAGCTGCAGCGCGGCGATGGATTTCGCCAGCGCCATGATCTTTTCGGCCAGGGCATAGGAGGCCAGGACGCCAGAGACCCAGAGCGCCACCTGTCCGAACTTCGTGAGCAGGTCGGTGTTTTCTTTCAGCCAGCCGACCAAGCCGCGCAGGTTACCGATCAGCCCTCTGAGGTCATCCTGAAACTTGGCCCCAATGTCTTCCCGCAGATTGTTAAACTCGCGCCGCAACGCGCCAAGTTGCCCTTCAACGGTCTGAGATGCCGCCGCATGCGCGCCCTGGATCTTCGCGCCCTCGCGCATCACCGCGTTGTAGCGAATTTGCTTCTCCTCGGTTTCGGTCAACGTGCGGCCGAGTTGAAGCTGCGCAATCTGTGTCTCCCTCTGGAAATCGACGAACAGCCCGAGGGTGCGCAGTCCGCGGGAGGCGCCTGACTCGATGGCCATGACAATCGAATCCAGAGCCTCGCCGGCGGAGATGTTCTGGACTGCCGCAGCGTCCTTGGCCAGTTTCGCCAAGCCCGGAGCCTTGGCCAGTTCCAGATCGGCTACGATGAGCCGCTGAACCGCGTGGGCGGCCTCGGTGTACTCGAAGCCGATCTCCTCGATCACCCCGACCTGCCGGGTTGCTGCTTCCGCGCCCACGCCGTGCGCCTTCGCCAGCGCATTCAACGAGGCCTCAGCCTTGGCATTCTCAGCCGCCATCATGATCGAACCGACGGTGAAGTCCTTCGCCCAGGCGAGAGCGCTCTTGATGGCGTCGGCCAGTAGGTTGCCCGCCGTGGCGCCCTTCACCATCGCCGCCGTCATGCCGTCGATCCCTTGCGCGGCGCCCCGCGCGCTCTTGGTGGCCGCAGCTTCCATGCTGGACAGACTGTTGTTGACGCTCTTGATGGACGCATTGACCCTGTTCGTGTCGACTTCAACCACCAGTTCAAGCTTGTTGTCGGCCATGGGGATTCGCTCTTGGAGGCACCAGATCGGCTGTCGATTGCTGACGATTCGGGCTTCCGGGGCGGAGAGCCTTCGATAGTTGAGCCTACACGCCGTAGACTTGGCGTACTATCTCAAGGTGTTCTGGATGAGCGCTTGCCCGGAGATTCTCCAGGTACTCGGAGAATTGATCTTTGTTCCTGAGCGAAAAGACCTGGGCGTCATATTGCAGCCGCCCTGAGCGCTTCAGCTCCGAAAGGTACGTCCAGCACTCAATGTCGAGGAACATAGCGTCACAGTACGGCAGCAAGCAGGAGATGACGTCGACATCCGTGAAAAAGCCCTTTGTCGGCAGCTTGTTCTGATGGGGAGCCTTCTTTGCTACCGACGCGTACAGTGATGCGGCAATTCGATTGAAGGGAACAGCCTTGAGGTTCGGGGAGTTCAGGAAATCCACCAACTTCTGAAAGGCGTCCTGGTCAGCTACGCCGGCATCCCGAATCTCTCTTAGGAGGATTGCGACAAGCACTTGGCTGCTGGTCGGGAAAGCGTCGTCCTCCGAGAACGCGCGAACGCCCTGCTGTAACTCACGAAACTTCACCAGATCACGGACGTAAGCTTTCAAGATCGAGGGGCCGTAGTCGCCAACCTCCTCTTCAAACCACTGATCCCATGAAATGCCAGGGTTTTCCTTCCATCCCTTGAACACACCGCTCAGGGCGTGGTGGGTCGCTTCGCGTTCGGCTTTCAGCGCCTCAATATACCCCGGAACTTGCCCAAGGTTGACCGTGATCAGAAAACGGTCGGTCCACACATGGGGATCGTGATGCACGAGCTGCCGAATGTCGAGGTTGGTGGCGTAAGGTTGGCCTTGCAGCCAGCTATGCAAACTCTCAGTGATCTGGAAGCGCTTTATGGTCTCGAAGTCGTAGAACGAAACTCCTAAGGACAGTGCTTCGAACGTCCCTTTCAGGGAAAGATGATGTCTTGACAAGGCCGACTCATGTCCGTGTGCAGACGACTGCGGACATACAGCGAGTTGGAGGCTTAAGAGGTCTCTTAGCTGAGCGAAAAGGTCATGCCAGAAGGGACCAACGGTCTTATCGTGTTCGCATCTTTCTGCGGTTTGTGGGTCTGCATACATCAAGTTGCTGATGGCAAACTGATCCAAGTAGAGCACGCTCTTGCGAATGGCCGGAAGGCGGCCGTGTGCCGTGAACCAACAAACCCTACAGCGCCGTGAGAAGCCGTCATCGTAGATCGACAGGATGCCGAACTCCTTAGCACCGCACTTGGGACAGGCAATGAACGGCGGATTTACGAAGTCGCGCGGATCGATCCGCTTGTATTGGGCTGTCGACTCAGAGCTCACAACTCCATTCTGCCCTCGTCAACCTCGGGCTGGGTGAACTTGACCGACCTCGAATTGGCCCGAGACCGTTGGGTTGGCGGCGGCTGTGTCTTGGTCTCGACGATCTTGCCCTTCTTCCAACAACACCAAAGTATAAAACTCATCCGCCCGGATTTCGTCGAGACCAATCCGGACCCCCAGCTTCAGTGCTGCCCGAAGATCCAACGCCCGGCGGATCAGAAGCCCGGCCTCGGAATACTGGGCAGTGTCGAGTCTGTCGAGAGGACAGTGATCACAACGCCCACCGTCGTCAGGAGCGTCCGGGCAGAGGCCGGGGTCGCACAGTTCCTCGCGG
>CAYVDY010000332.1:0-7790 GCA_964450255.1 uncultured Candidatus Solibacter sp. | reverse complement strand
AATGCAGCAGCGTGGACTTGCCGGAACCGGACGGGCCCTTCAGCGCGATGAACTCGCCGCGCTGCACCTCGATGTTCGCGTTCTCCAACGCGATCACGTGGAAATCGTCGCGGATGTACTCCTTGCTCAGATTCCGGGTGCGGATGACGACGTCGCTCATGCTTGCCTCCCTCACTTCTTCAGCGCCACTTTCATGCCGTCTTTCAACTCCGGCGCCGGGTTGACGACCAGATCCTCACCGCCAATCAGCCCGTCCTCCACGCGCAGGCCCTGCTGCGTGTTGCCGCTCGTTCTGATGCGGCGTTCCACCAGCTTGCCGCCCACGACGATCAAAACCTTGTCGTTGCGCACGGTCGAGGTCGGAATGAACACCACGGGCTTGCCGCCAGTGACGGTGCCCGCGCTTGTCTTCTCTTCCGAAAGGAACGCCACGGACGCGTTCATTTCCGGCCGCAGGAACTCGTCCGGGTTCAGTACCTTCACCTTCACCTGCACCGTGGCCTTCTGCCGGTTGGCCTCGGGCGAGATCTCGTCGATGGCGCCCTGCCACTTGCGGTCCGGGTAGGCGTCCACGGTGATGACGCCCTTCTGCTTCGGCCCCAGCTTATTGAAGTCGTTCTGCGATATGTCGAGCTCCACGCGCAGGTCGTTCAGATCCGCCAGCGAAACCACATAACCCTTGGCGCCGCGCTCACCGACGAAGCTGGTTGTCACGAACTCGCCGCGTTCCACGCCGCGTTCTAGAATCGTGCCGCTCACCGGCGCCTTGATCACGGTGTTATTCAACTGCGTCTGCGTGAAAGCCAGGATGCCCCTGACCTGTTCGATCTGGCCCTTCAGCGCGTCGATCACTTCGCGCCGCGGGCCGATGCGCACCAGATCGTAGGTCTTCTGCAGCGACTGCACCCGGGCGGCCGCCGCATCGTATCGCGCTTGCGCGTCGTCCAGGCTGGCCTTTGAAAAGATCCGCTCCTGGGAGAGTTGCCGCGTGCGATCCAGCGATATCTTCGCGTTAACCAGATCGGCTTGGGCCTGCTCGACGTTCGCCTTCGCCGCTGCGATCTCCTCCGGTCTCGATCCGTTCTCCAACTCCGCCAGCCGAGCCTGCAGATTCAGAAGCTGGCCCTGCGCCTGCTGCACTTGAGCCCTGTACTCGTCGTCCTCCAGACGCACGATCACCTGGCCCTCCTTCACCTTGTCGCCCTTCTCCACGCCGATCCATGCGACCTTGCCCACTACCTTCGAAGCCACCTGAATCTTGTGGGCCGCGATGATGTAGCCGGTGGCGTTCAACACGACTGCCTCTCCGGAACTGCCGCCACTCTGCTGCGCCTGCGCGCGCACGGTGGTCACCTCCGGAAGTTCGGTCAACTTCTGATAGGCCTGCCAGCCTACGCCAGCGACGACAAAGAGGATGATGCCGCCGATGATCCAGCGCGCTGCCCATTTCGAGCCGCCGCCGGTGACCGGCGCACCCCTGTCGATTCGCAATCCCTTGAGTTCTTGATCCATGTGATTGTGTTGTTCAAATCTGCCTGAGCGCAACGAGGATCTGCTTTCGGGCTGCGCTGAATGCCGGCAGGAACCCGCCGAAAGCGCCCATGAAGAGCGCGAAAAGCATCCCTTTCAGCATGATCTGCGGCGAGATGTGCAGTTGGAACGCTACTTCGGCAAATGTCACGTTGCTCCCGATGCCGGTCGAGATCCCCGTCAATGGCAGGACCAGCAGGATTCCCAGCAGCCCGCCGAGCAACGAGAGCAGGATGGATTCCAGCAGAAAGCTCGCCAGAATCGCCCGGCGCGAGAAGCCGAGAATGCGCAGCGTACCGATCTCTTTAGATCGGCGGGCGACGGCCGCGTACATTGTGTTCATGGCCGCGAAGCACGAACCGATGGCCATGATTGCCGCGACGAAGGTGCCGAGATAGCGCACCAGATCGCCCGACGACGTCTGCATCTCGAAGTACTCCTTTTCCGCCCGGGCGGTGACGTTTAAGCGCGTGTCATAGCCGAGGTCGTTGATCAGCGCCTGGTGCGCCACCTCGTCCGTCGCGCGAATCAGTGCCGAGCTCAGCACTTCCGTTCTCTCAAAGTCGCTCGCTGCCTGATTGAGGTCCGTGAGAATCTCCGAATTCCGCGCCATCTGCGCACTGTCGAAGACGCCCACCACATCCCATTCGCCGCGCCCGAATGTAAGCTTCCTGCCGATCTGCGCGTCCGGATAGCGCTTGGCGATGGAACTGCCGATGGTGACCTCGCGGCGCCCCGGCGTGAACCAGCGGCCCTGTTGCAGGGTCATGTCCTCGCGCATCTCCAGGCCAGTGGGGGTTACGCCCCGCACACTCACATTCGATCCTTCGGGGAATTCCTCGTTTACCAGCGTGATCACGGTGACCATCTCGAGCGAGGCCAGTGGTTCGCCCTTCCCGTTCTTCGCAATCCCCTGCTTGAACTTCAGGTCGTTGAACACGGTCCTCGGAAAATTCGAACTCAGTTCCGAATCCGACCCCTTCCGCGTCACGAGGATCTGCAGCGGATGTCCCGACGATTCGAACGCGACCCGCAGACCGTCCACCAGGGCGAAGGCCGCCAGCAGGACGGCCACCGTCAAGGCGATGCCCAGCGCGGTCATGATCGTCGTTGTCTTGCGAACCGCCAGGTTCCGGATGTTGTAGGTAAGCGGTATGGCCATTGGAGTTCCTCAGAGGTTAGTCCGTAAACCGCAGCGCGTCGATAATGTTTGTGCGCGATGCGTTCCACGCTGGCACGATGGCGCTGGTGACGCCGATGAGGATCGAGATGCCCAGCAGCGCCGCCAGCACCGGCGGCTGGATGGTGAGCGTCTTGGTCTGATCGACAATTGCCGGACCCTGCCGGATGATGTTGCACAGCAGTTGCGCCGCGCCCAGTCCGATGGCGCCGCCGGCCAATGCGATCAACGCAGATTCGCCCAGGATAATCCCCATAATCGTGCTCTTCTGGAAGCCCAGCGTCTTCAGCACGCCCACCTCGCGCACGCGTTCGCGCACGCTCATCGCCATTGTGTTGGCGCTGATCAGCAGAATCGTGAATGTCACAGCGCCGCAGATGCTCATCAGGATGACCTTGATGTTGCCGAGGAACGAGAGGAACGAAAGACCGAAAGCATATTCGCTCTCCGTGCGCGTTGGCGCCGGCGAGTTGGCGAACAGATCGTCCACCTCCTTCGAGATTCGCGGCACGTCGGCCGGATCACTAGCCAGGATGGTGAAGGTTCCGGCGGCAAGCCGCGACGAATCGCGCAGCGCGTTCTCCAGATACTTGAAGTTGAACCACAGCGTCTCGTCGCTGGTTTCATCGCTGGAGTAGATACCGCGTATGGTCAGGTCGAGATCAAAGGGAAAGATATCGCCTTTGATCAGGATCTTGTCGCCGACCTTGAAGTTGAAGCGGTTTGCGAGGGATTGCCCGACGATGCAGCTGGCGGGATCGCGGATGAAGGCCTGCTTCTGATCGTCCGGGATTTTGTAGTCGAGATACACCTTGAACAGGCGGTCCGCCTCCACGCCGATCCGCGGGAAGAAGTTCCGCTGATCGCGCGAGTCCTTGTAGACTCCGCCGTACCACTGCCAGATGGCTACCTCTTCCACGCCGCGCACCTTGCGAATCTGCTCGCGATAGTAGATGGGCATTTGGAAGACGATGGAGACTTTGTGGCGCGTTACCGCGCGGCGCGCCTGCGATTTGGCGGGCGTTCCGAAGAAGAGCGCGTAGTAGAGCGCCATCATCACGCCCAGCAGACAAAGCGAGATGGAGAGGCTGAAGATCGTGAGAAAACTGCGCCGCCGATTGCGCAGACAGTTTTTTACAATCAAGCTCAGGAATCTCATGGCTTTCTCATATTCTAGTAGTTGCAGTGCGAAGCAGTGCGTAACGAATGGATGAAATCCAACATAGCGCGGATGGATCGGCCGTTTCGGGGGACGAACGGTGGATGCGGGAGGCGCTTGCTCTAGCCCGTGACGCCGAAGCCCACGGTGAAGTGCCGGTGGGCGCAGTGCTTGTCCGCGATGGTGTTGCCTTCGGACGCGGGTTCAATCACCCGATCGCTTCCAGCGACCCCACTGCCCATGCTGAGATTCAGGCCTTGCGGGAGGCCGCAGCCACTATAGGCAACTACCGCCTGGAGGGTTTCACGCTCTACACCACGCTGGAGCCGTGCGTGATGTGCGCCGGCGCCCTGGTGCACGCCCGGGTCAGCCGACTCGTCTTCGGCGCCCGCGACCTGCGCTTCGGCGGCGTGCGGAGCAAATTCCGCCTGGCCGACAGCGAGATCCTCAACCATCGAGTTGAGATTGTCGAAGGCGTGCTGGCCGCCGACTGCGTGGAATTGATGGAGGCGTTTTTCCGCCGGCGGCGCTGACGAACAGAGTGAGGGCCGGGCGGAATCACCGGGTGAACCGCCCGGCCCTGGGGCATTGAGCTTTCCAGATCTCAGGCTGCCTTGCGGACCGGCACGCGCAGGACACTGTGCAGCGAGTTCGGCCGCATCACAGCCACCTTCGGCGGCTGCCAGCAGCTCTCATTCTCCTGCATGCCGTTGAAGTACTCGTCCAACGGAAACAGCCCGTAGGGTTCCAGTTCCCTGTACATCTTGCCAAGCTTCTGTTGGATGCGATAGATGGAGTGAAAGTAGAGACCCCGGTCCATTTTCAGACGCCGGCAGCACAACAAGTAGTCCGCGCCCAACAGGTAGTGCCACGAGAAGATCTGCCACTCTTCCGGCGAGAGCGTTCGCTTTGTCACGAGGATGAAATCGGCGGCGTACTCTTCGTCCTTGCGGCCCCATGTCACCTTTCCGCCGCTCGGCGAACGGTCCAGGCGTACCTGGCAGAGGTGCTTCTCCTTTGTTGTACACTCGACGAATCGTGCGTAGCAGGCACGGAAAATTGCGCGTAACACGCATTTGCAGGGATACTCGCCACCCTTCTTTGCATTAATCAGGCCTGTTCCATTGCAGTGCGCGCAATTGACGGCGGCAAGGGCCAGAGTATCGGATTGGGTCCACTCCATGATCTGTTCTTCCTTTTCGTTTCACGGCAGGCCGGCCTCACACCGGACTCCCGTTGTTCACTGATTGAATCTCATCACAGCCCCAGGAAACGTCAATCCGCCAACACTTCGCGTCCCTCCATTTGCGGGGATGGCCACCCCCTCCAACGCGAACGAAGTAAGTCATTGATATTTAGGTATTTAGCTTCACCTTGGCGGCTAATGTTAAAGTTGGTTAATCGGAAGATTGGGTCGTTGCATGGGGGGTACTAGTACTATCCTATTTCTAGAAGAAATATGCTCCTTGAATCAGGCCGAGTTACGTTCGCTCTCATTCAGAATCGTCTCCTTGAGGTGTTACGGCAGCGTCTGCGAAACGGTGATTTCACTGAGCGCGGACTTGCGCGCGTAGTTGGCATCTCTCAACCTCACATACATAATGTGCTGAAAGGTGTGAGAGTTCTCAGTCCGGATTTGGGTGACCAAGTCATCTCGGGGCTGGATCTCTCCCTGATGGAACTGCTTGGCGTGGACGAGTTAGGCGAAGCCCTGATGGCAAAGCAGGCACGGCGGTTAGGCACTCAGTCGGTGCCGGTGCTGGCCGGGAAGCTAGGTCCGGAGGACCCGTTTCCAAACTGGCGCGCGGCAGCGGCTTGGGTGGCTGCGAAGAACCCCGAGTTGCGAGCGCTGCGCCGCCCCGCATTCGTGCCGTTAGGGGCCGACCCTGCCGTACCGGCGGTCTGGAGGCGCTTCGGATACGGCTTGCTCGATTTTGATGAGGCGTGCCGCTCAGAGCCTGGTCTGCCCGGCTGGTATGCCTTGCGCTGGCGAGGTGGGGGCTACGTGCGGCAGGTCCGTTTACGGGATCGGCGGCTGGCCGTGCTGGGTCAGTGGACACTGGAGCACATGGAGGGTCCGGAATCGATTGATGTCGACGCTGGCTCGATTCTGCAGATCGTCAAGGCTCGCCTGGTATGGATCGGGCCGGATCCGATGTCGGCAGGCTGGCAGGCTCAGCTGGGTCTTTGGCTGCCACGGGCAGCCCGTTCGTAGACGGACAGGACCTCGCGGGCGGTGTCCTCCCAGCGGAAGTGCCGGCACCGCTCCGAGCCGCGACGCACGAGTTCGGCCCGCAGATCACGATCGAGCAGGACTTCCTTCATCCCGCGGGCGATATCGAAGACATTATCCGGACTGACGATCATGGCGGCGGCGCCGACCACCTCGGGCAGGGAAGTGGAATTCGAGCAGACCACTGGCGTTCCAGAGGCCATTGCTTCCAGCGGCGGCAGCCCGAAGCCCTCATACAGGGACGGGAAGACGAATGACTCCGCGGCCTCGTAGAAGACGCGCAGCGTATCGAGGGGCACGAAGCCCAGGAATCGGACGTGCTGCTCGATGCGGGATTGAATGACTGCCTGGCGCACGGCCGGGTAGCGGGAGATCTCGTCCCCGATGATGATCAGGCGCAGTTCCTTCCACTGAGGGTCATCCTGCAGCTCGCCCTTCAACAGGGAGAAGGCTTCCACCAGCCGCGGGATGTTCTTCTGCGGGCGGATGGTGCCGGCGTACAGCAGGAAAGGGTAATGTACCTGATAGCGTTCCAGAATTCGGCGGCGTTCATGAGCCCAGGCCTCCGGGCCGGCGGCGCGAGCGGCGGCTCCTGGTACGTGATGGGTATAGCGCGGATCGGCAGCGCCGTAGATTCGTTCGACGCGTTCCGGCGGTATGCCCAGCAGGTGAACCACATCGTGCTTGGTGGCTTCGCTGACTGCAATGACGGTTTCGGCGCGCATCATCCCGCGGCGGGCCTGGAACTGGCGCAGTTCGTGGCGCCAGCCGCTGGGCGCGTCGAACACGATGGTGGAGAGATCGTGAACCGTCACCACGAACGGCTTTGACAGGAACACCGGCACGGCGTTGAGCGGGATGTGCGTCAAGTCCGGCTTGAGCGAGCGGGCGAACAGCGGGAATGCGATCTGGTCAAATGGGTCGTCGTCGTTGCGCTCGTAGAAGATGCGCTCGAAATTTGCCGGCAGGCCGTCAAACTCGTGAGACTCGTTCTTGTGTGCAACCAGCAGGAAGTGGTGGGGGGCGTTGAGCGTCGCAAAGCCCCGCAGCAGGTTGCGAATATATGTGCCGAATCCGAAGTCCCTGACGTGTCTGGCGTCGAGCAGAATGCGGAGAGGCATTGTTCGATATCCGGCCTCAGGCCCCGACCGCCGTCAGCTTCCAGGAGTAGAGCGGGAAGCGGTCCGTCAATGCCTTGACGCCCTTCCGCACGGCCGCGAGATTGTCCTCCGAAGCGGGAGCTTCCAGAACCTGGGCGATGAGCGCGGCCACTTGAGTCATCTCGGCTTCGCCGAAGCCGCGCGTGGTCACAGCAGGGCTGCCCAGGCGGATGCCGCTCGGGTTCAACGGCGGATTCGGATCGAAGGGGATGCCGTTCTTGTTGACTGTGATCCATGCCTCGTCGAGCGCCTTCTCTGCTTCCTTGCCCCGCAGTCCCCTGGCGAAGATGTCCACGAGCATCACGTGCGAGTCAGTGCCGCCGGAGATCACGCGGAAACCTGCCGCCTGCATGCCGGCCGCCAGCGCCTTCGCGTTCTTCACCACCTGCTTCTGGTATTCCACAAACTCGGGTGTCATCGCCTCCAGGAAACACGTGGCTTTGGCCGCCATCACATGGACCAGCGGGCCGCCCTGGAATCCGGGGAACACCACCTTATCGATTGCCGCCCCATACTGCGCGCGAGCCA
>CAYVDY010000331.1:0-7824 GCA_964450255.1 uncultured Candidatus Solibacter sp. | reverse complement strand
CGTCGCCCGATTAACACAAAAAGCCCCGGTCTCAAACCCGGGGCTTTTTTGCGTCGACGCAATGACGCTCCGGGCATCGTGGCGCCGGAGAGCACGCTATAATTCAGTAGAATGGACGTCCTCGAAGAAGTTGTGCGACTTCGCCGTGCCGGCCGCAAGTGCGCGCTCGCCACGATCATCCAGGCCAACGGGTCCATCCCGAGCCATACCTGCGCGAAGCTGCTTGTCCGCGATGACGGTTCGATGGCTGGAACGATTGGCGGCGGATGTGTGGAGGCGGAGGTGTGGGATGCTGCGCGGGAGGCGATGGCGACAGGCAAGGCCCGCCGGATGACCTTTTCTTTGGGGCAGGACGCCGCTTATGATAACGGCTTGATTTGCGGAGGGCAGTTGGAAGTTTTCGTTGAACCAGTGGAGCCACAACCGCGGGCTATCATCTTCGGAGCGGGCCACATTTCCAAGAGTCTCTGCCAGGTGGCTGGGCTGATCGGATTCCAAACCACAATCGTCGATAACAGGGAGTCCTTCGCCAACCGCGAGCGGTTCCCGCAGGCCGACGAGATTCACGCGGCCGAGTACGAAGATGTCTTTCCAAAGCTCGAAGTGAATTCGTGCAGCTACCTGATTATCGTGACGCGCGGGCATCGCGATGACATGCGCGTGCTTCGCTGGGCGATTTCCACCGACGCTTGCTACATTGGCATGATCGGCAGCCGCCGCAAGGCGCTGGCGGTCTTCAAAGAACTCGAGAAAGAGGGCATCCCACGGGAGTCCTTTGAGCGCGTCGCTTCGCCAATGGGGCTGGACATTGCCGCGCTCTCACCCGAGGAGATTGCCGTCAGCGTCGCGGCCGAGATTATCGCGATCCGACGGCGGTCGGAGTCGAAGTGGCGGGCGCTGAGCAAATCCGTTTTCTCGGCTGGGGAAGTGCAGGCCGTTTCTCAGTGAATCTGCCCAATCCCCACTTTGCGTCGATCCTTCTGGCGGCGGGCGCTTCTGTCCGCATGGGACGTCCGAAACCTCTGCTGTTGTATCGGGGGGCGACCTTTCTTGACTCTCAGATTGCACTGCATTGCACATGCAGCGCGCAGGTGTTCGTCGTTCTGGGGCACCGTGCCGAGGAGATCGCCGCCGGCGCAAAGCTGACAGAGAACGTGGTCCTTCTGTTGAATCCCGAGCCTGATCGCGGGCAGCTGAGTTCCCTACAGTGCGGCCTGCGAGCACTTCCGTCGCACATTGAAGCCGTGATAATGCAACCGGTGGACTCGCCTGGGGTTGCACCGGCTACCCTGCTCGCGATGTGCCAAGCGTGGGAGGCGGCATCCACGCCGCTGGACTTTGTCATCCCCGTGCATGCTGAACGGCGGGGTCACCCTGTGTTGATGAGGCGGGCCATCGGCGAGGAATTGCTTACGCTTCGAGAAGGCGCCACAGCTCGGGATGTTGTCCACGCCCACCGCTCCGGTACCGTCTTCGTTGAGACTGACGATGCAGCCATCCACCGCGATATCGATACCCCGGAAGACTACGATCGACTGATGGCCGAGGTGCGGCCGTGACTATACGTTGGGGTCGTGTCGCGCTTATCGCGTTTGGTGTTCTGGTGGTCATCGGGGTCGCTGGGCTGATAGCTCCCAGGCTCGACGCGGAGCGCATGCGCGCGCCTCTCGCCGCCGCGTTGGAAGATACGATCGGGCGCAAAGTGGAGTTTCGCGAAGTCCGTTACCAGGTTTTTCCGACTCCCGGCCTCTCCGCGGCCGATCTGGTCATTCCGGATGACCCCGCTTTTGGCATTGAACCGCTCGCATACGTCGGCGAAATGCAGGCAGGTATCAGCGTCTTCAGTCTGTTTTCCGGCCACCTCAGCATTTCCTCCGTGCGGCTCGTCGCCGCTAGCGTCAACGTAACGCGGCGCGATGAACATGGTTGGAATCTCGCACGGCTCCTGCAGCGTATGGCGGCAGGCGTGAAACGGTCCGGTAGTGCGCCGAGGGTTGTGGTTAGTGAAGGCCGCGTCAATTTCAAGAACGGAACGATGAAGTCGCCATTCTTTCTCAACGCGGTAGATCTGGAGTTGCAGGGGTTATCCGGCCCTGGCGGCGCGTTGGAATGGCGCTATGAGGCGTCGCCGGCGCGGACCGATCGCTCCGAGCAGGGCTTTGGCCGCTTTTCCGGCGGCGGCAAATGGCGGCCCGTGGGTGACGATGGGGAGATGGCGATCGACATGGTGGTTGAGCGCAGCTCCATTAGCGAAGTGCTAACTCTGGTTACCGGCCGCGATCTGGGACTGCAGGGCCGCGTCTCAGCGCGGGCGACCCTCGACGGGCCACTCAATCAGTTGCGCATCCGAGGTACTGTCGAGTTGGAAAAGGTAGATCGTCCCGGCTGGTTCGGTCTGCGGGGCGAGCAGTGGGCTCTGGGATACGAGGGCTCGCTTGACCTTTCCGGCCAGACTATTGAAATTCACTCCATCAAGCCGAAGGAGAAGGAGGCGCTGCCGCTGACGGTTCGATTGGCCTGTGCGCGACTTCTGGCCGATCCCCAATGGGACGCGTCGTTTGCATTTGAAGAGCTGCCGGCGCCCGCACTGCTCGATCTTGCGAGACGCCTGGGTACTCCGACGCCAGCTACGCTTACCGTCGAAGGAAAAGTCGTTGGATCCATCGACTACTCCCAAAGTAAGCTCCTCGAAGGCGGTGTTGAACTCCGGAACGGCAAGGTGAGCATGGGGTCGGCGGGGCCGCTCACGATTGAGACCGCGCAGATTACCCTGGCCGGGTCCGGCGTGACACTGGCGCCTGTGACTGTGGAGACGGCCTCCGGCAGCCGTGCGCGCATTTCCGGTGTGTGGCGAATGGACAGCGAGGCCGTGGACTTCGGGGTGGAGACGGAGAGCTTACCCTTGGCGGAGTTGCGATCGGCGGTGGCGAGCCTGGAGGATGTCCCTGCCTTGCCGGTGCTGGAATCCTGTGAGGGTGGAAGCGTTCGAGGGGCGCTGCGATTTGAACGTGGCCCGGCAGCCGCGGCGCAGCAGTCCAAATGGTCCGGCAGGTTATTGGCAAGCGATGTGACCTGCGGCGTGGAAGGGGCGCCAGATCCGGTGGTGATCGAGTCTGCGGTGATGAACTGGAAGGGGACGTCATGGTCGGCCCGGAAGGCTGTGGGCGCTTGGGGCTCCTGGAAGTTCATTGGGGAAGCCGATTATACGCCGGAGGCCAATCGCTCCTGGCGCTTCGCCGTCACAGTTGATGAAGCCACAGGCGCCAGCGTCGATCGCTTCCTCCAACCCGCGCTCCTGGCCCGTCGGAGTTTGCTGGATCGGACGCTCCGTCGTCAGTCCGCCATGCCGGCGTGGCTACGCGGCCGCCACGTGGAAGGCACGCTGCGGATCGGCAAACTGCTGCTCGATCAGGAATTGCTCAGCAACTACACCGCCCGGATGTACTGGGATGGCGCCATGATCGAGATGCCGGAGGTAAGCGCTCGCTGGGACGAAGCTCCGGTCAACGGGCGCCTGAGTGTCCGTTTGGGTGGGATCGCGCCTGAACTCCGATTCCTGGGCCGTGTCGACAACTATGCCTGGAAGGGGGGACTGGTTGACTCCGAACTGGAACTCCGAGCTGACCGGTTCGGCGGACCTTTTCCGATTTCGCTACGCGCTAATGGACATTTGAGCGGACGCAGTGTTGATCTGGCCGATGAGCAGGTACGCCAGTTCCAAGCCTGCTTCGACTATGACGGAACGAAGCCGGCGGGCCGTCTAAAACTAGCTTGTCTCGAAGCCCAAGTGGGCGGAGAGTGGCTCCATGGCCCCGCGCCGGCGGGAGCGGATAGCAGGTTCGAGATTGAGCTTGCCGGACCCAAGCGCACGCTTCGGTTCGACCTATCGACCGGTGAGGCACTCCGGACGCGCTAAAATTCGAACGAGGATTCCTCCATTGAGTACGGAAGAGACGCAACCGCAACCCATTGACTTTCTGGCCGCCGAACGGGCAGCCGCCGAGGACCAGATCGGCGCCGCCTGGCAACTGCATGTGGAGCAGGTGCAGGAGCAGTTGGAGCGGGGCTGGCGCGAGAACGTCGGGCGTGCCCTGGCTGAGCGCTTCGACGCGCTGCGGACGCAGTTCGACGCCGAACTGGAAGCCAGAACGGCGGCAATTGCGGCGGAGGAGGGTGCGCGCGCCAAGGCCGCTGCGGAGAGAGTGATGAGCGAACGGCTGAATCAGACGGCGCGCCGTCTGGAACAAGCCGAGGACGGCGGCGGCTGGGCAGGCGCTCTGCTGGACGGCGCGTCAGCCTGGTCCGTGCGGGCGATTCTCTTCAGCATCATCAACGGCGAATTGCAGTATGAGGATCATCGCTGCGTTGAAGATCAGAATCTGCAGCCGCTACTCGATATGCGGATTCCCACTTCCGAGGCGCCCGCGTTTACGACCGTTCTAGAGACGATGGATACGGTGATCGCCATGGCAACGGCGAATGAGCTTTCGCCGCAGTTGGTTGAGGTGCTGGGCGCGCACGAAGATAAGCGAGTTTGCCTGGCGCCGGTGATTGTGGGCCAGAGTGAGCAGAAGCGCCGCGTGGCCGCCATCCTTTACGTGGAGAGCAACGGCGAGCCTCTGGATGTAAACGTCCTGGAAGTGGTCACTGCCCTGGCAGGGATGGCTCTGGACTGCCGGCAGGCCGCCAAGCGGTCCGCTACACAGGCGCCTGCCGGTGCGTTGATGGGGATTGCCCCGGCAATCCATGCGGTGGCTCCACCGGAGCCGGGTCCCGTGCTGGAGCCAGGAACTCCGAACTGGTCTCAGCTCTCTCGAGAGGATCAGGAACTCCACGCCAAGGCCCAGCGTTTTGCCCGGGTGCGTGTGGCGGAGATGCGGCTCTACCAGGCGCAGGCCGTGCGTCAGGGCAGGGAACAAGCGCGCCTCTATATGGCCTTGCGCGGCGAAATGGAACGAGGCCGGGCGCAGTTCAAACACGAGTTTCTGACCATCCCGTCAATGATCGATTACTTCCATCAGGAGTTGGTGCGCACGCTTGCTAATGACGATGCCTCGCTGTTGGGAGTTGAATACCCTGGCCCGCTGGTTTAGAGCCGCGGCCTTGCTGGCCGCCGTGCTCAGTGACCTCTGCGCTCAAACCGCCAGTGACGCAGTATCGCGCGTGAAGGCGGGCATGGACGCTCTGGAAAAAGGACGCACCGATCTGGCGCTCGGCCATCTCAAGGCCGCGCAACCGAAGTTGCCGCTGATCGCTGATTACGCTGCCTTCTGGATTGCTCAGGCACACTCGCAGAACAAAAATTATGAGGCGGTGGCGCCGGCTCTGGAACCCGTATGGCGCACGGTGCCTGTATCGCCGCTGGCAGGCCGCGCGGCATTGCTGGGTGCGCGGGCTCTGCTTGAACTGAATCAACACAAAGGAGCGCTACAGATCCTGGCGCGCGTCCGGCAGGACCAGTTGCCGCAGCCGGAGTCTTCCCTGCTGCTGGGGCAAGCCCAGGAAGGCGCCGGCGATCCTGTCTCCGCCGCCGTCCACTATCAGAAGGTCTTTTTCGGTTATCCATTCAGCGACGAGGAACCGGAGGCTCGTGCGGCCCTGTCGCGATTGGAACAGCAACTGGGCGAGCGTTACCCGCCCGCGATGCCGCAGGCGAGGTTGGAGCGCGCCCAGAAGCTGCTGGATGGCAAGCAGGCCGGCCGGGCGCAGGACGAGTATCAGCGGATGATTCCCCTGCTGGGCGGATTGGAGCGCGATCAGGCGCGTGTGCGAGCTGCAGCCGCGGATTATCATGCACGCAAGACGGGCGCCGCGCTGGACGCACTGCAGGACCTTCGAGTCGAAAACCCGGAGGCAGATGCAGAGCGTTTTTATTACATAGTCTTGTGCCTGAGGCGGCTCGATCGGGAATCTGAGATGCTGGCCGCGGTCAATGAAATGGGCCGCCGCGTTCCTTCCTCAGTCTGGCGCCAGAAGGCGCTGCTGATGGCTGCCAACAGCCTGCTGGTGAAGAACGAGGCTGCGACCTACACGCCGCTCTACCGCGCGTGCGCGGACGCGGCGCCGGGGTCCGAAGACGCGGCGCACTGTCACTGGAAGGTGGTCTGGCGCAGCTACCTCGAACGGCGGCCGAACGCGCTAAGTGAACTTCGGGCTCACCTGACTCTGTACCCGGGTTCCGAGAAGGCTGGCGCGGCGCTCTACTATCTAGGCCGGTTGTCGGAACAGGCAGGCGATTTTCCGGCAGCCAAGCGCTATTGGACAGAGCTGGAGACGCGATTTCCCAACTACTACTACGCCATGACCGTGCGTTCGCGGCTCCAGAGGGCGGAGGTCGCGCGGGCGGGCCCTTCACTGGCGACAGACAATTTCCTGGCCGGACTTCGATTCCCGGAGCGGCTCCGGACGGCCGATACCAGCATCGACCCGGGCACCGCACTGCGTTTGGAGCGCGGCCGGTTGCTGGCGCGCGCCGGTCTGGACAAGTGGGCCGAGGGTGAAATGAGATACGGCATACGCAACGGCGAGCGCCGCATGCCGTTGGCGATGGAAATGGCGGAAACCGCCGCGCGCCGGGGTTCCCACGACGTCAGCATCCGATACATCATCGGCACGATGCCCGACTACCTTTTCATGAGCCGGGACGCGGCTCCAATCCGCTTCTGGAAACTCGCGTTCCCGTTCCCGTACCGGGCCAAGATTGAGCGCTATGCGAGGGAAAGGGACCTGGATCCGTTTCTGGTGGCTGCATTGATCCGGCAGGAGTCGCTATTCGACAAGGACGTCGTGTCCTACGCGAAGGCGATCGGCCTGATGCAGGTGATGCCGGGCACGGGGCGTGAACTCGGCCGCCGGGTGGGGCTGAGAAACGTCCGGCCCGCATCCCTAAAGAACCCGGACACGAACCTGAAGATCGGGACGTATTACCTCCGTCGTCAGCTCGACACCCGCGAGGGCAGCGTGGAGGAGACTCTAGCGGGCTACAATGCCGGCCCGACCCGCATCCCCATGTGGCGGGGTTGGGCCGAGTACCGCGAGCCGAGCGAGTTCGTGGAGAACATCCCGTTCGCCCAGACGCGAGACTACGTGCAGATCATCACGCGCAACGCTGATATCTACCGCTGGCTGTACGCCGATGAGCCGGTGACGCCCGAGATGGCGCCCGTCTCGAAGCCTGCGGCCAAGACGCCAGCAAGACCCAAGACAAAGGCGAAATCGAGTGCCAAACGAAGCAAATGAGCGCTTCCGGAGCGACCGGGTAGCGCACTTCACAGAGAGCGTCATCCGTGAGATGACGCGGTTGGCCGTGCGTCACGGCGCGGTGAATCTGGCGCAGGGCTTCCCGGACTTCGAGGCGCCCGCCGAGTTGAAGGCGGCCGCGGCGCGTGCGATCGCGGAGGACTTCAATCAGTACGCCATCACGTGGGGCGCTAAGCCGCTGCGCGACGCGATCGCGGCCAGGTATCTCCGCCACTATGGATTGGATTTGGACCCTGAGACCGAGGTAACGGTCGTGTGCGGATCTACCGAAGGCATGATCGCGGCGCTGCTGGGCACGACGAACCCGGACGACGAGATTATCATCTTCGAGCCCTACTATGAGAACTACGGGCCCGACGCGGACCTGTGCTCGGCGCGCCGCCGCTATGTCACCCTGCACGCGCCGGACTGGCACTTCGATCCGGCGGAATTGCGTGCGGCGTTCAACGCGCGAACGAAGGCGATCATCGTCAATACTCCCAACAACCCGCCCGGCAAGGTCCTTTCCCGGGAGGCACGGCCGCGGCTCCCGGAGTTTCGCCAGGAGCGCGATACCTTGTGGAT
>CAYVDY010000330.1:0-7840 GCA_964450255.1 uncultured Candidatus Solibacter sp. | reverse complement strand
TTTCACTCCACAATGGGCCACATACGGGGGCTTTGAACAGCTTGCCGCCGGCCGGCACACGCACCGGTCCCGCCTCGCTCTTCCCTCCCCCGGCGAAGTTGGTGAATGCCCGCGCCAGCATCCCCACCACCATGCGGATCAGCGGCACCACCAGAATGAAAACGAACAGCAGTCCAAAGAATCTTCCCATCTCACTCCCACGATACGCGAAACGGGCGCCCCGGTTCCCCGAGGCGCCCGCATCTCAGCCGGAATCAGTGTATCCGGTTTACTTCTTCTTCTTGGCCGGAGCCTTCTTGGCGTCGGGGTTCTGGTAGCTGGTTTCGAGCTTGCCGCCGATCAGCGTCATCAGGCCCTTGGCGCCTTCCACGTTCGGTCCGGTCGGATCGAGTTCCAGATACTTCTCGCACGCGGCCTGCATGCCCTCGGGCGGCACGGGCTTGCCGTCGGCCGTCATGGTCAGCTTGGCGCTGAGCGCGCTGCAGTACTGCCACCACGCCGGGGCGTACTTCGGATCCAGCTCAACGGCCTTCTTGAAGGCGCTGACGGCCGGATCGGTCTGTCCGATGTTGGTGAGCACCGCACCCAGGTTGAACATGTACTTGCCGCCGCCGGGAGGATCCAGCGCCGCTGCCTTTTCGAGCTCAGCCTGCGCCTCGGCAAACTTCTTCTGCTGCGCCAGCACCAGGCCGTAGTTGTTGTGCAGACCGGCGTCGGCCGGCAGCAGTTCCATCGCCTTGACGTAATTCTCACCCGCCGAAACCAGTGCGGCATCCTTCTCCGCGCCCGTCTTCGTCTTCGACATGCCGTCGTAGCTCTGCGCCAGTTGAATCCACACGGCGCTCTGCTTGGGGTCCAGCTCGCCGGCCTTCTTGAAGCTCTCGATGGCCGTCGGGAAGTCCTTCGCCTGCAGAGCCGTCATGCCGGCGTTATAAGCGTCGTTCAACGCCTTGTTCTTCTGCATCTGAGCGGAACGCTCTTTCAACTGCTTCTCATAGGCAGCCTTCTGCTCCGGCGTCATCTCTTTGGCGAGTTCCTGCGTGACCTGACCGGTCTCCATCGCCTTCTGCTGCGCGGCCTGCCGCGCTTTCTGCTTGCCGATATTGCAGAAATCCTTCAGCTCCGTGGGATCGCCCATCTGGCTGCGGACGCCTGAAAGCTGGTCCATCACCTGGCCGTTCAACTCGCAGGTAATGGTGAAGTTCCCGGGGACCGGCATGCCGCTGTAGGTCCAGTCGCCCTTCTTGCCAGTCTTGGTCTTCCAGTTGCCCTTGATGTCCTTGCGTTCGATCTTGATCTCAACGCCGGGCATGCCCTTGCCATCTTCGCCGATGACCTTACCGGTAAATGTGCCCATCTGGCCGAACGCCATGCCTGCCGTGATCACACATGCAGCCGCGCACATGGCGGCTTTCCGCAACAATCGCATCATAAGAATGAGACCTCCAACTCTGGAATCCTGACTTCACTCAATAGGTTACTACACCTCGGCTGGCTGCGGCAGATACTGGGCCAGAAACGCCCCACTCTGCCAAAGCCCCGCCATTCGGTTCTGGATGCTTCCCTCGTAAGCCCGGTCTTCCATCTCGATGCAAACCGGACCGTCATAAACCTCGGTCAAAACGGAGCAGAACGCGCTCCAGTTCACGTCGCCCAAGCCAGGCAGCTTCGGCGTGTGATACTCCAGCGGATAGGCCAGCAGTCCCACTTCATTCAGCCGGTCGCGATCCAGACGCGCGTCCTTGGCATGAACGTGGAACAGCTTGGATTGGAACTCGCGCAGCACCTTGACGTAGTCCATGCCCTGCCATACAAAGTGCGACGGGTCGAAGTTCAATCCGAAGTTGGCGGACGGGATGTCGTTGAACATCCGCCGCCAGATCGCCGGCGAGGTGGCCAGATTCTTGCCGCCCGGCCACTCGTCCTTCGAAAACGACATGGGGCAGTTCTCAATGCCGATCTTCACGCCATTGGCCTCGGCGAACGCCACCAGCGGCTTCCACGTCTTCAGGAACCGCGGCCAGTTGTCGTCCACGCTCTTCGCCGGATCGCGCCCGATGAATGTGTTCACCACCGGCACGCCCAGCATCGCCGCCGCCTTGATCACCTTCTTCAGGTGCTCCACATAGACCTTCGCCTCGGCCAGATCCGCGGCCAGCGGATTCGGATAGTAGCCCAAACCGCTGATGCTCACGCCGGCCTCCGAGGTGAATTCCTTGATCCGCTCGGCGTCGGCCTTCCTCAGCCCCGCTACGTCGATATGCGTCACGCCGGCGTAGCGCCGCTCCGCCTTGCCCTGCGGCCAGCACATCAGCTCGATGCATTCGAAGCCGCTCTCGGACGAGAAGTCCACCAATTGCTCCAATGTGAACTCCGGCAGGATGGCGCTGACAAAACCAAGCTTGATCATAATAAGGTCTCCAGAACCAGATTACTCTTTTGGACCGCCCGTTCTCCACTCCGCCAGCTTCAATCCCCTGCGCGGAGCGGCCTGAAGCTCCATGCGCAGCGCGACGGTTTCCACGGTCTCAAACTCGCTCCTCCCGCCACTGTCTCTCGTCTTGAGTTCTTTCCATGAACTCGTGGCGCCGTCCCACCACAACAGCTTCCACCGCTGCGGCGCCGCGTCGCCGGCCCACCCCACTTCGCTCCAGGAGAGCTTGCGCGGCCGCTGATAGCGATGTTCGATCCACTCCGCCGTGCCCTTCCGGCCATCCCATCCATATCCTTTTGACGCCGGCGGATTCCTGTGCGTTGCCGCCGATGCATGCACCGTCGCCGGATTCGGATCCCACAGCGTACCGTTGCCGGCCACCGGGAACATCGAGATCCGCAACCGCGCCGCGCCCATCGGAATCAGCGTCACGTCTTCCAGCGGCTGCTCCGTCCGCACCGGGCTCATCTGGATCTCGCCGGTCATCCCATTCGGTTCCAGCCCCCATTCCGGAACTCTTCGCGCACGGGCCTTGATCATCAGCGGCGCGCCTTTCAGCGTGAAGGGCTGGGCGGCAATCGCGCCCGGCTTCCGCACCACTTCCATCTTCTCTTCCAGCACCAGTGCGTAGTTCCACGGCGTCGTCGGAAACACCTCGTACTTCTGCCACTTCGGGGTATCGCCATAGGGCTTCCAGTTCTCACCGATGCGCAGCGAGAATTCAAGCGGACCATAGGACACCGAAGCCGCGTTCAGCATCGTCTCCCAACGCCGCACGCCGAGTTTCATCGGCAGCGTCAGCACCAGTTTGTCGCCGTCCTTCCACTCACGCTCCACCGTCAACCAGCCCTGCCTGGCACGCGTCGCCGGTAGCGCCGCGCCGTTCAATGCGAGCTTCGCTTCCGCGCACCATTCCGGTACGCGCACGCTGAGTGGAAACCGGGCAGTTCCGCTCATCTTCAGCGCGAACGTCACCGTCTCGCCGAACGGATAGTCCGTGGTCTCGTCGATGGTGACCTGCGCACCGCCGGCCACCTTCGCCGTCACCGTGTTCGGCGCATAGAACACCGCCGCCAGGCCGTCGCCGCCTGTCGCCATCCACATCCGCTGGGCGTAGTAGGGCCAGCCCATCGCTGTGTTGTGCTGGCAGCAGCGGTAACCGTATGGATTGTAGCTGAACATGTCGCCGCTGTTCTCAATCAGCGGGGCCTTGTTTCCCCGGTCGAGCTGCACCTGATTCGGCGCGGTCAGGTAGTGCAGCCCCTTCAGATCCGGCGTCATCGACGCGGGCAGCGAATTCACTGCAATGCGCTCGGCGCGGTCAGCCCACTTCGCGTCGCCCGTGATGGCGGTGAGCATCTCGTGGCTGAACAATAACTCCACCCACGTGCACGTCTCGGTGCCCTGGCGCGGCCCGCGATAGCCTGGCCGCGCATTCTCGTCGGATGCAAAGCCTCCGCCCGTCACCTGTCCGTAAAGGCCGAAGATCAGGTCGTAATTGCGCTCCGTCGCCTTCAGATAGCGCTCGTCGTTGGTCTGCTGATAATACTGCGCGGGCTCGCGAAAGCACTCCGAGATGTTGACCCCATGCCACGTCGGCACTCCGCCCACCCAATCCGAAGTGCGCTCGTGATTGATTCGCGCCGCCTCCAGCAGCCACGCCTCGCCCGTCTGGTTGTAGAGCCAGTAGATGTGATCGAGATTGTCGCCGCCCCGATGCTTCTGCCAGCTCTGCTGCAGAATCGCCTCCAACGGCAGAGTCTGGAACCATCGGAAGTACCGCAGCATGAACGGGATGATGCGCTTATCGCCGGTGGCCTCGTAATAGGTGCGCAGCGGATAGAGCATGACCATGTTCGGCCAGATATCCAGCGTCTCCAGATTATCGAGCGTATTGTGCCCCACCAGATTCGTGCGCGCGCCAAAGTAGCCATCGGCCTGCTGAGTGGCCAGTACCGCCTCCACCCAGCGCCTGGATTCGTCGATGATGCGCTGGTCCTGCATCACATAACCGAGGTCGATGAAGCCCTTCAGCCAATACGGCAATTCCTCCCAGCCGAAGCGGCCATGGCCGGTGGGATCGGTCCAGGCGTTGCCGTCGAATTTGCAGAAGGCGCTCAGCTCGGGCAGCCGGCCGGTGAAGCCGTCGCCCATCAGCCGCATCTGCTCGCGCAGCCAGCCGCCGGGCCGCACCGCGCCCACCGGCAGCTTCACCAGCGGCACGGGCCGCAGCGGCACACGGTTGCCGGCGTAGTGCCGGTTGCCCTGGGCAGCGGGCCGGCCGGGGCGAACCGCGGACTCCTGCGCAAGAGCGAGAAATGCCGTGCCGATGAGTAGAGTCAGGCTTTTCACAAACTCACTGTAACCCGTCCGCCGAACCGCGCGTTCAATCAAATATCGACTATGAGGTACGAAATGCGTTTTCTCGTCCTGCTGACCCTCCTGGTCAACGCCGCACTTGCCTACTCCAGCGGCTCGCGCATCCCCGCTGGCAATGCCGGTGAACCGGGCACTGGCACTCCTTGCGCCGGCTGCCATGCCGTGACGCTGAATCCATCCGGCGGAAGCGTGGCGCTCGAAATGGCCGCTGGGCTCACCTACCAGCCGGGCACGGCTCAGACGTGGACGCTGAAGATCACCGATCCCAGCACGTCGCGCCGCTTCGGTTATCAGCTATCTGTCAGCGCCGGAACCTTGAGCTCCGCCAATGGCGCAAGGGTCAACTCGACGAACGGGCGCGTGTACATGAGCCAGACGGCCTCCACCACCAGCTACACCATTCAATGGACTCCCCCGGCCGATGCCACCGGACCAATGGATGTTTACGTGGCCGGCGTCTCCGCCAGCGGCACACGCAATACCAGCGCCTACACCGCCAACTACACGCTACAACCGGCCACGCAGAGCCCCAAGTTGCGCTCAGAGAGCCCCGTGGTGAGCTTGGCGACCGGGGCGCCGGAAATCTCCGGCGGCGCACTGGTGGCCATCTACGGCGAGAATCTGAAGGCCGAGGGAGAGACGCCCTCCGTCCGCATTAACGGCCTCGCCGCCCAGTTGATCGCCTGGTCTGCCACACGCATCATCGTTCTCGCGCCCGAAGACGACACCCGCGGCGCGGTCACAGTAGTCGTGGGCAGTCCCCGCGGCGATACGCCAGCCGTCGAGGTGGTTCGAGTGGATAGTGCCGCGGCCCTGATGCCACGCGGGGACATCGCGCTGGCACGCCACCTGGACGGCAGCCTGGTGAGCCAGTCCAGCGAATTCGAGGATCCCTGGCTCGGCCGCCCCGCCCGCAGCGGCGGGACTCTCCTGCTGGCCCTCACCGCCGCGCCTGCCGGTGCGGACGTGGCTCGCATCCAAGTGTTCGTGGCGGATCAGCCCTGTGTCGTGGAGGCCCTGGAAGAGTGGAGCCCCGGCTTGCAGCGGCTGCGCATCGTACTCCCGGAATTGCAGCCCGGCGACCTGCCGGTGCGCGTTGTCCTCGACGAAAAGGCGCTGCCAAAGGAACTCGCACTGCCACTGCAATAGACCGATGGCCGCGCCTGTATGGCGTGACACCTGCTGCGAACAGACAACACGGCGGATGCCGAAGATCAACCGCCTGTGCTTTAGTGGGTGAAGGCAGCGTGGCGCGCTTGATTCGGGCGCCGCCTCGATTGGCATGAAATTGGTATGGATATCGTCCACCTTCTCGCCACGACTTTGGGGCTCGGTTTCGCGGCCGGCCTGCGCCTCTACGCCACCGTCCTCGGCCTGGGCCTCGCCATCCGCTTCCATCTCCTCACTCTGTCCGACGGCACCAGGGGCCTGGAAGTGCTGGCGCATCCCGCGGTGCTGACTGCGGCCGGCGTGGCTTTTGCCATCGAGTTCGTCAGCGACAAGATCCCGTGGGTGGACAGCCTGTGGGACTCGGTTCACACCATCATCCGGCCAGTCGGCGCGGCCGTATTGGCGGCAACGGCGTTCGGCACCCTGGACCCCGTCATGCGGGTCGTCCTGGTGATCCTATGCGGAGGCGTCGCGCTGTCCAGCCACGCCTCCAAGGCAGCCACGCGGCTGGCCGTGAATCAGAGTCCGGAGCCGTTCTCCAACATCGCGCTGAGTCTGCTGGGCGACGCCACCGTGCCCTTCGTCCTCTGGCTGACGGCGGCGCACCCCATGGTCATTCTGACGTTGGTGATTCTATTCCTCTGCGTCTTCGCCTGGCTGGCAAGCCGCATCTGGCGGCTGCTGCGCACAGGATTGCAGCGGCTCCATCAATGGTCCACCCGGTAGCTAAGCCTGCTTGGCCTTCTGCCGCTCCAGGAATCGCGTGATGAAATGCGTATCGATCGCGGCCGCCTGAAACTCCTCATCGGCCATGATCTGCTGGTGCAGCGGGATCGACGTATGGATCCCCTCCACCACAAACATGTCCAATGCACGGCGCATCCGGGCGACCGATTCGGCGCGGTCGCGGCCGTACGTGATCAGCTTCGCCACCATTGAATCGTAGTAGGGCGGAATCACGCCGTCCGTGTACGCCGCCGTATCCACGCCCACGCCGATGCCGCCCGGCCGATTGATCGCCTTGATGCGTCCGGGGCGCGCCACCATTTCAGCCATCGTGGCACGGATGGCGGTGCACTCCAGCGCGTGACCGCGGATCTCAACCGGACCGCCCAGAATCTCCGGCAGCGTCTCGCCGCGCGCAATGCGAAGCTGTGCCTTCACCAGATCGATTCCCGTGACCATCTCCGTCACGCAGTGCTCCACCTGGATGCGGGCGTTCACTTCGATGAAAAACAGCTCGCCGTCATCGCCCATCAGAAACTCGACCGTGCCGGCGTTGGTGTAGCCGACAGCCTTCAGCGCGCTCTTTATCGCGGCCGCGGTTCTCTTTCGGAGTTCGGGAGAGACAGCCGCCGACGGCGCCTCTTCGATCAGCTTCTGATGCCGCCGCTGAATGGAGCACTCGCGCTCGCCCAGCACTTCCACATTGCCGTGCTCATCGGCCAGCACCTGAAACTCAATGTGGCGCGGCTTCTCGATGAACTTCTCGCAGTACACGTCGGAGCACGTGAAGGATGCCTCGGCCTCCTGCCGCGCAGCCGTATAAGCCGCGGGTAACTCCTCCGCCGTCCTGACGATGCGCATGCCGCGTCCGCCGCCGCCGGCAGCGGCCTTGATGATGATGGGGTAGCCGATGCGCGCCGCCACCTCCAGACCCTCTTCGGCGTTCGCGAGCAAGCCGTCCGAGCCCGGCAGGATCGGCACGCCGTGCTCCTTCATCTTCTCTCTCGCGATCTGCTTCAGCCCCATCATGCGCGTCACTTCCGGCGCCGGCCCAATGAACTTGATGGCAGAGGTCCGGCAGACTTCGGCGAAGTCCGAGTTCTCGCTCAGGAAGCCGTAGCCGGGGTGAAT
>CAYVDY010000329.1:0-7874 GCA_964450255.1 uncultured Candidatus Solibacter sp. | reverse complement strand
TTACATCCGGAACCTGTCGTCGCGCCCGCTGCCGATCTTCGAGCGCCTGTTCCTCGGCGGCGAATACAGCCTGCGCGGGTTCGACCTTCGCCAGGTGGGGCCGCAGGACCTCGAGACGCTTCTCGTGCTCGGCGGCAACAAGAGCCTACTGTTCAATATCGAGCAGATCATCCACATCGCCGGCCCGGTGCGGCTGATTCTGTTCTACGACGCGGGGCAGGTCCGCGACGTGGGCCAGCAAAGCCACCTCCGCGCCGGCGTCGAGGAAGCCCGGCAGGTATTTCAGGCCCTCGGGTACTTCCGGCTCGCCCCGCATGCGTCCCATCCGATCGAAGATACGTCACAGGTCAGGCGTCCGGCCCGGCAGCTGCACCAGCGCGGTCGGCCGAGTGCTGGCAGCGCGGGTGGAAGGAGTGCTGAGGAGCGGTGCACCGCCAGCCCTCGAGGCTGCCAGCGAGGCGGGCTCTGGCGATGAGGGCTTCAGGTTCGTGGACGGGCGAGGGGACGTCTTCATCCAGAGGCACTTCAAAGAACATGGTCTCGAGAACTTCGAGCACGGCCTGGCGGCAGGCAGCGCGCAGGGCGGGATTGGAGAGGTTGTGGTCGTCCATGCGGAACTTCCTTATTGATTCGCCCAGTCGGGGAAGATCCCGCTGAGCACTTCGCTGAGCCGCTCGGGCGGGAATGGTTTGCGGACGTAATCGGAGGCGCCCAGCCGCATGAGGGAGCCAACGCGCTGGTCTGTGGATTCGGTGGAAACGACGACCACCGGGATTGAGGCGAGTGCGGTATCGCGCTTGAGTTCGGCCAGGAGCCCCTCCCCATCGAGCACGGGCATATTGATATCGGTGAGGATCAGATCGATACGGCGATCCGTGGTGAATGCCCTGAGCTTCTCCAGAGCGTCGCGTCCGTTGGCGGCCTCCAGGCAGGTGTGAACCTCCAGGCCGGCGGCCAACAGGGTGCGCTTGACGAAGGAGCGCATCACGGGCGAATCGTCGACAATCATCAGGCACTTTGACATTGGGAACCTCCGTTGCGTCCGGACTGGGCCTTGATCTCCCGCTCCGCTTCGCCGGGCGGCCGGATCATCATCCTGCCGCTGGCCGAATCCAGGCGGACCGTGCGGGAGATTGTTCCGCCCACCTCCTCACCGTGGACCAGCACTCCCGCCTTCCAGAGGATCTTCCGCAGTGCGGCGTAGTTGCGCTTGCCGATATTGAACACGCCCTGATCATCGACCACGGACGCGCCTCCGGCCAGCCGCACGACCAGACGCTTCTTTTCCGCGCCGCGTTGGTAGGCTTCGCGAAACAGCATGGGCGTCCCGGTATCGGCATAGCGATAGGGGTGCTCGCGCCCGTTACCGCTTCGGTCCACGGCGCTGTCTGGCAGCATGAAGTGCAGCAGACCGGCCACGCGGGAAACCGGGTCCCAGATGGCGACCGCAATGCAGGAGCCTAGCGCATAAGTGACGAGTTCGGCCGACGGATCGGCAGTTACTTTGCAGTCGCCCACACCGACAACTAGTGTGCCCAAAACCGTCCCTCTTTCTTCTATTAACGGCCCGAGGCCGGCTTCCGATAGACCGCCGGCATCACGTACTCCAGATCGTGCCGCACACCCATCAGCCCCTCGGAGTGGCCGATGAGCAGCCAGCCTCCCGGGTCGAGACGGCTCGCGAACTGGCCCACCAGACGTTGCTGCGTCTGCTTGTCAAAATAGATCATCACGTTGCGGCAGAAGATGACGGAGCAGCGCGGCATGCGCGAGAGATCCTCCATCAGATTCAGCCGCTCAAACTGGACGCGCGCGCGCCACTCCTGGCGAACACGCACCATGCCCTCCTGTTGGCCGGTGCCTCGCTGAAAGAAGCGCTTGCGCCAGGCGTCCGGAAGTTCCTTGAGGCGCGCCACCGGGAAGATGCCGTCCGATGCCGCCTTCAGGGCGCGCGTGGAGATGTCGGTGGCCAGCAGCTTCATGGCGCCGAGTCTGGTATCACCCAGAGTTTCGGCCGTTTCGAAGAGAATGCTGTAGGGCTCCTCCCCGGTGGAGCAGCCGGCGCTCCAGACCTGGAACGACTGCCTCGCGGCGAGCTCAGGGAGAATGCGCTCGCGCAGTAGCTTGAAATGCACGGGTTCGCGCAGGAAGCTGGTGAAGTTGGTGGTCAGCGCATCAATGAGGCCGGCCAGTTCCAACCCGGTACGGTCGCCTTTCACGTGGCCGAGGTAGTCGCTGAGGTCCTTCAGCCCGAGCTCGCGAACCCGCTTGCCGAGCCGGGCTCCGACCAGCGCTTCCTTGCCGGTCTTCAGTTCCAGCCCGAAGATGTCGTGCGCCATGGACTGGATTTCGCGGAACTCGGAGGGCCGGACCGAGCTGGCCGCCAAGGCCGTGGCCTGCGCGACAGCAACAGAATCGTCATGCGGCATGAGCAACTCCTCCCACCAGCGTGGGCAGATCGAGGATCAGCCCAACACGGCCGTCGCCGAGGATGGCCCCTCCGGCGATGCCTCTCACATCCCGGAAAGTGGCCCCGAGGCTCTTGATCACCACCTCCTGTTTTCCAGCGAGTTCATCCACCAGGAGGCAGAACGTCTTGTTGTCGCTCTCGCCGACGATCATCAGGCCTTCGCACGGGTCGTCCGATTTCGCCGGCACACCCAGGCGGCGGCTGAGCCGGACCACAGGCAGCAGCTTCTGGCGGACCATCGCCATTTCACCGCGGCCCTCGACGGTAAACAAGTTCTCGCGTGCCGGTCGGAACATCTCCCGCACTGCGAAGATGGGGACGATGTAGCGGTCCTGGCCCACCACCACCACAAGGCCGTCGATGATGGCCAGCGTGAGGGGCAGCTTCAGCAGGAACGTAGTCCCGGCGCCGGAGGAAGAGACGATCTCGATGCGCCCTCGCAGCTTGTTGATGTTGCGGCGAACCACATCCATGCCGACGCCCCGGCCGGAGACATCGGTTACCTTCTCGGCGGTGGAGAACCCTGGCTCGAAGATCAGATGGTAGATCTCGTTGTCGCTGAGTTGGGCGTCGGGCTGCACGATGCCGCGCTCGACGGCCTTCTGGAGGATCCTCTGACGGTTCAGCCCCCGGCCGTCGTCGGTGAGCTCAATTACAATCAGGCCGGCCTGGTGCGAGGCCTTGAGCCGGACATGGCCGGCATGGGACTTGCCAGCCGCGATGCGCTCATCCGGCCCCTCCAGGCCGTGATCCAGGGAGTTGCGCAACATATGGACCAGCGGATCGGCCAGTTCCTCGACGATGTTGCGGTCGAGCTGGACGTCCTCACCAAACAGCTCCAGCTCGGCTTGCTTGCCGGATTTGCGCGCCAGATCGCGCACCAGCCTGGTCATGCGGCGGAATAGCTGGCCAATGGGCACCATGCGCATGGCCATCGCGGTCTTCTGCACTTCGGCCGTGATTCGCGTCAGGTGCGCGATATCACGTTGCAGCCGTGGCGAGCGCACGCCGCCGATCTCCGGATTGTGGCGCAGCATCGATTGGGCGATGACCAGTTCGCCAACCATATCGACGAGGTATTCCAGCTTGGACGTATCCACTTTGACCAACGACGACTCGCTGCGGCGAGCGCCAGCAGGGACATCGGCCGGCGGCATGGGGCTCTCGCCCAACGTCTCCGGAGCGGCATCGCGCTCGGGTTCGGCCAGCGACTCCGCCTCCGGAACAGCAGCAGCCCGGATTCGCGCCTTCAGTTGTCCGGGGTCCGGCGGAATCGCGGCGGCCTTGCCGTTGGCGCAGGACTCGATGTAGTTGAGCCAGACACCCAGGTAATCGCCCGATTGGAGGACGATATCCACGGTGGCTGGAACCAGCGCCAGCTTGCCGTTACGCGCCAGGTCGAGCAGGCTCTCGACCTCGTGCGCCACTTCCTGCAGAACGGTGAAGTCCAGGAAACCGGCCAGCCCTTTGAGTGTGTGGAAGCTCCGAAAAGCGCTGTGCAGCGTCTCGGCGGTATGCACACCCTGCTCGATCTCCAAAAGCCGGCCTTCCACGTTAGTAAGGTGCTCGCGCGCCTCGACGAGGAAGTCCTGGATCAACTGCGGATCCTGGTTGAGCTCGTTGGCCTCAAAGGCCGCTGGACAGGCCGGCGGCGCGGCCGCATCAGTCTCCGGAAGGGCAGACTGCTGGATCAAACCCGACAAATTGCCGAGATCGATCGTCGCCTGATCCGGGGAGGGCTGTTCCGCTGCCGTGGCGGAATGTGAAGGTGTCGAAGGTGGACAACTCGCCACCGCGGAATTGCGTTTCGCCATTGGAGGCTCCTAGAAATCGCTGAAATCCCCATCCATTGGGAAGTCCTTCTTTACCGATCCGACAGGCGCGGCCGCCTTGCGGGCCGGCATGGCATGGACTGCGGTCTTCGCTCTGGAAACCGCCCGGCGTGGAGCCGGAGTCTCAGCGGCGCTACTGCCGCCCCCGACGAGAACATTCAGGCGGCCGACGGCGTCGTGCAGGGAATGGGCCTGGGCGCTCATCTCCTCACCGGCAGAGGCGCTCTCCTCGGCGCTGGCGGCAGTGGATTGGGTCACTTGCTGCATCTGCGCAACCGAGCGCGAGATCTGCTCGATGCCGCGCGCCTGCTCCTGGCTGCCGACGTTGACCTCGTTGGCCAGTTCCTTGATGCGGGAGGCGTTATCGAAGACACGTGTCACGCAGTTGGCCACTTCGTCCAGCCTCGACTTGCCTTCGTTGGAGCGAACGATGGACTCTTCGATCAGATCGGATGTGTCCTTGGCGGCCTGAGCGCATCGCTGAGCGAGGTTGCGGACCTCGTCGGCGACAACCGCGAAGCCCATTCCGGCCTCTCCGGCGCGAGCGGCTTCCACTGCCGCATTCAGGGCCAGGATGTTGGTTTGAAACGCAATCTCGTCAATCACGCGAATGATCTTCGAGATCTTCTCGCTCGACGAGTTGATCTCACGCATGGAGCCGATCATCTGGGTCAGCTTCTGATCGGTTTCCTTCAGCAGTTCGTCCGCCTTCTCGGTTTCCGTGGCGGCGTGGCGCGCACTCTCGGCGTTCTTCTGCGTCATGGAGTTGATCTCCTCCGTGGAAGCCGATGTCTCTTCCAAAGAGGCAGCCTGTTCGCTGGATCCTTGCGCCAATGCCTGTGAGGAGCCCGATACTTGCTGGGCCGCTCCGGCCACCTGCCGCGAGCCTTCACCAATCTCGGAGGCGATCTGCCGCAGTTCGTTGTTGCTCTGGTAGAAAGTGACGATCAACCCGATCGCGACGGCAAGGGTCAGGCAAGACAGCAGTATCGCCAGCAGACGGGACAGCGTCCCTTGCTGGTCCGCGGTACTCGCGTTGTCAGTGATGTGCTTTCCTTGTGCGGCGAGGAAGCGCTTGGCGTCGGCGCTGGCGCCTAGCAACAGGGGCCCCATCTCCACATTCAGCACTTGCACAGCCTCGTCAAGCCGTTGACCCCGAATGGCGCTCTGAAACCGATTCAGTCGCTCGTCGAGTACGCGTGAATGGCCGCTCAAGGTACCGACGAGACCCCGGCACTCTGCGTCATAGACAAGAGGCGCGATACCTCCCAATGACGCCGATACTTGCTCACGCGCCTCTTGCAACGTGGCTTCGGAGGAGCTGACCATCTCCGTGTTGCTGGTCATGGTGCCGAGCAGAATGCCCCGGGCAGAGGCCAACATCTGGTTGAACCCGGTCGTCGTGCGGCCGGCGAGATCGATCTTGCGAACCTCGCGGTTCGCCGTGCTGTTCATTTTCTGCTGCAAGCTGGAGATGCTGTAGATGGAGAACCCGCCGAGAACCAGCAGGAACGCGGCCAACAGGCCGGAGCCGAGGTAGATCTTGAAGCCGAGGGTCTTTTTCTGGGTGTGCATGGTGTTTCCTAAGTACCTGAGTTTTTACATGTCAAACGAGGCGTCTGCCTCTTGCGGGTTTTCACGGCCGAGACTGCGGATCTCGTTGTTGGTCAGGACCTGATCGATGTCGAGCAGGATCTTGACGGCCCCCTTCACCTTTGCCATGCCGAGGATGTAGGGCATCTGCACGTCGTCGCCGAATTCAGGTGTATCCTCGATCTCGTTCTCCTGAATGGTGAGCACCTCACTGACCCCGTCGACAATAACGCCCATCATGATGTCGCCGCCGTCGTGCGCCACCTGCAAAACAACGATGCAGGTGCGCTGGGTGTCCTGCAGATCCTCGAGCCGGAACTTGCGTCGAAGGTCGATGACCGGGATCACTTTCCCGCGCAAATTGATGACGCCCCGGACAAAGTCCTGCGTCTGTGGCACGCTGGTAATCTCCTGCAGCCCCATGATTTCGCGCACCTTCACGACGCGCACGCCGAACTCTTCCTTGCCGAGCTGAAAAACGAGATACTTGCCTTGGCGCTGGCGCCCGGCGGGAACGTCCACCACTGCTGTGGATTGCACTTGATGCCTCCTGGTCAGGGCCGTGCCTTAGGGCTGCCCACGGGATCTTTATCGGCGCGGCGGGGTGAAGTCAGAGAGAAAGTTGCCCGGGCTGGGGCAGGCCTGCTATTCTCAGCGGCAAGAGTTAGGGGCGCACTGCCAACGAGTCCCCATTTCCCAGGAGGTTCTATGCGATTTCTGACAACCCTGGCGGCGCTGGCCGTAACCGCGAGCACGCTCGCGGCGCAGCCCGCCCCACCGCCGAAGACACATCTGAAGGTAGGCGACGCGGCTCCGGAACTAAGTCTGCGCACGACGGCTGGGACCACGTTCAAGCTCTCCGAGCAACGTGGTAAAACCGTTGTGCTGGCCTTCTTTCCGGCTGCCTTCACAGGTGGTTGAACGAAGGAAATGACGGCGTACCAGGCTGGTATCGCCAAATTTGAAGAGGCCGGCGCGGCGGTGTTGGGCATCAGCACGGACAACCTGCCAACGCTTAGCCATTGGTCCAAGGAAGAGCTGAAGCTCTCGTTTCCGCTGGCGAGCGATTTCTCCAAGCGCAGTGTGGCCGAAGCTTATGGCGTCTTGAACAAAGACTCTGGCGTGGCCAACCGGGCTACTTTCGTGATCGACGCCGAGGGCAAGATCCAGCACATCGAGGAAGGCTCGGCAGCAGTGGATCCGACTGGCGCGGTCACGGCCTGCGCGAGAGTGAAGAAAAAGTAGAAGGCTTCCGCCGTTACTTGAATTCAAGCCAGACCAGCTCGCCCACAACGGGCGGCGGATTCGGCTTGGGTTTGCGTGGCGGCGCAGCTTTTTTGGCTGGCGCCTTTTTGGATGACTTGGCTGACGCCTTCGCAGGCGGCGGTGGCGGCGGAGTGGGCGGAGCAACGGCCGCTGCGAGATAGCCGGCCTCCACAAGGGGCGCGGGCTTCTGAGGTCCGCAGACAAACTCGCGTTTCTGGCTCGTATTGCCCTTGAGCATCACCTGGTTCAGCTTCGCGGTGGTGACGATGACGGACTGTCCGGGCTTGATTTCGATCAGGAACTGGATGGTCGCGGTAGCGCAATCGAGTGAGACCAGTCTGCCGGCTACAGTGGCATCGCCTTTGGCCTCCTGCCAGCCCTGCGGCGTGGTAACGGGCGGCTTTTTCGGCGGGCGGTTGACGGGAGCGGCCTCGATTTCGCGGGTCAAGCCCTGCGCCATGGCGGTCTGCTCCGGCGTACGGGCGGTCTGGAGCGCATTCTGGGCGGCTTCGCGTGCGGGTTCCTTCTGCGCGTTATCCAGATATGCCCGGGCCAGCGCTTCCCAGAAGACCGATTGGCGGGGCAGAATCCCGGTAGCGCGCTTCAGAGGCTCGATGGCGTCGGCGGGCCTGGACTGGCGCAGCATGCTGGCGCCGCGCAAGTACCAGGCCTCGGCCCGCGACGGAGTCTTCTGGACCGCCTTGGTCATGCTC
>CAYVDY010000328.1:0-7875 GCA_964450255.1 uncultured Candidatus Solibacter sp. | reverse complement strand
CTCGACGAGCCGCAAAGGACGATCCCCGCGATTGGTGATCTTGCCGGTGGTCTCCACCACGGTCGCCTTCATGTAGTTTTCAGACGCTTTCATCTCCACTTCGGAGAGTCCGAGCTTTCCGACATACGCCTTTTCTTCCGGCGCCAGCGTCAGTTGCTGATTCACCACCGGCGCCCCGCGCAGGAACAGAAACCAGAATCCGGCGCCGGCAATGACCAGCACTGCCGCCAGGATGAAGAGAGGCGTTGAGTTAAAACTGCGTTTCTCTTGCGATTTAATGGCCACTGACCGTCATCTCCCCGATCAGAAGCGTCGGGCAGGCTACGGAACCACGGAACTCGAGGTCGTTGCCCACGGCTTCGATCTGTTCGAGCATTCGGCGCAAACTACCGGATATGGTGATCTCATGGACCGGCCACGACAGTTGGCCATTCTCGATCCAAAGACCAGCGGCACCTCGCGAATAGTCGCCGTTGACTATATTGACACCGGAGCCGAGCAATTCGGTCACGTAGAGACCGTTTTTCACCGAAGAAATTATCTGCTGCGGTGAATCTTCACCCGGCTTGAGGTACAGATTGCCGTGCCCGGTGCCGGCGTTGCCGGTGACACCCCGGGATGCGTTGCCGGTGGTCCGCATGCCGAGCTTTCGCGCTGTGTAGGAATTCAACAGGTAGTTGCGCAGGTAGCCATCTTCCAGAACCGGCGTGCAACGGGAGGGTACGCCCTCGTCATCGAACGGCGAGGTGCCGAAGAGCCCCGGGAGCGTCGCATCATCGAGAATCGTGATGCCCGGCGCAGCGATACGCTCACCGAGCAGACCGGCCAGAAACGACGCTTTCTGCCAGACCGCCTCGCCCGTGACCGCCGAGAAAACGTGCCCGACCAGCGACCGGGCCACCATCGGATCAAAAACCACCGGCACCTTCTGAGTGGCAGCCTTTCGCGCGCCCAAACGCCGCAGCAGGCGTTCGGCGGCCTTGCGACCAATGTACTCGGGCGCTTCCAGTTTGTCGTGCGATCGGGCCGTGGAATACCAGTAGTCGCGCTGAAGTCCATCACCATTGGCGGCCACCGGCACCACGCTCAGGGAACAGGAAGACGTCCGGTAGCTGCCCAGAAAACCGAGCGAGTTGGCGAACGCGCGCCAACCGGTGTTGGAACCAAATCCAGCGCCCTCGCTGTTGTCGATGCGCGGATCGGCAGCCAATGCCGCCGCCTCGCACAGGCGCGCCTGCTCAATCTTGAAGGCCGCCTCCAGTTTCTCCACCGAATCCGAATAGAGCCCCAAGTCCCCCGATAGGGAACCCAGTTCAGCCGCATCCGGAAGACCCGCGAACGGATCCTCCGTGGAGATCTGTGCCAGTCCGGCAGCCCACTCCACCATGCGCCCCAGCCCCTCGCCGGAGAGGTCCGACGTGTAGGCCGACCCCACTCGCCGGTCGAACAAGAGGCGCACGCCGGCGGCCCGCGATCCGGCCTCCTTCAACGTCTCCACCTCACCCAGCCTCACGTTGACTTCGAACTCATCGCCCTCGGCCAGCGTCGCTTCCGCAGCGGATGCGCCCCTTGCCATTGCCAGCGCGACGATACGAGCCGCGATCTCTTCCTGCGGATTCCGCGGCGTCATGCGTTGCCCCCCACCGTAATGCGATCGATCTTCACCGTGGGGATCCCCACGCCCACCGGCACGCTCTGGCCTTCCTTGCCGCAGATTCCGACGCCTTCGTCGAGCCGCAGGTCGTTGCCAACCATCGAGATGAACTTCATCGCTTCCGGACCGTTACCGATCAGCGTGGCCCCGCGCACCGGGCGCGTCAATTTGCCGTTCTCAATCAGGTAGCTCTCCGTCGCTGAAAAGACGAAGTTCCCGCTGGTGATATCCACTTGGCCGCCGCCGAATGTCGTGCAGTACAGACCGTTGTGCACGCTGCGGACGATCTCTTCCGGCTCGCTCTCGCCGGCCATCATGTAGGTGTTTGTCATGCGCGGCAGTGGGATGTTCTGGTAGTCCTCCCGGCGGCCATTGCCCGTGGCCTCCGCGCCCAACAACCGGCTGGATAGCTTGTCCTGCAGGTACCCCCGCAGCACGCCATTCTCGATCAGGACATTCTGCCGGGTGGGCGTACCCTCGTCGTCGACATTCAGAGAACCGCGCCGGCTGGCCATCGCGCCATCGTCGATCACGGTGCACAGCGGACTGGCCACCAGTTGGCCGATGCGGCCCGAAAACGCGGATACGCTCTTGCGATTGAAATCGGCCTCCAAGCCATGACCGACGGCCTCGTGCAGCAGGATTCCGGGCCAGCCCGGACCGAGCACGACAGTCATCTCGCCGGCCGGAGCGGGGTCGGCCTCCAGTTGCACAAGAGCCTGCCGGACGGCCTCGGCAGCGAACTTCTCGGGCAGATTCTGCGACGTGAAGTGATCCAGTCCCACGCGCCCGCCGCCACCTTGATAGCCGTGTTCCACCCGGCCATCGGCGCCGCGCGCAAGGGCAGTGACATTCAAACGAGCCATCGGCTGGCGATCCCACACCAGGCGGCCATCCGATGTTGCGATGAGAATCTGCTTGATGGAGTCCGCGAAAGACGCCATCACCTGGAAGACCTTTGAGTCTGCCGCGCGTGCAGCAATGTCGGCTCGCATAATGAGAGCGACGCGCTCCGCCAGCGAGCAATCCGCCGCCGGCACAGGCACCGGGTAGAGATCGAGCCGCCCGGATTCGTCCAGCCCGGTCTTCAGAACCGATGACGGACCGGCTGCGATGCAGGCCGCCGTGCGCGCGGCTTTCAAAATGCGCTCCGGGCTGAGATCGCCGGAGTACGCGTAGCCGGTGCGCTCACCGGAAAGCACGCGGATGCCTACTCCCCGTGTCACGCCCTGCGTCGCGCTCTTCACGATCGATTCATCGAGACTCAACGACGTGGATTCCACGTACTCGAAGTACAGATCGGCGTAGTCCCCTCCGCGCGAGAGCGCCTCCGCCAGGTAGCGCTCCAGGTCCCGCGGCGTGAGGCCAAACTTGCGGGCATATAGCGAATCAGAGAAGCCCATACTTTCAGGGTAGCGGAGTGGGAGGGATCAGGTCCCACGGTTTGCGCGGAGTCCGGCCCAGTAGCCGCGTTGCCTCCGGCTGATTGTCGAAATCTTCCCGTACCGGATCCCACTTCAGCTTCAGTCCGGTTTTATAACTGATATTGCCGAGGTGCGGGATGATGGTCGAGCGGTGGCCGGCCTCGATGTCGGCCGCGGGCCGCTTGCGGGAACGGACGCAATCGATGAAGCCCCGGGCGTGCAGGCCGGTGGCGTCCGTGGTGTTCATCTGGCGGCGTTCCATGCGGTATGCGGGCTCACCCGCGGACTCCGGCGGCCAACTGCTGGATGTGAGCTCGGGCATGATCTCATAGCCGATCCGGTCGGCCATCAGAGTCCCATTGGTGCCATAGAAGGCCATTCCATTGGGCCGGTCAAACGGCCCGCGCGCGTTGTAGTAGCGCATACCCGGAGAGCGGACGCCCATTCCGAAGCCGTTCACGTTGATGCCTTCGTAGACCAGCACGAAGCCCGGATACTCGTAGGTGACGGTCAACACATCCGGCATCTCGCCTGCGTCGGTCATCGCAAATCGTCCGCCGGTGGCGACGGCGGTGCGGGGTGCATCCACGCCCATGATCTGATGCACCGTGTCGAGCCGATGCGTCCCGTAATCGGTGATGTAGCCGCCCGAGTAATCCCAGAACCAGCGATAGGTGGAGAGGAACCGTTTGCGATTGAAGCGCACCAGGGGAGCCGGCCCGCAGTACATATCCCAATTCAGCCCCTTCGGCACCGGCTCGTCCAGTGCGTGACCGATGCCGCGCGGGACCATGTTCACGTAGTTCCAGACGCGCACGAAGTGGACCTTGCCCAACTTGCCGCTCTGAACCAGTCCCGCCGCTTCGGCAAAGTGGGGTGACGACCGATGCTGCATGCCAGCCTGCACAATGCGGTTGTAGCGCCGCGCCGCCTGCACCATTGCGCGCCCCTCGCGGATGTTGTGCGCCAGCGGTTTTTCCGTATATACGTCCTTGCCGGCGGCGCAGGCCAGTACCGTGGCGGCGGCATGCCAGTGGTCCGGCGTGGCGACGAGCACGGCGTCGATATCCTTGCGGTCGAGAAGGCGCCGGAAATCGCCATACGCCTGACAGCCAGGGCCGGCCCAATCCCGCGCGGCGTGCGCGTTTTTTTCGTAAACGTCGGCAACCGCCACGAACTCCACATCCGGCGCCTCGCGCATCAGCCGCGAGACATAGCGCCCGCGCCCGCCGCAGCCGATCAGCCCCATCCGCACGCGGTCATTAGCGCCCATCACATTCGCGGCTGAAAAGGTAGCCACTGCCAAGGCATCGCGTCGCAGCATCTGTCTACTATGCACGATTCAGCCGCCCGCGTGGTCGTAGGCCTGGCGGATCCAGCCAAGCAGTTCCCGGTCCACTTCCCCGATTGCTGTCACCTTCACCTTGTACTGGCACATGCCGCCGGGCGGCAGAAGCAGCAGACGATCCGTGGCAGGAACGTCCTTCATGTTCAGGCCGACTTCCACACGCGTGTTGGTGGCCGGACCGATCATGGCGAACTGCTTCTTGCGGCGCAGGCTGAGATAGGTCTTCTTCGGCGCGATCTCGAACGGGCCGAGAGCGTCGATAGCCGCCATCAGCTTGTCGTGGATCGGTCGGAGTTGGGCCTTCGGACCTGCGTAGATCTCATCCACAACGGGACTGGCTGCGGCTGGGGACTCGACCGAGGCCGGGCCCAGGGAATCAAGCGCGTAGTGGGTCAGGGTATTGGCGTCGCCGTGGCCGAGGCCAAGGTCGCGCTTGAGCATGTCGCGGATCTCGCCGTGCTTCTTGAGCCCGCTGTTTCTGACGGTGTCCTTCAGCTGACCGAGTGATTTCCCGGAGCGCTGCTCGATGTTCTTCAGTTGGGTCTGTATGGCCTTTTCGATGTCGTTCACAGAACCTCCCAACGGCGTCGCGCATGTGTGACGGCTCAGACCATTGAAGCACAACTTAGCCGGGGGGCTGGAACTCAACCGTTCATCTGGGCGTCGACGTCCATGGCTGGCTCGTCGTAGTACAGAATCCGGCGGCAGTTCTCACAGTTCAACACCTGTTCTCCCGCCTTCACGTCCTGGAAATACTGCGGACGCATCAGCATCATGCACGCCTGGCACATGCTGTTCTTCGCCTCCGCCACGATGTCGCCCTCTTTGTAGTAGCGCGACCGCAGTCGCTGGTAGTACGTCAGCATGGGCGCCGACATCTGCTGGGCATGAGTGGCGTGCTCCGCCTCCGCCCTGGCCAGTTCCACCTTGTCTTCCGCCGTCCGCGCCTGCGCCTTGGCGCGCTCGGCCGCCACTACCTTCTTTTCCGCCGCGAGAGAAATTTCCGCCGCTTTGACGTTCGTTTCCAGCGCTTCCGCCTCGCCCATCAGATCCAGAGTCTGATCCTCGCACTTCCGGATCGACTGCTCGCAGAAGTCGATCTCGTGCTGAAAGGCCCGGTACTGGTCGTTGGTCTTGGCCAGCAGCATCTGGTCCCGCAATTTCGAGATCTTCTGCTGTTGTGCGGCCACCTCGCCGTCCAGACGCTTGCGCTCTCTCTGGTTGGCGGCCAGGGCAGCCTTGTCCATTTCCAGACGCTTCATATGGCTGATGAGCGCGTTTTCGATCTCGGCGATCTGGCGGGGCAGCGTGGCGATCTCGCGCCGCAGTTCAGCAATCCGGCAATCAATCGTCTGGAGCTGAAGCGCGATGGCGACGTCTTTGTGCATCAGCCGCTAATTTTAGCATTCAGCGCGGAAAACCGTTTTAGAATCGGGCCGGCCAGGGCGCGTGTCGCCATCTCGAGCTCCTCGACACGCAGCGCGCGGCAGGTATAGTAGAGCACCGCGATGCCTACCGGAATCGTCACCGCCAGGTCCACGAGGCGCGCCACGGCGCCCGGTCCCAGGGCCGCGGTAATGCCCTTGCTGCACAGCCAGACGACGAGCCCCATGACAGTAGACGCAATGCTTACCTTGCCAATCACGCTCCGCAGGCGCCGCCCGTGAATCCCGCCGATCCTCACCTTCAACACCTGAAAGAGCACAAGGAAGCTGAACAGAGCCACGGCGGACGTAGCCAGCGCCAGCCCGGCGTGACCGAGTTGGAACGAGTGCACCATCGCGTAAGCCATGCCTGCGTTGATCACTACCGATGCGAGGCTCACCAGCATCGGAGTCCGCGAGTCCTTCAATGCGTAGAAGGCGGGCGTCAGGATCTTCACCGCCGAGTAGCCGGCCAGACCCAGCGCGTAACACGAGAGCGCCAGCGCAGTCTGTTGCGTGTCGTAGGGCTCGAATCGCCGCCCTTCATAGATCGCCCCCACAATGGAGCGGCCCATGACCATCAATCCGACTGACGACGGCACCGTCAGTACGAACACCAACCCGAGAGACCGCGCCAGCGTCTCGCGGAACTCCTCCGTGTTGCCGGAGGCCGCGCTCCGGCCAATCGCGGGAAGCGTCGCCGTGGCGATCGCCACGCCAAACAGCCCGAGCGGCAGTTGCATGAAACGGAACGCGAATTGGAGCCACGACGTCGCTCCATCAAACCCGCGCACCGGATCGTAGACACTCGTGGCGAAGAAAGTGTTCACCAACACGTTGATCTGAACGCTGGAGTTTCCGATAATGGCCGGCCCCATCAGCCGGATGATGTGCCGCAGTCCCGGATGGTTGAAGTCAAATGCGAACCGAAATCGGAAACCCTGCCTGTAGAGGCTGGGAGCCTGCCAGAGCAGTTGCATGGCGCCGCCGATCACGACCCCGTAGGCCATGCCCTCGATGCGCGTAATGCCCAGCCAGGGCCCTAGAACGAAACCCAGCAACAACCCCGAAACGACACTCCCTACATTGAACCAGGTGGATGAAAACGCCGGCACGGCAAAGTGATTGCATGCGTTCAGGATCCCCATCGCCTGAGCGGCCAGCGAGACCAGCAGCAGAAACGGGAACATGATCTGCGTCAGCTTCACCGCCTCCGCCACTTTTTGCGGATTCGTCGCCGCCCAGCTCTGAGTCAGCACCGGCACCAGCCACGGGCTGAGAAGAACGCCCGCGGCGCACAGAACGCCCACAAACAGGATAATCGCGGTCGCCACCAGATTCGCCAGGTGCGCCGCCTCTGCCTTGCCCTTGTTCTGCAGATACTCGACGAACGTGGGGACGAATGCCGACGACAATGCTCCTTCGGCGAACAGATCGCGGGTCAGGTTGGGAATGCGGAACCCTACCACAAACGCGTCCAGCGACGAGCCTGCGCCGAACAAGCGGGACATTACGCCTTCGCGCACAAGCCCAGCCATCCGGCTCATCAGCACGGCTGCCGATGCGACGCCAGCACTCTTGAAAACCTTCTCTGACTGAGATGCCAAGGTGTTCAGTTGAAGTTAGGCGCCGTACTTCTCGAAGAAGTGCGCCACAGTCATCGTGCCCTGATAGAAATTGTCGACCTTGAACTTTTCGTTCGGGGAATGGAGACCGTCATCCGGCAGGCCGAACCCCATCATCACGGTCGGAATGCCCAGGTGGTGAGCAAAATCGCCAACGATCGGCACCGATCCGCCGGAGCGGATAAACACGCACTGGCTGCCCATCACGTCCTGGAACGCTTCGGCGGCCATATGAATCGCGGGATGGTCCGGATTCACCACTACCGCCGGTCCTCCGCTGAGCTTCCGCACCTTCGTCTGGATTCCCTTGGGGGTATTGGCAGCCACCCACGCCGAAAAGGCTTCAAACATCTTGTCTGGATCCTGATCCGGCACCATGCGCATGCTGACCTTGGCGGTC
>CAYVDY010000327.1:4337-7887 GCA_964450255.1 uncultured Candidatus Solibacter sp. | reverse complement strand
AGCGGACTCCTATCTTCCGGTCAGTGCGCCGGTCCAGCATGCGGCTGCGTCGTGGCTGGAACTGACGCCCTTCATCCAATCGGGTATACGCGTTCGGACCAGTGCGAATCTGGATAGTTTGGTGCGAGCCATCTCACCCGAGAGCGGTTGGAGAGTCTTAACGTCTGAGGGCGGCTGGTGCGCCATTTTGGAGGCGCCGCGCTTCCATAGCGAAGACGAGTGGGTACTTTCCGCACTGCAGTCGTATCACGTTCAGATGCAGCCTGGGTACTTTTTTGATTTCGAGCGGGGCGCCTTCCTGGTGGCGAGCCTGCTGGCGGAGCCTGAATTGCTGCATAGCGCGCTGAAACGTCTGCCGTTTTTTGCGGGATAAACAGATTGGAATATCGTATGCGGTATTGCCGGGAACTGGTAATTCGGACCCGTTTGACTGCAATGCGTACGAGGCGATACACTGCACTCAGAGGTACAGATGACCAGCGCCACAGAGAACTCCACCTTCGCACCCGCTTCCACCCGCATCCTTCTACTGCTCGGCCCTCCCGGCTGTGGAAAGGGCACGCAGGCTGAACGCCTGGCGAAGCACTGCGGGATACCCGCCATTTCGACGGGCGAGATGATCCGCGCCGAGATCAAGGCCGGAACTGAGTTGGGCCGGATTGCCGCCGGAGTGACGATCACCGGCGGACTACTGAGCGATGATCTAGTGAATCAGATCGTGCGCTCGCGGCTGAGCCAACCGGATTGCGCGGGCGGTTTCATGCTGGATGGATATCCGCGCACGGTGGAGCAGGCGGCCTTTTTGGGCTCGCTGCTCCAGCAACTGCAGGCGCCGCAGCCCACGGTGATACACATCGATGTGCCCGCGCAGTTGCTGATCGCCCGAACGTGCAACCGGCGTTACTGCGCGCAGTGCGGCAGTATCTACAACGTAGCCAGCCACCCTCCGAAGGAACCCGGTCTCTGTGACAACTGTCACATCGAACTGCAACAGCGCGCTGACGATTGCGAAGACACGGTGCGGAATCGGCTGGTTTCTTATGAGAAAAGCACCGCTCCGCTGATCGACTTCTACCGGACGGGCGCATATGTCCGAATTGACGGCACTAGCTCGCCCGAATCCGTGTTTGAGGCGATTTGTAATACGTTGTCTTAGGCTGCAATTCACCTCGGGTGCCCCCCCTCGTATGAGGGGGTAGTACTCCCCCCAAACTATCTACCTCTCCCCCTCCATGGAACCCTAGTAACGTTCCATGGTTCAAGGTAAATCTAGTTAACGCCATGACCGATGGCGTGAGTTCGAAAGAACCAGCGAAGACTGGTGATTTCTTAATGTTGTGGGGAGAAACCACGGATGCCTGTGGGGCGACCGAGAATGGACCGGCAGTTGCCGCACTGCCGGGAGGAACAGTTAACCTGCTACGAATGCGTGGCGCACGCGGCGGCCAGTTTGGCGACGATAGCCAGTGAGATCAATGGTTCGGCGGTTCGGCAGTTGTTTTTTGCCATGTACCCGTCCGAGCCGTGCCTGCCGATGGCGCCTGCCTTCGTTCAGGCTTACCAGAAACAACGGAAGCCGTGCGCGAGCGAAACGAGCGCACTTCCACTAACCAACGCAGCGGTGGCCTGAGCATCACATTACTTTCCGCGTCACCGGACCAGGTGGAACCGGTCCTGCCGGCGTAGTATCCAATGCACTTGTCCGTCCGCTGGAATGGCGGCATCTTCCTCCATGCCGACGAATAGTTCTCTACCGCCCCATTCCGGAACTGGCGTTCGGACGTTCAGTTCGATGGAAAACCAGGTGCCGGGCAATACGGGCACGTCGCCCCTGCCTGGCACGCCTTCCTGTCTGTCCCAGAGGCCGATCAACGGGCCCGCGCCGTGCCCGTGATCGCCGATGGGGTGGCTGTAGAGGGAGCCGCGGATATCGGCCTTCCGCATGGCTGCCAGCGAGGCTGCCAGAACCTGGTTGCCGCTTCGGCCCGGCCGCAATTCAGCCAGCACCATGCCCTGGAATCGCTGTGCCTGCGCGAGGGCCGCGGCGATGCCGGCCGGAGGCGCGGATTCCCCCTCCTTGAGAACGTAGCCCATGTGCTGGGTGTCCGTGTTCAATCCCAGCGCCGTCAGGCCGTAGTCTACGTGCAGGACGTCGCCCCGTTCGATCACCACGGCGGCTTCCTCCCCCAGTAGATCGACGTTGGCCGCCGAGGGCTTCTGCACGCGAACGGTGGGGTGAAACCAGGTGGCATAGCCGAGATCCTGGGTCTGCTGGCGGAGCCACCAGACGACGTCCTGGCTGGTGGTCTTGCCGGGCTGAATTACCTCTGAAGAGAATGCGCGCGCAATCAGCCAGTGGACCACCTGAGTCATGCCCTGATAGACGGGCAACATCTCGGGGAGCCTGGCGCCGATGTACTCCAGCGGCAGGCCCTCCGCCCGCACGATGCGCTTCATCCACTCCGGCCCCAGGGCGGTCTCCAACTGCTGATACTCGTTGGCCGACAGGCCGTCGCTGAAGGCGTGCGTGGCGCTGATGTTAATGCCGATGGACGCCGGGCGGCGCTCCTCGATCAGCTTGCGGAGCGTTGCCCATTGCGTATCACCCATGATCTCGCGGCCCTGCAGGGCGGGGTCGCGGTAGACCGTATAGAGCCCGCCATTGGAGCCGCCGCCCAGCGCCAGGCGCTCCACGCCAGCTTCGCCGCCGCGATCGTGAAAGACGTAGATGGTGCGCCGGCGGGCGGCCAGCGTGGTGGGCGACACCAGCGAGAAGAACACCGGGTCCTCGTTGTATTCGCGGCAGATCACCAGCCACATCGCCACGCCATGCTTGCGCATCAGGGCGGGCAGTTTCTGTTCGAGCCTGGCCTTGAGCCACTCCTGTTGAATGCGGGCCTGGTCGCGCAGGGGAGGCAGTGTCCAGGGTGGCTCTGCGCCCAGGACGGCGAGACCTAAACAAAAACAGATTGCTCTAAAAATGTTTGCGCCCATTAAGATGGTTGTACAGGTTTTATGCGAGCACAGCAAGAGCCACAGGCAGAGGGCCTCTCCGTTCCCCGCCACTTTTTCCTGTCTCTCCTGGTGCTGGCGGCGCTGACCGCCGCGCTGGTGAATCCGGGCAACATGGGGAGCATCGATCCCTCACGCCGGCTGCAACAGGCGCACTCCTGGTGGACGGGCGAGCCCGAAGTGGATCCGAAGCCGCACAACGCGGGGTTCGGGGCGCCCGATCCGCACGGGCGCATGCGCTCGACATTCGGCATGGGGCATCCACTGGTTCTGCTGCCTGCCGATCTGGCCGCGTCGGGGTTGCTGCGGGCCGCCGGGCTGGTGGTTCCGCTGGATCCGCATACGCAGGATCTTCTGCGTCACGTGATGGTGGCGTTCCTTTCGCAGACTTTCATCGGCTGGGCCGCGCTGGTGTTTGCCTACCTGCTGCTGCGGGCGCTCGAGTATTCGCACTGCGTGTCCACCCTGGGCACGCTCTCCATGCTGTTTGCGACGACGTTTCTGCACTACATGCAGATCTGCCAGGAGAACAATCTGA
>CAYVDY010000327.1:0-4327 GCA_964450255.1 uncultured Candidatus Solibacter sp. | reverse complement strand
AACGGGGCGTTCGCCCGGGGGAAGAATTTGTTGTGGGGGGTGGCGCTGGGCGGCAGCTACGGCGTGGCCCGCTGGCTGGATACCGGTGGGCCGCGTTATGCCGCGCTGGCAGGGGCGGCATTCGGCGGGAGCCTCCTGGTGCGCCTTACGACACTGGCGGACGCCGGCGGCGCGTTCGTGTTCCTGGCTCTGGCTCTGTGGTGGGGGCCTCGCCGGCCGCTCGGCTCGCTGGCATGGTTCGCGCCGCCGTTTCTGGCGGGCGGATTGATCGAGCGGTGCTATCAGTACCTGCGATTTGAACAGTGGAGCGGCACATACTATTCCACCCTGGGCGTGCAGCACCTATTCCCCAAGCGGCCGCCCGGACTGGGCTACGATTCATCCCTTTTCACGCCCCACAACTCGATCTTCCTGTACGATCCGCTGTTGCCGCTGGCGCTGTTTCTGCTGGTAGCGTTCTGGACGATCACGGCGCCGCGGGTGCGGGCACTGGCGCTGGGCGCGCTGGCCACGCTGGCGGTCTACATCGTGTTCCACGCCGGCTACCTCTCGCCCACTGGGGAACACTCCTGGGGATCGCGCTATGTTCAGACACCGGTTCACCTGCTGTGCCTGCTGGCGGTGCCAATGCTCTGCACGCAGTGGAGCGCAATCTCGCGGGCCCTGCGGACGGCCGCTCTGGTTCTCATCGGCTGGAGCGTGATTCAGCAGATCGCCTCGCTGCTGCTGATCATGTCGCTGGAGGTGCTACTGATCGATCACCTGCTATCGGACTGGTCCATTCCGCGCCGCTTCTACCACCTCTGGCTGGTCTTTAGCGGGGCCGCCGACACCGACCCCTGGCTGAGTACCTTCCCACCCGAGTGGCGGCGCCTGAGCCTGTTGCCGGCCCAGCTAGGGCTACGCTACCCGATGCTCTCGCGCATCGCCACGGTTGCCTGGTTCGGAATTCTGGCCGTACTTCTGGTGCAACTGCGCCGCGTGCTGCATCAGGCTATTGGAGGTCCTCCCCTTGCCCGCCTTGCTCAAGTTCTTCGAGCTCCTCGCCCTGTCCCTGTGGACGGGCGGCCTGGTGCATGACCGTTGGCTGGCGCCATCGGGCGCGGCTTTTCAACGGCTGGCGCTGGCGTGCTGCGCCACTCTGGCTCTGGTGCAGGTAGGCCGCGGGCTGCTGTGGACATGGAGCGGGTTCACCACTCCGGCGCTGGCGCTATTCGGCGGCTTGACGCTGCTGTGCACGTGGCGCGGCGGCCTGACGCGCAGCCTGGCCGTGCTGGCGGCTCTGCTGGCTTACGCGGGCTGGATCGCAGTGCGCGGCTGGTAATCAGCAGCAGCGCGCGCGCTGGTACTTCTGTTTAAGCCGCTCCTCGCTGAAGCGCCGCCACTCCGGGCCGGACGCGGCAACGCCATGCGCTTCGAGGTGGCGGCGGTAGGCGGTCTCGTCTGAGATCTCGTGGAGGATCCCGAGAATGATGCGCCAGAACTCGCGAAGGACTGCCATGGCTAGAGTTCCTCCGCGCGCAGTTGTGTGAGAACGAACGGTGTTTCCCGATTGTCGGAGGCGCGCGTGCCGTGGAGGATCCCGATCCAGATGCGAATGGAATCGACAAGGATCGTGGTCACCAGCACGAGGAAGATGCCGCAGAGCGCGGCGTCGAGGCGATTGTTGAAGATCAGTTTCGCGGTGGCCGCCGTTTGGGCTCCGGCCTCCAGGGCACTCGCCTGGGCGAGGAATCCAACTCTGGGGGCGTCGCTGAAGATCTTCTGCCAGGCGGCGGTATAGGTAACGATCACCAGCCACGAGAGCGGCAGCAGCGTGATCCATGTGTACCTCAGCCGGTGCATCTTGATGAGGATCGTCGTCGCCACGCAAAGCGCCACTGCCGCCAGAAGTTGATTGGCGATGCCGAACAACGGCCAGAGCGAGTTGATGCCGCCCAGCGGGTCGAGCACGCCCTGGATGAGGAAGTAGCCCCAGGCGCAGACGATCATGGCGCTGGTCATCAGTACGCCGGGCATCCAGGAGGTACGGCCCAGCGGTTTCCAGATGTGGCCGAGGAAATCCTGGAGCATGAAGCGGCCCACTCTCGTGCCGGCGTCGATCACCGTGAGGATGAAAAGCGCCTCGAACATGATGGCGAAGTGGTACCAGAAGCGCAGCACGGCCTCATTGCCGGCGATGCGGGAGAAGATATTGGCCATGCCGAGCGCGAGCGACGGCGCGCCGCCGGTGCGGTAGAACAGCGATTCCTCGCCGACATGTTTGGCCAGATCCGCCATCTGCTGCGGCGTAACGGGGAAGCCCCAGGCGGTGATGGTGGCGGTGGCGGCGGCGGGGGTGGCGCCGACGATGCCGGCTGGCGAGTTTACGGCGAAGAAGATGCCGGGTTCCAATGAGCAGGCAGCGACCATGGCCATCATGGCGACGAAGCTCTCCAGCAGCATCGAGCCGTAACCCACCGGCAGGATGTGGCTCTCGTTTGCGATCATCTTCGGCGTAGTGCCAGATGAGATCAGCGCATGGAATCCGCTGATGGCGCCGCAGGCGATGGTGATGAAGCAGAACGGGAAGATGGTGCCGGCAAAGATGGGGCCGGTGCCATCCACGAAACGGGTGAGGGCCGGCATGTGCAGTTCGGGCCGGACGAAGAGAATGCCCACGCCCAGCATCAGCACCACGCCGAGCTTGACGAAGGTGCTGAGGTAATCGCGCGGGGCGAGAAGCAGCCACACCGGCAGCGCGCTGGCCGCGAATCCGTAAATGATCAGCGCGATGGCCAGCGCCATGCCGCCCAGTGTGAACCAGGGCCCGAAAACGGCGTGGTGCGCAACCCACTCACCGCAGAAGATGCTGGCCACGACGAGCAGAAAGCCGATGACGGAGACTTCGAGAACGCGGCCCGGCCGCCAGTAGCGCAGATAGAGGCCCATCAGGAGTGCGATGGGCATGGTGGCGGCGATGGTGAACGTGCCCCACGGTGAGCCCTTCAGCGCGTTGACCACCACCAGGCCGATGACGGCAAGGAGGATCACCATGATGAGGAGGACGGTGAGCAGCGCCGTACCGCCGCCGATTTTGCCGATCTCCTCGCGCGCCATCTGGCCCAGCGATTTTCCGTCGCGCCGCACGCTGGAAAAGAGAATCACGAAGTCCTGCACCGCGCCGCCCAGCACCACCCCGATGATGATCCACAGCGTGCCGGGCAGGTAGCCGAACTGGGCGGCCAGCGTCGGGCCGACCAGCGGGCCGGGGCCGGCGATGGCGGCGAAGTGGTGGCCGAAGACGATCCACTTGTTGGTGGGCTCGTAGTCGTGGCCATTGCGCAGACGTTCGGCCGGCGTGGCGCGGGTGTTGTCGAGAGCCATCACCTTGGCGGCGATGAACGCGGCATAGAGGCGGTAGGCGGCCAGGTAGGTGCAGACCGCGGCCATCACCAGCCAGGCGCTGCTGATGGACTCGCCGCGATGGAGCGCAATGCCACCCAGGCAGAAGGCGCCCACCGCGGCAACGCAGATCCAGGCGAATGTTCCAGCCGATTTGGTCATAACCGATGATTCTATCTGTTCTCCCTACCGCACCGCCTCTTTGCCTTCAAACAACCGGTACAACACGGGCAGCACCACCAGCGTGAGCTGCGTGGAGGTGAACAGACCGCCGATTACCACAATGGCGAGAGGGCGCTGCACTTCGGAACCCGGGCCAGTCTCAAACAGGAACGGCACCAGCCCCAGCGCCGCCACGGTGGCAGTCATCATCACCGGGCGAAAGCGCTGCTTTGCGCCCTCAATGATGGCCTGCCGCTGCTCCATGCCCTCTTCGCGGAGTTTGCGAATGTATGACACCAGCACCACGCCGTTCAGCACAGCCATGCCCCACAGCGCGATGAAGCCGACCGAGGCTGGCACCGAGAGGTACTCCCCGGTGAAGAACAGCGCCACAATCCCTCCGATGGAGGCGAAAGGCAGCACCGTGATGATCAGGCTGGCGAACCGTATCGAACTGAACAGCATGAACAGCAGGAAGAAGATCGCTCCAACGGTGATGGGCACGATGATACTCAGGTGGCTCAGCGCCCGTTCCATGTTCTGGAACTGTCCGCCCCACGAGACGAAGTAACCGGAGGGCAGGTTGACATGGCGCGAGACTTTCTGTTGAAGCTCGGCCACGAAGCCCCCCAGATCCCGATCCTGGACGTTGATGCCGACGACGATGCGCCGCTTCGCCGAATCGCGATTGATCTGGGCCGGACCTTCCGCCACCTCGATTCGCGCCAGGCTCTCCAGCAGCACTTTGCCGTTCGCCGGAGTGTTCAGCAGTGTCTGCCGG
>CAYVDY010000326.1:2267-7911 GCA_964450255.1 uncultured Candidatus Solibacter sp. | reverse complement strand
ATACCTGATGTGGCGCCTTGCCGTGCAGCAGCGCCGAGATGATGCGTCCGATGTTGTGGATGGTGCGTCGCGACCGGCCCCGGGTGATGATCGCAATCAGCGCCACCACGCCGCCCATCATCGCGTCGAATATGAAGATCACGATCAGGTTCGTCGGTCCGGCGAATGCGCCCACGGCGGCCATCAGCTTCACGTCGCCGCCGCCCAGCCATCGCATCATAAACATCGGCAGAAACATCAGCGCGGCCAGTCCCAGCCCCGAAGCCGAGAACTGCAGGCCGCTCCAGCCAGCCAGATAGGGATGCACTCCCAGCGCCACGAGAATGCCGCCCAGCGTCAGCCAGTTGGGGATCTCGCGGCTGCGCAGATCGCAAAACGCCGCCATCAGGACGAGCGCGGCGGTGAGGTAGGGTACGGGCAGCGGCAATGGGTTCATGGTTCTGCTGATGGAATCCCATTCTCGCAGAGTGCCCGTTCCGCTGCCTATCGCTCGTTACACTTAGCCGGGCAGACCCAGTAGTTGTACGGCAGCTTCCCGTTGCTGTCGATGTCCGGTGTCCACTTCACACCACAGATCCTGCACTCCAACATAGCCTCCCGCCGGTCCACCATGTGTACGCCCAGCCTGGCCAACTGCAGGTCGGTCATCGCCCGCAAGTCTTCTTTGTCGATATAGACGCGGTCCTCAACTCGCATTGCGCTTCCCTCCCTCTTCGAATGGAAGTCCCTACACCTCGTATCTTGCTTGAAAAATCGCCGGAGTCAAGGCCGCCCGCCCCTACTTCCTGCCCTGGACGGCGGCGAGTTCCCTGCGGAACGCTGCCGCCTTATCCGGCTGCCCCAGTGCGTCATTGGCCTCGGCCAGATCAGTCCGCGCGGAGTTCAGCCAACTGACAGCCGGGCTCGCCTGCTTCGCCAGAATTCGATAACCGGCCCCGGTTTCCACCTCCGCCTCCGCGTATCTCTTCTGCCGCAGCAAAGTCCGGCCCAACTTGATACGCGCAATCGCGATGTTCAGGTGATCGGCAGGCAGTGTCTGGGAGAACATCGCCACCGCCTCGCGGAACAGGCCCTCGGCCCGAAGCCACTCCTGGTTCCCCATGTAGGCGCTGCCCAGATTCGAGATCGCTGTCCCAATCAGGTAGTGCTTGCCTGCATACACCTCCCGGTAGATGTCCGCCATCCGGCGGAATGCCGCTTTGGCGTCGTCGAACTGGCGGCGTGCAACCGCCACGTTGCCCAACTCATTCAGCGCCGACGCCACGCGCGGATGCGTCTTGCCAAAGACGCTCTCCTGTATCGCCAGCGCCTGCGTCAGCAGGCCCACGGCCTCTTCCAACCGCTTCTGGAATACCAGCGCCCGCGCCACCATCGTGATGTTGGAGGCCGTCCGGTAGTGGTCCTTTCCGTAGTACGCCTGGGTGATCGGCAGCGCCTGCCGGTGGAACTTCTCGGCCTCCAGGTAATGGCCCAGGTCCTGTTGAATCGCACCGAGGTTGATCAGCGTCTCCGCCACTCGCGGATGGCGCTCTCCATAAATAGACCGGCTTATCGTCAGGACACGCTGGTTCAGGGCCTCGGCCTCCTGATAGCGTCCTGCATAAAAGTACACGTTCGCCAGCTCATAGAGACTGCCGGCCAGATCAGCGGCCGAACTCCCTGGTATCGATCTCATCCGCACGGCTTCCTTCAATACCGGAATCGCCTGATCGTAGTCGCCCTTCTCTTCGAGCACCCGCCCCAGGGCGTCGGTGGCCGTCGCGATTTCGGGGTGATCGGGCGGCCTGGTTCTCTTGCTCAAGTCGAGTCCACTGCGTGCCAGGCGCTCCGCGTCATCCAGTCTGGCTTGGTCCACCCTCAGTTGTCCCAGCGCCACCAGGCTCTCCGCCACGCCCGGTCCGCTTGCCCCGGCCAGTGCCCGGCGCCGCTCCAGAGCCGAGTGGAGAAGTCCGTCCGCCTGCTCCAGGATGCCCAGCTTCCGATAGATCTCACCCAGCGTCTGATAGAGCTCGGCTTGCACGGCGGGATCCTGATCCAGCGTTCGCGCCTCCTGTACGCCGCGGTCAATCAGTGTCTCCACCCGGAGGTTTTTTGCCGGGCCTGCTTCGGTATCGCCGCCCTGAAACAGGTTCATCATGAAGCGCTGGATGCGCTGCGTGCGCGCCGCCTCCGCCAGCGCCGCGTTCCGTTCCGCGGCCAGGCGAATTGTGAAGAAGACCACCAGCGCGGCCACCGCCACCACTGCCGCGGCACTGGCCGCGACGGCCTGCCTGTGGCGTCGCACAAACTTGCCCATCCGGTAGCCCAGAGTGTCCGGCCTGGCCTCCAGCGGCACTCCGCGCAGATAGTGATCGATGTCCCGGATCAGTGCCTCGGCCGAGGCGTACCGCCTCTGCACGTCCTTGTGCATCGCCGTTAGGCACAAAACGTCCAGATCCGCCCACGCCGACCCGCTCGCAGCCAGCAGTTGCCGCCCGCCCGGCGACTTCTCCATCACGCGCCGCGCCACCAGTGACGGCCGCACCGGATCGCGCTCCGCCTGCAGCGCCGCGGCCTCCAAATGAGTTTGGCTGGAGACGTCAAATGGCAGACGCCCGGTCAGCAGCAGGTACAGCAGCACGCCCAGGGAGTAGACGTCCGTGTGCAGGGCCGCCCGCTCACCCCGGAGTTGCTCCGGGGACGCATATGCCGGCGTCATCAGCCGCAGACCAGTCCTGGTCATATCGCCCTCCGCATCGAGGGTATCCAGGTGCTTGGCGATACCGAAATCCAACAATTTCACAGTGCCTTCGGGCGTCACCAGGATGTTCGATGGCTTCAGGTCGCGGTGGATCACGGCGTGTTGGTGCGCGAATTGCACCGCCTCGCAGACAGACCGGAACAACCGCAGCCGTTGAGGGATTGTGCGCTCGTGCGTGTCGCAGTAGCGTTCGTCCAGCGGTTCGCCATCCACGTACTCCATGACGAAAAACGGCGTTCCATCCGGGAGCGTGTCGGCGTCCAGCAGCCGCGCGATGTTCGGGTGATCCAACAGCGCCAAGGTGCGCTGCTCCAACGAGAATCGCTCCCGGCGCGCCGGAGAGATCCAGGCGTCCCGCAGCACCTTGATGGCCGCCACGCTGCCCAGGTCCGCGCGCACTCCCAGGAACACCGTGCCCATGCCGCCCTCGCCCAGCACCCGCTGGATGCGGTACTGCCCCACCTCCTGGTAAGCCTCCGCCGGAGCCACGGGCTCCGCCATCACCCGTTCAGCCAGCCGCTCCACGCCGCCATCCAGCAGTTCCGACGCCCGTTCATCGGCCGCCAGCATGGCGAGGACCTCCTCCACTATCGCCGGATCGTCGCCGCACCTGGCCCGCAGTGCTTCCCGCCGGTCAGCATCCGGCAACTCCGCGACATCGTGAAACAGGCGTTGAATTCGTTCCCAGCGGTTAGCGTCCATGACAGGTCAGCTCTCCAACTGCTTTGCCAGCCAGGCGCGCGCCGCCCGCCAGTCGCGCAGGATCGTCGCTTCCGATACCTCCAGGAGTGCAGCAATCTCGCTGATCTCCAATCCGCCGAAAAAGCGGCTCTCCACCATCACCGCATGGCGCGGATTCATTCGCGCCAGTTCCTCCAGGGCCGCATCCAGCGCCAGCAGTTCCTTGTCGCCGGACTCAGTGGCAACCAGCGATTCGTCAAACGTCACCCGCATGGCCGGGCCGGCGCCGCGCTTGTAGGCGCTTCTCCGGCGCACCGCCCCCACCAGCACCTGCCGCATGGCCCGCGCCGCTATGCGCTTGAAATGCAGTTCGGAAGCCTGCGCCACCGCCGGCGTCTTCGCCAGTTTCAACCACGCCTCGTTCACCAGTGTCGTGGGGCTTAGCGTGGCCGCCGGATCGCGCCGCCTCACCGCCGAAGCCAGCCGCCGCAGTTCCTCATAGGTCACGCTGAACAGATGGTCCAGCGCCTCCCGGTCGCGAGGCTCTCCCCCCGGAAATAATTCTTCACTTGGGATGACGGTTTTCTCCTCGCCCCTGCGTAATGCTCAGTGTCGCCGCGTTTGGCTGTCACAGCCCAGTTCGATGAACGCGACGATAGCATCGCGCCCCGTACGCGTGCAACTGCGCCCCTGATCGCGCGGTGAATTCAGACCGGAGGAGTAGACCATGGCAATCCCAAAACTCGAAAGACAACAGGTGATCGGCGCCCTCAAAGCGACCGGTTCATCCGATCCCGATGTGCTCTATGCGCGCAAGGAGGAACTGCTCGCCCCATCCCGCAGCATGAAACTCCTCGGTATCGCACCCATCATCGTTGGGATCGCGATGTCGCTCACCATCATCGGGGCAGTCGTCGGCATCCCGGCCATTTGCTTCGGATTCTTCATCCGGAAGCGAATCCGCACCAACATCCGTACCGCCGAATCGGCTCTCTCCGAATACACCGCGGTCCTGCAATCCAAGGCGCACGCGGCGGCAGTCTGAATGGAAACTACAATGCGAAATCTCCAACTTCTCCAGCCCCTCGCATTCCTGCTGGCACTCTCGCCGGCGTTCACCCAGACCCAGCCGGCCGAATACCTCCCCGTTTGCGCCAAGTGCCTCAACCCGCGCGTCACCGCCAAGACCGGCATCGGTACCGCCACCGCCGTCGCGGAGGCCAAGGTCCTTGCCGAAGACGCCAAGGCGTGGTGCGCCCTTAACAAGCCTAAGGACCCTGCCTGCGCCCGTTTTGAGGTCACGCAGGGTGGCGACGGCGGACGCCAGTCTTACCGCGCCTCCGCCAACTGCTCCACCGGCCGCCTGACATCCATGAACAGCGGCCAATTCGTCTACGCCGGTGTGTGGCCCCAGGGTCCCGGACGCGGCCGGCCCATGTTCAAAGACCTGACCGGCAACATCCCCCGCTGGGACGACGTCGTCTACGGCACCGGCAAGCCCCGTGCCGAATGGGACACCTTCGGCGGTCTCTCCCTGACCGGGCAGTGGGAGGTCCTGTGCGCCGGCGCCGCGCCGCCTGCCGCCCCCGTGACGCGTGCTGCCCCGGCTCCGGCGGCTTCCGCCCCGCCAGCGGCACAGCCGGCGCCCCAGATCTGCGGCGGCCAGCCCATGTGCGCCGAGGTCAACTCAATTGCCGCCACCATCACCGACTTCCGCACCAGCGTCGTCGGCCGCACCAAAGTCGCCACCGCCTCCCTCCGCTTCCAGAACAAGCTGGCGCGCCCCGTCATCCTCGGCTATGTCAGCGGCTCCGGCGTTACAACAGACGACCAGGGCAATCGCTACGTCGTGGCCGCGCCCGATAGCGTCCGCGGCATCGGCGCCATCGCCAATGGCCAGGTGGATCCCAAGTTCGTCATCCGCCAGAATGAGTCCGGAGACGCCCGCTTCGAAATGGTCTGGGGTTGGAACGGCCGGGATATCATCGGACTCAACTTCGAAATGGAGCTCACGGTTCGCGAACTCCTCCCGCTGCCCAGCGGCCAGTTCCGCATGGGGCCCGAGCATCCTCTCCGCTTCCGGGGGCTCGCCAACGCCGCCTCATCCGCCGCTCCAATGTCCGCCTCGCCCGTCACCGCCACGCCAGCCGCCCCTGCGTCCTCCGAAGCCCCCGCCCCTGCCCCTGTCGTAGCCGCCGGACCCGGTCCCTGCACCGGCCTCGC
>CAYVDY010000326.1:0-2257 GCA_964450255.1 uncultured Candidatus Solibacter sp. | reverse complement strand
CAGCGTCAACGGCGGCCGCCACCACATCCTCCGGCTCAACATGCGCATCCGCAACCTCACGAATCAACCGCTGATTCTCGGCAGCACATATAACTCGTCGGTCGCCGTAGACAACCTCGGCAATCGCTACGCCATCACGCCGGATCAGGCCGTCAGCGGCATGGGCGTCGTTGCCAGAAACAGCGCGGATCCCCAGTTCGTCCTCGCGCCCGGCCAGTCCCGAAACGCCGCGTTTCAGGTCTATCGCCGTAATAGCGGCAACCCCACCGGCACTTCGTATACCTTCGACGTCAGCCTGGAGCAGCTCGAGATCCTGCCCAGCCAGCAGGTGCGCTCCACCCGCCAGTTCAGTCTCAACTTCCCGAACCTGACGGTATCGGCGATGTCCGGCGCCGCCGCCTCTGCTGACAGTCTCTCCGAAGCCACAAAGAAAATTGGAGACCTTTTCAAGAAGAAGAAATAGGCGCTCGCCGCCGGCCCCTCCATCGGGAGTAAACTACACAACCATGGGCCTCCATGGATTGAACCGCCGTACGTTTTTCCTCTCTTCCTTCGCAGCGATGCAGCCCCGCCGCCTTCGCCTGGGTGTCATCGGCAGCGGCGGGCGCGGCAGATTGGTGATGGGCGTCTTTCAGAAGGATCCGGAACTCGCCGTCGCTTCCATCTGCGACGTCTACGAGCCCAACCTGGAAAACGCTCTCTCCGCCGCCGCCAAGAATCAACCGTCGCCCCCCACGGCCGTTCGCGATTACCGCCGGCTTCTCGAGGACAAATCCATCGACGCCGTCCTCATCGCCACGCCCGAACACTGGCACCACCGCATGGTCCTCGATGCCTTGGCCGCCGGCAAGGATGTCTACGTCGAAAAGCCCCTCTGCCACACGCCCGAACAGGGCGTCGAACTCCTCGACGCCGAGGCCCGCTCCAGCAACATCATCCAGGTCGGCATGCAGCGCCGCTCCTACGACCTCTATCAGGAAGGCGCCAGCCTCGTCGCCGCCGGTACGCTCGGCAACGTTCACATGATCCGCTCCTGGTGGCTCAACACCCAGCTCGGCGGCGCCCGCGCCACCAAGCTCGACGGCCCCCTCGACTGGGCCCAGTGGCTCGGCCCCCTCGGCCCCCGGCCCCACGATCCCGATCTCTTCCGCCGCTGGCGGCTCTACTCCGATTTCGCCGGCGGCATCGTCGCCGATCAGGGTGCCCACGTCTACGACGGCATCCACATGCTGATGAACGCCGGCTATCCGCTGGCCGTCACCGCCGCCGCCGGCAAACCCCACGCCGCCAGCGGCGATACGCCCGAATGTGTCGTCGTCACCGCCGAGTACGCCCAGGATTTCATCGGCGTCTTCACCATCAACTACGCCACCGTCCGCTACCCCTCCCGCCTCGACCAGATGAACCACCTCGACGGCACGAAAGCCCGCATGGACATCGGCCGCGAGGAACTCCGCGTCGTCACGCCGGATAAACCCGAGCCCGCTATCGAGAAACGCTCCGCCCGCGGTTTCGGCTACGCCACGGACCTCCACGTCCAGAACTTCCTCGAATGTGTCCGCACCCGCAAGCGGCCCTCCGCGCCCATCACGCTCGGCTTCCAGGCCGCCCTCGTCGTCCAGATGGCCAACCTCAGTCTCAAGACTGGCCGCCGTCAGAAATGGAACAGTAAAACCCGCAAAGTGGAGTCCGCCTGATGCAGCGCCGCCAATTCCTTGCCTCTCTCGCACTCCTCCGCCGCCGCGACGACACCGGCCCGGTGGAATTCAACGAGACCTTCGAACCCAAGCGCTCAGCCCTGATCCTCTGCGACATGTGGGACCGCCACTGGTGCCGCGGCGCCAATCCGCGCGTCGAGCAGATCGTCAAACGCGCCGCGCCCCTGCTCGAAAAGGCCCGCGCCAAAGGCTTCCTCATCATCCACGCGCCCTCAGACACGATGGACTTCTACCAGGACGCCCCGCAGCGCCGCGCCATCCAGTCCCTGCCCAAACAGCCACCACCCCCGCCGCTCGATCGTGACGCCCCGCCCCTCCCCATCGACGACTCCGATGGCGGCTGCGATACCCCCGGCGATAAGTCCCACAAGGCTTGGTCCCGCCAGCATCCCGGCATCGTCGTCGCGCCCAACGATCTCGTTTCCGACAAAGGCGACGAGGTCTTCACGGCCCTCAAGCTCCGCGGCATCACCCACCTCTTCGTCATGGGAGTCCACACCAACATGTGCATTCTCAACCGCACCTTCGCCATCAAGCAA
>CAYVDY010000325.1:6408-7934 GCA_964450255.1 uncultured Candidatus Solibacter sp. | reverse complement strand
ACTAACCGCGACGTCCGCTTTTCGTTCCGCCATCAACAGGAAACCTTCGGCGTCGTCGATCGCACCGCCGCCGGCAAGTCCTGGGACGTCACTATCACCAGCGCCGGCCAGAGTGAGGACTACGCCATCGTGACAAGGCTCCTGAACCAGCCTACCCGAAAGCCTCTGACAATTGCCGCGGGCTGCACACAGTTCGGCACCGGAGCCGCCGCCGAGTTCATCGCCAGCGAAGATCGAATGGACGAACTTGCCAAGACGCTGCCGCCCGGATGGGAGAACAGGAACCTGCAAATTGTCCTGCGGGTCGCGATTCGCCAGCGCAGTCCCGGCGCTCCCCAAGTGGTCGCCTTTCACTCCTGGTAACGCCCACTCCCCTCCACCCCGCCTCCCCGAACCAGAACCCGGCCCACCGCGCGCCCCGTTCCGCCCAGGACCAACGCACCCAGGAAACGTCCGGCCTTGTCCATAGCCGCCGTCGGACCCTCCCGCCCTCCTACCCACCGCGACCCCGCCTTGGCCGTCTGCGAGGCTCTGCTCGTCGTCTTGCTAGCCGACGCCATCGCTGCGCGGGTCTTCTGCCATACCTTCTCCACCACGTCCCAAGGCCGCTACACCGCCACGATTTTGCGCCAGCATCGCTCGCGCCTCGGCCACCCTCGCCGCCTCGTTCGCCGAAACCGCCTTTTTCCGATAGCAGCAACACCGACCGTCCGCCAGAGCCCGCTTGCGGCTAGTGCTCCCTCCGCGCTGGTCTGAGCCATCCCTATCTCCTCTCCGGCGCGAGCCCCTAAGCCAAGCTGAACCTCCCCGTCCCCTCCTTCCAGCCCAGTACCACCCTCGAACGCGCCGCTCCCCCCACCGCCATCAACTTCGCTAGAGAATGTTGAGTCTCTTTCCTGCCTCTACACCGGCCCCCGAAGAACTCGAGGCTCTTCCACTCCACGACCTCAACGCCACCAGCCGCTCAGCCCTCTTCACGTCTGCCCGTCAAAGGCTAATGCCCATCGTTCCGGGCCGCTGCTTTGCCATCAAGATGGCCGTCCGCAACGCCATCACAAGCTCCTCGATTCGCCTCTTCCTCCATCGAATGAAGCACTTACGTCCGTCGATCCTGATCCGGATTTGGCGGCCGGGCGTATGATGGTTCCGGACGGCGCCAGTCGCTTCGCCTTGCTCTTTCACAACTGAACCGCCGTGCCCTCCTCCACGCCCACACCACACGTGTGGCCATCGGGCCACACGCTGACGCCGATGGGCATCTCCCCCCCTTCTGCCTCGACACCGACTCGCAATATACAGATAATAAAACACTTATTACCGAAAGGCACCCTCGGAGCGAACCCGGAACGAACCCAGGAATCGCCGTCCGCTATCATAGTCCAAGCGGCCTCCCCATGCGCACCATCTTCCACGTCGACATGGACGCCTTCTTCGTCTCCGTCGAAGAGGTCTTCGACCCGTCCCTCAAAGGCAAGGCCGTCGTCGTTGGCGGCCAGCGCGACCAGCGCGGCGTCGTCTCCGCTGCC
>CAYVDY010000325.1:0-6398 GCA_964450255.1 uncultured Candidatus Solibacter sp. | reverse complement strand
GTTCACGCCGGCGCGCGCCTTTCACCCGGGCGGCCGCCTGCTTTGGCGGGCAACCGAACCGCGCCGATCACCATCGCGCGGTCGATCGCCTTGGCCATGTCGTAGATCGTCAGCAGCGCGACCGAGACCGCGGTCATCGCCTCCATCTCGACGCCGGTGGCATGGCTCGTGACCACTTCGGCAGTCGCGGTGACGCCATCTTCCTCGACGGTCACCCCGAGCGCTACCGCGACTACTCCCACATGGTGCACGATGTCCTCACCCACTTCTCGCCCAAGGTCGAAATGGCCTCCGTCGACGAAGCCTACATGGACCTCACCGGCACGGAGCGTCTCTTCGGCCCGCCTCTGCAAGCCGCCCACCTTCTCCACGAACGCATGAAGCGCGACACCGGCCTGAACTGTTCCGTCGGCATATCCGTTTCGCGTATGGTCGCGAAGGTCGCCTCAGATCAGGCCAAGCCCAACGGGATCCTCTACGTTCAACCCGGCCTGGAGGCTGCCTTTCTCGCTCCGCTCGATGTGCGCCGTATCCCCGGCGTGGGTAAGGTCGCCGAGAAGAAACTCAACGAAATCGGCATCCGCAAAGTCGGCGACCTCGCCCGCCTGGAAGAGAACTTCCTCTTCCGACGCTTCGGCCAGTGGGGGCTTGCCTTGGCCGGCAAGTCGCGCGGGGCCGACGCCGGAGCCTGGTTCGATAGCGACATCGGCGAAGGGGAGGATCCGAAATCCATCAGCCACGAGCACACCTTCAATGAGGACACCGCCGACGTCGTCTTCATCGAAGCCACCCTGGCACACCTCGCCGAAAAGGTCGCACGGCGTCTCCGTGACCACCACTTTCATGCCCGCACCGTCAACCTGCGCCTGCGTTACTCGGATTTCACTACGCTGACTCGGTCCCATTCTCTGGGCACGGCCACTCAGCTCGATCACGAGCTTATCGCGGAGTCCCGCGCGCTCTTTCACAACGCCTGGAAAGTAGGCGCGAAGGTCCGCCTGATCGGCATGGGCGTCTCCGGGTTCGAGGTCAACGAAGGCCAACTGGGTCTCCTTGACGCGGACAGGAACGAGCGTGCGAAAAAGGCTATTGCGGCCGTCGATAAGATCAGGGACAAGTTCGGAGAGAAGAGTATCAAGCTCGCCGTTGGCATGCCGGGCGATCATGGCGAGCGCGTGCACGAAAATCCCGCCGGCCTTCCGGGCAAGCAGCCGAAACCCAAAGGATCACTCTGATTCGGCCTTGCGGGTCGCCTGTATCGACCACCACAACGCCAGCATGGTCCACACGAACCCCGTCCAATATGGCGCCGATGGTCCGATCTTGTCGAACACCAGCCCCGCCCACACCGGCCCAATCACGCGCGTCAGGCTCGAAACCGATTGGGCCGTCCCCAGCAGGACGCCCTGCTCCCTCGCCATGGCCCGCCGCGATACCAGCCCGGATAGCGCCGGTCCGGCCAAACCAAAGCCCAGAGCTGTTAACCCGACCGCCACATAGAGCATCCATAGCGCTCGCGATTCCGCGAGGACGATGAACCCCGCCCCGAACGTAATGGCCCCGTAAATCGCCAGCTTCGCCTCGCCCAGCCGCGGAGCCAGCTTGCGCAGCAGCACCCCTTGAGTCAACGCCGCCATCACTCCCAGGAACGAGAACAGGATCGCGTTGTGCGCCGCATCCAGCCCGAATCGCGCGTGTGTGAATACCGCGAAATTCGTCGACAGGCCCGACATTCCAAAGTTCAGAGCGAACACCGCCAGCATCAATCCACGAAACGCGGGCTTGCCCATCGCCGAGCCGATCTGGACAAACGGATTCACGTCACGTCAGCCCATCAGCGCCGTCTGCCGGACTCCCACGTGCAGCGACTCTTTCAGCAGCACCGCGGCCACCACGAACGTCACCAGCGACAACCCGCCCGCCGCGAATGCAGGGGCTTGCAGACTGATCTTGCTCAGCGCCCCGCCCATCGCCGGTCCCAGAATGAAGCCCAGCCCGAAAGCTGCACCGATGAGCCCGAAGTTCTTGGCCCGGTCGGCGGGCGCCGAAACGTCGGCGATATAGGCCTGTGCCGTGGAGATGGAGCCGCCCGCGAATCCGGCCAGCAGCTGCGCCAGAAACAGCATCTCCAGCGAACCAGCCCACCCGAACAGAAAGTACCCGGCGGACGTCCCCAGAAGGGAGATCAGCAGCACTGGACGGCGGCCAATGCGGTCTGACCAGACGCCCAGAAACGGGCTGGCCGCGAACTGCGCAGCCGAGAAGGCGAGCGCCAGCAACCCGACCGTCAGTGCGTCACTCCGATACGGCTGCACGACGTACGGTAGTACGGGGACCAGAATCCCGGCCCCCATTAGGTCAAGAAAAACGATAAGAAAGATGACGCCGAGCGCCCCCTTTGGTGGCGCCGCGGTAGTAGAATTCACGCTACCATCGTCTCACTGTTGCCAGCCGCCGCCCAACGCCTTGTATAACGTCACCAGCGAGATCAGCTCATCGCGCTTGGCCTGCGCCAGTTGCTGTTCGGCTGCGAGCCTCTGCCGCTCCGTGTCCAGCACTTCCAGATAACTGGTCACGCCGCCGCGATACCGCAAATTCGAAAGCCGGCTCTGGTCCCGTAGCGTGTCCGCGAACAGCTCCTGCTGTGTGCGGAACTCCTTCGTCTTCTGATACCCAATCAAAGCATCGCTCACTTCGCGGAACGCCTGGTTCACCGCCTTCTGAGATCCGATCACCAGTTGCTCCTTCTGCGCCTGCGCCGCCTTGTAGTTGCCGACGCGCCGCCCCGCGTCGAAAACGGGTAGATCCACCGTGCCGCCGATTGAATAAGCCGAGCCCGTCCTCGTAATCACTCCAAACAGATCCGTCGTCTGATACCCGCCGCCGCCCGTCAGGCTGATCGATGGGAAGAATAACGCCTTCGCCACGCCCACCCGCGCATTCGCCGCCACCAGTTGCTGCTCCGCCACTCGCAAGTCCGGACGCCGCGCCAGCAACTCGGAAGGCAGTCCCGTCGGCACCACCGGCGGCTGCGGTTGCTCCGTGAGCGTCTTGCCGCGCGCTACCGCTCCCGGTTGCTTGCCCAGCAGGAACTGAATCAGGTCCTCCGTCTGCTCCGCTGCCCGTTCCAGTTGCGCCGCGTTGGCCTTTGCCGTCGCCACCAGGCTCATCGCCTGATCCACGTCCAACATCGTGCCAACGCCGCCCGTCTGGCGCGCCTTCACCAGCTTCAACGAGTCCGTCCGCGCCGCCAGCGACGCCTTCACATACTCCAACTCCAGGTCGTACTCGCGCAGATTGAAGTACGCTGAAGCCACCTGCGCCACCAGTGATTGCAGCACCGCGCTCTGGTTCTCTTGCGCCGCCAGCAGGTTCGCCCGCTCCGCTTCCGTGGCTCGCCGCAACCGCCCGAACAGATCCAACTCCCAGCTCACTGAGCCGTACACGCCCGCCGTCGATTGGTTCGGCGCACTGGTCCCCTGCCGCGTTCCCGAACCCCGCGCGTTCAGCTGCGGAAACAGCGCCGATCGTGTCGCCGCCAGTTGCCCCTCTCCTTCCAGCACCCGCTGTGCGGCGATTCGCACATCGTAGTTTGCTTGGATCGCCTCTTTGATCAGGCCTCGCAGTACGTCATCCTGGAAGACGTCGAACCACTTCGTTTCACCCAGCGAGGCAGCCGTAGCCGCCCCATCAGCCGGTCGGTATTGAGGCGGCGAAGCGATATCGGGCCGCTTGTAGTTGGGCCCCACTTTGCAGCCAACGAGCATCGCCGCGCACGCGGCGCCAATTACGATTCGCCGCATTAGTGTGCCCCCCTTCCGGAATCGGCGCTCCGCCAGGGCGCCCCTCGGCCGCCTTGGCGTTGCCCCCCACCTTGTACGCCAGGCCCTGGACCAGCACGTACAACATGGGTATGAAGAACAGACCGACGCTGGATGCCACCGCCATGCCCGCAAACACCGCCAGGCCGATGCTGACGCGCGCCGCCGCGCCCGCCCCGCTCGCAATCACCAGAGGCACCACGCCGAGAATAAAGGCGAATGCCGTCATCATGATCGGCCGGAATCGCAGCTTCGCGCCGTGCACCGCTGCGTCGTACAGGCTCATCCCCTCTCTCTCGTGACTCTCCTTCGCGAATTCTACAATCAAAATCGCGTTCTTCGCCGCCATGCCCATCAACGTCACAATGCCGATCTGCACGTAGACGTTGTTGTCCAGGCCCACCAGGTAGATCGCCAGGAACGAACCGAATACGCCGATCGGCAACCCCAGTAGCACGGAGAAGGGCACGGCCCAGCTCTCATACTGCGCGGCCAGCACCAGAAACACGAAAATCATCGCCATGCCGAAAATCGGCCCCTGCGTGCCGCCCGCCTCCTTCTCCTGGAAGGCGACGCCGGTCCACTGGAACCCATAGCCGCGCGGCAGTTCCTTGGCAGCCACTTCTTCCATCACCTCCAGTGCCTGCCCTGTCGAAACCCCCGGAGCGTTGGAGCCGTTGATCTCCGCCGTACGGAACATGCTGTACCGCTGCAAAATGTCAGGTCCGGTCACCATGTCGATCTTGCTGATTGTGGACATCGGCACCATCGAGCCGTTGTTCGCTTTCAAATAGATGTCGTTGATGTTCTCGGGTGTCCTGCGGAAATCCTGCTCCGCCTGCACCATCACCTTGTATGTCCGGCCGAACAGGTTAAAGTCGTTCACCTGCAGGCCGCCGAGATAGATCTGCAAGCCCTGGAAGACCTGATTGATCGGAATGTCCAGAGTGCGCGCCTTGTCGCGGTCGATGTCGAGCTTCACCTGCGGAATCGTCGTGCGGTAGCCGCTGAACAGGCCCGTGATCTCCGGCCGCTGTCTCACTGCGCCGATGAAATTTTGAGTCGTTTGGAAGAGCTCCTCTGGAGTTTTGCCAGCCGTGTCCTGCAACTCAAAAACGAATCCTCCTGCATTGCCAAGCCCCGAGATCGGCGGAGGTGGGAATGAGAGTGCCACCGCTTCCGGATAGGTGGAGAACTTCTTCTGTGCCGCCATCAGGATGGCCTTGAGTTGTTCTTCCTCGGCCTTCCTCTCTTCCCACGGTTTCAGAATGACAATGAATGAAGCGTTGTTCGAAGTGTAGGCGCCGTTGAGAATGTTCAACCCGCCCATGGTCATCACTTCCTGGATGCCGGGAACGTTTTTCAGATCAGCTTCCGCCCGTTGCAGCAGCACATCGGTTCGTTCCAGGGATGCGCCGTCCGGCAGAGTGAAGGAAACGAAAAAGTAGCCCTGGTCTTCGTTCGGGACGAATCCGGTTGGCACCTTCATGAGCAAGGCGCCGGCGCCGAACCAAAGGCCGGCCAGGCATGCCACACCGATCACCGCGCGTCGCAGGAAGAAGCTCACTCCGCTCAAGTAGCCGCCGGTGACTCTGTCGAAGACGTTGTTGAAGCCCCGCAGGAATGCGCCAACCGGGCCGCGGATCTCCTTGCGCGGACGGAGCAGCATGCTGCACAGAGCCGGGGTCAGCGTCAGCGCCACAATCACCGACAGGATCACCGAGATCGAGATCGTGATTGCGAACTGCTTGTACATCTGACCGACAATGCCACCCATGAACGATACAGGCACGAACACGGCGCAGAGCACAAGGCCGATGGCGACTACAGGACCGCTCACCTCGTCCATGGCCTTTTCGGTAGCCTCAATTGGACTCAGCCCCCTGCCGAGATGGTGTTCTACCGCCTCCACTACGACAATTGCGTCATCCACCACAATACCCACAGCCAGCACAACCGCCAGCATCGTAAGCGTATTGATAGAGAACCCCAGCACCACGAACGCCGCGAAGGTACCCACTAGCGACACCGGCACTGCCAGCATCGGAATGAATGTGGCGCGCAGGTTGCCGAGGAAAATGAAGACGACGATCAACACCAGGATGATGGCATCGCGTAGCGCGTGAAACACTTCATCGATCGCCACCTTCACAAACTGCGTGGTGTCCATGGAGATTTCGTACTGAAGCCCAGGCGGGAAGTTCTTTGCCGCTCCATCCAGCACCTTGCGGACGTTGTCAGCCGTCTGGATTGCGTTGTCCCCGGGAGACTGGTAGACAATGATCAGCGTGGGAGGCGTCCCGTTGCGCCGGCCAAAGCTCGAGTAGCTCTTACCCGAAAGCTCCGCCCTGGCCACGTCCTTCATCCGGAGAATCGACCTGTCGTCCATCGTGCGGACGATCATGTCGTCGAACTCTTTGGGGTCCGTCAGGCGCCCTTTCACGTTCACCGAATACTGGAACTGTGTTCCAGCCTTGGCGGGCGGCTGGCCCACCTGTCCGGCCGCCGCAACTAGGTTCTGCTCCTAGGAGTCTGTCGGAGATAGATTTCTCCAAGCCCGCTCGATAAAACACTACA
>CAYVDY010000324.1:0-7957 GCA_964450255.1 uncultured Candidatus Solibacter sp. | reverse complement strand
GTTCTGTTCTTCTAATTGACGAACCTCGGCCTCAGCGAGTCCCAAACGGAACTGCTCTCCACGCTGATGCTGGGGCCGGGGACACTGTCCTTGCGGATTCCGATTTTCACAACTTGCCAGTCGCCCCCCGCGACAGGACGAACCTGATCGTTCCCAACAGACACTCGCGCCGCTGACTCTCACAGGATTTCAAAGGGCCCATGAGGCCCTCGTTTCCTGCGGTGATCAGAAGGGGATGATCCTGTCGCTATCAACCACCCATTCCGACAAGGCCAGCATGGTCGACTTCTCGGCCCCTTCGAAGTATGGATGATTCTTATAGAGGCCGCAGCGGGACATGCATGTGCCACAAACTCTCACAGTCGCTCCTCGTCCAATCAGCTCCTTGAGCATCATCGACAGGTCCTGATCGTACCCATCGGGCGGTCGGCAGGCATCTCTCGCCATATCGACAGCGTCGTTCATCAAGAACACTCGCACTTCGTGCCCACCGTCTATCAGTTTGTTGGCTAGCCGGAGTCCGTTCCAGGTCACATCGGTGTTGTCGTAAGGCTCGTGATTGAAAATGAGTAGAATCGTCACGATCGGTCTCCAGTTAAGTAATACCTGTTCGTAGTTGTTTGGCCGGACACGCCGCAGGACACGGGATCGCCTATCAGAAACATTGCGAAAATGTTCACTTCGCCCTTGGGGAGCGACTCAGCCAATCGAAGGCCGTCAGAACGGCGTTCCACGTAGTGCGGTGGATCATCTACCATCCGGAGATAATTCATCGGATACCTTTTCGTGTACTTAGTCATCGGACAAGAAGCGATTTCAGTTTCTTCACAACCACTTCAATTTCCTCTTTCGTCGTCGTGCGGCCCAGACTGAACCGGATCGCGCCCATCCCGATCTCCGGAGCAACTCGCATCGCCTTCAAGACTGGCGAAAGCTCGACGGACCCGGAATGGCAGGCCGAACCCGTCGAGGCGGCAACCGAATCCAACGCGTGTAGAATCTCCGAGCCTTCCCTGCCACGAAACCCCACGTTGAGCGTGTTTGGCAAGCGGTGCACTGGGTGTCCATTGAGCACCACACGCTCGCCGAACTCCGCTGTCAGAAGACTCCAGAAGTGATCCCTGAGCATTTGGGTGGGCTGTGTTTGCTGTAGTGACTCGGCCAGTCGGCAGGCCGCTCCAAGACCAACGTCGAGCAGGATATTCTCCGTGCCTGCGCGGCGGCCCCGTTCGTGGCCCGCCCCATGAATCAGCGGCTCGAGTTGAATTCCCGTCCGAACATACAGCGCACCGACACCCTTCGGCGCATAGAGTTTATGGCCGGCGACGGACAGAAGATCGACGCCGAGATCCCGCACCTTTGCCGGGACCTTGCCAACGGACTGCGCGGCATCGGTATGAAAGACGATTCCGCGCTCCCGAGCGATGCGTCCAATCTCCTCGATCGGCTGGATCGTGCCAACTTCGTTGTTGGCGTGCATCACTGAGATGAGAATCGTACCGGGCGTCAACGCACGTCGCACGTCGTCGGGGTCCACGCGCCCGTAACGATCTACAGGCAAATAGCTGACTGTCGCGCCAAGTCGTTCCAGGAAACGACACGGATTGATGATGGCCGGATGTTCCACTTGCGTGGTAATGATGTGGGGCTGTGCGGCGTGCGTGGCGAAGAACACGCCCTTCAGGGCGTGATTGTTGGCTTCGCTGCCACCGCCCGTGAAGACGACCTCGCTGACCTCGCAGCCGAGAAGACCGGCCACCATTGCGCGCGCCTCTTCAACCGCTTGGCGAGCGATCTCGCCGGCCCAATGGTCACTGGATGGATTACCGAATGGCGCCTCAAGGACTGCCTGCATGGCAGCGGCCACTTCCGGAGCCACGGGAGTGCTTGCGTTGAAATCAAGATAGATGCGCTGGGCGGTTGGCATTGTGCTCCATTTCCTTGCTGGCGGAATCACCACCCGAAATGTAATGGCGGCAGATCGTGCCGGAGGCGGGCAAGATAGTATCGCTCAAAGGCGAGTTTCAGGTATCGCGCCCACTTGCCGCGCTTCACGCTCACCTTGTTGCGCGGCGGAAGGAATGGGTCGGCGAACATGTAGAAGGCCGTGTCGCCCGCGTCCGCGATGCAGGTGGAGGGTATCGTCATCCCGTCCACTTTGGCGCCGCCCGAGAATTCCGCGGCTATGTTGTAGGCGGCAGCTTGCGCCATCAGTTCGGTCATGTGTCCGGTCTTGGGAACGCCGACCGGTATGGGCGTGGCTCTCGGAGGAGCGATGGCCACAGCCACTCCAGCCGCGTAGATATTTGCGAACTTCGTGCTGGCGAGTTGGGGAGTGACCGCAACGAAGCCTCTTGGGTTGGCGAGCCCGTCCACTCCGCGGACAAATGGGCTGCCAAGAAAAGCGGGAATGACGAGTGCAAAGTCGAAGCTGTGCTCCGATTTGTCTGAAAGCACCACTCTGTCCGCCAGAACCTCGGCGATCCGGGCATTCACGACCGGCTCGATGTGGCGGTTCGCGAACTCGTCCCGAACCATCGTGGGCGAGGCTCCAATGCCATCGACCCCGAAGTGGCCCAGAAACGGCTCCGGCGTGACAAATGTGATGGAAAACTGGTGCCGTTTTCGTGCTCGCTTGAGAACCGTATCGATCATCATGGCGAGCTCGTACGCTGGCCCGATGCAACTTGCCCCTGCCGCCGCGCCTATCACGATGCGCCCTCGATCTGCGGCAAGGACTCGGGCGAGCGCCTCCCTTGCCGCCACAGCCTCACTCACTGTGAAGGTCGAGTAGGTGTGCCCACCAGCGGGACCCAGCCCCGGCACGGCGGCATAGTCCAGTTCCGCGCCCGAGGCGATGACACATGCGTCGTATGGCAAAGTATGAACCTTCGTGCGAACTTCACATACCTGGGGATCAAGCTCGGTGACCTCGCCGTGAATGAACTGGATGCGATGACGGTTGAGGAGTCCGTTCAAGGGGACCTGCAATTTTGACCCATCGCGCCAGCCCATGATCACTGAAGGCAGTGTTGGGATAAACGTGAACTCTGCATCGCGCGAAATCAAGGTAATCTCCGCATTGCGCGGGAGTTTCTTGCGAAGCGCAATCGCCGCGTTCACACCGCCGAAGGAACCGCCTACAACCACTACTCGCCTGCTACCTGCATTCATGATTCGGAGCTCCTCATCCTGCTTAGAAGTCCAATCTGAGGCTCATATAGTCGTTGTCGTTCTTCGTCATCGGACCGAAGAACTCCGCTTAACAAGCCGGTCGCGCACGTGCCCAGACCTCTCCATGCCGATGGCCACCGGCAATCCCATCGCATGCCAGTCGGAAACGCCTTCCTCCAGCCGAAACGCCGTGAAGCCATGCGCCCGCAACATCTCAACGGCTTCAATCGCGAGCACGCAGTAGGGGCCGCGGCAGTAGGCCACGATCTCCCGGTCGTGCGGCAGGTCAGCCAGGCGGCGCTCCAGCTCTTTCAGGGGGACCGACAGGGCACCAGGGAGATGCCCGGCAAGATATTCCTCGGGCGGACGCACGTCGAGGACAGTCACCCCGCCATCACGTACTTTGGCGAGCAGTTCCTTGCGGTTCACCGGTAGCATGCCCTGGCGCGATTCCATGAAACGGCGAGTGATTTCCCCGATTTCGGCCAGCCGGGACTCCGCCAGAATTCGGAGTGATCGGAAGAACCGACAGACCTCATCGTCCGCCAGGCGGTAGGTGACGAACAACCCTTCTTTCTCGGCGGCCACGAGCCGGGCCTCGCGTAGGGCCTTCAAGTGCTGCGAGGTGTTCGCAAGACCCAATCCGGCCTCCTTGGCGAGGACCTCTACCGTTCGGGGGCCCTGACAGAGCAAGTCGAGCAGTTCCAGCCGGCTTGGATTCGACATGGCCTTGCCAAGCCGTGAGAACTGTTCGTAGATAGCGCTCTTGTAGCGGCGATTGGCGGACCGCTGCGACATCATTGTTTTTCTTTCTCGACCGGATAACCCTTGTTGACCCAGTTCTGACGCATGTTGTTGGGAAGATGCAAGACCTTCGCATTCGTGAATCCCAATTCCTGGAGTTTCGTGAAGGCCGGGCGAACATTGGGACACACATTCCAGGGACAGCAGCCACAGTAGACGAATATCTGCGTGTCCTTCCCGACACCCTGTACCGCTGTTTTGAGGGCGTTCAGTCCATCCAGCTCCGAGGCTGGCCCGACATACTTCGCACCCGGTATATGGCCTCGCCGATAGAGAACTGCCGGCCCAACGTAAAGAATGAGCGGATTCCCGGCAGTTTGGTTGGAGACGATTTTGGCCAACTCGTCGGCTTGGACCAGCCGGTCGGTCGTCCACGGTTCGACGCGTTCCGGCGCTTGCGCAGAGTTGGTTTCCGGCTGCGCTGGCGTACCAGGCCCTGAGCCTCTGCCCGCGCAGGATGTCATCGCGATGGCAGCTATCGAAATGGCGAGTGAAGAGGCAACAACGAGACTGCGGTTGCCGAATTGATTGAGGATGCGCATCGCGAACTGAATACCTTCCTTCTCTGGCTCGGACCAATTCGACCTCCGGCGCGTCGCCGGAACGTCCCAACGACAAACGGTGTGACCCCAGTGTTGACGTAGCCTGTGCCCACCTGATCAAGTAATTCACAATATACTCAAGTAGTGTGGTCAGTCAAGAACCCAAACCCGATTGGCAGACTTACCACGCTGTCTCCTGGCGTCAGATTGAGTGGAGTCGCAGAAGCTCGGAATTGCTGATCAGCAGTTACCGATTACCTGCAAGCGCCAAACCCGTCCTGCATCTCTCACTGTCAGAACTGTTTACCCAGGTGCTTCTCTACGAGCCCCGATATTTCGGCTCGGGTCCGCCCATCGACGTGCGGGTGAGACACCCGAGACATCTCACTTCCGGCGTGCGCTGCCCGGCCCACTGTTCCAGTTCGGCTCCCTCTGAGCAACATCACGGCAGGGCGCAGGTGACGGCGCACTTTCGACGACTCTTGATAGGGAGACGCCACGGATTCCAACAGCAAGCCGCCGACTAGCGGAGGATGACCTTCTCGGGTGGAGTTGCCTCCACTCTGACGGCGGACTGTCCATGGTCGGCAAACAGTCTCGTGGCGCGTATCACTCTGGTTCATGTGGCTGAATCGAACTTGGGAGAACATCAGGATGTATCTGGCGATCACGCCGGTGTGAACTCCGCGTCGCACCGGCAACTCGCAAACTCTCATACTCATAGTGCGGATAAAGGCAGCGATCTGTCGTAACGCATGCGTAGCATAGAGGAACATGCCGTATCGTTCCCGACTGCCTCTCCTGAACCATGACCCACAATCACCATCGGCCTTCACGCCTGAGGCTCTCATGGAGTCAGTCCGCACTCTTCGTGGCCATGCAGAGGGGCCGGTTCCGTCAATCTGTGTGCTCGAATTTGACGGGGATCTCACCGACTGGTTAGTTGCTAACGGAATCGCTCGCCGATTCGACCGGTGGGCCTGCTTTCATACGACTATGTACACGGTGGATTTCGATGGGATTGAGATCGGGATCATCGCCCGCACGATCGGCGGGCCGTATGCCGTCCTTGTTGCAGAGCAATTGCACGCCGCAGGCGCACAGCTGATCGTTGGACTGACCTCAGCTGGCCGGATCGCTCCGGACCTGCCTTTGCCCTGCCTGGTCGTGGCGACGTCGGCCATCCGAGACGAGGGAACGTCATTTCACTATCTACCGCCAGCCTCGGAAGTCGATTGCCCGAGCCCGGTTGGGTCGCACTTCACACGCGAGTTGAACTCCACAGGCTGGGAGGTTCGTTCAGGCCGCGTGTGGACAACGGATGCACCCTACCGGGAATCCGAGGATGAGATTCGGCGCTGGGGCGCCGAGGGTGCACTCGCTGTAGAGATGCAGGCGGCCTCTCTGTTCGCGTTCGCGACCGCGCGCCGGTCCAACGTGGCAGTTGTCGCCATGGTCAGCAATGCCGTAGACCACGAGGGGGACCAGTTCAACACGGGTACCGAATCTGAGGGCCTGGGAATCTTGAAGGGGATCGCCCGGGCTGGCGTGGCCTTTTTAACGGTTTGAGATCGCACTCGACGATTTGACTGAAGACGTGAGCCAGCGGGCGTCGCCCCGATATTCCCGATCTGCTTGCCCGGCGCACGTGAATCGTAAAACGACCGGCCACTATGGACGGATTGATAGTACCCGGAGAGCATCTAAACCTGATGGTCTCCGATTCTGAGACACCACGTGGGCTTGGTCGCAGTCAGGTGTGAGGTGGTCGCGACCCAGTCTTTCCCGCCGCTCCCCCACCAAATCCAAGTGAATTGAGAAAGGCCAGAAGTTGGCGCTGTTGGGATGGAAGGAGAAACCGATACCGCTCGGTGGCGCCTGACGCTTCCCGTGCGTGCCGGAATATCGCCTCTTCTGGTGTCGCAGCGCTGCCGTCGTGCAACAACGGGCGTCGGAAACGAAGTCCCCACAGCGCGGGAGTCCGAATCTCTTCTCCAGTAGCCCCGGCCTGCTCGATTCCATCGCCGGTGCCAACGTCGTGAAGCAACAGATTCGAAAAGAGGGCAATCGGCTTCCTATCAAACACCGGATTGGCATTGGGCCCGGTGGTCAGCACGGGTATGTGGCACGAAGCGCAGCCGATGGTCCGAAAGACCGCCTCACCTGCCCGCACGGAATCATCGATCGACCCGCGCTCGATCGGCGCGAGAAGCCTCATGAAGCTCTCAAAATTGTCGATGCCGCGCAGCCCAGTTCTTCGATCGCGAACGTCCTCTATTCCACTCTTCGGAGTGCAAAGCTTCATTCGTTCCGGATCGACTCCCAGTGCCACTTCGTCCGGGAAGAGGTCGTTCGTGATGCCCATTTCGTTTCGATAGGCGTCACCAGAGAAACCAAGTAGAGTCGCGTGCTGAGCCTTCCATCCAAACCGGCCAATGCGCTCGCGCCTCGTCGCAACGTCAGTGATTCTCGCTGCGCGCCCACGAACGCCATCGCCATCGCGATCGTCTGGATCCTCCAGAGCGAGGATCGTCTCGTCGGCGATCGCCTCCAATAGTCCGGCGCCGAAAACAGGAATTGGGGCACGCCGCGCAATCACGTTCGCCTCCGGCGGGATCTGAACCTGGCAGCGATGAGGCGGCGTCGAAAACAAGTGGAACAGCGTGCCGCCATGCAATGCCGTAAACTTCCCGTTCTCGTCGCGGTGGCCGGCGCGGACTTCGGTCATCGTACTGATTCCGCCGATTGCCGGGACGCTGTGACACACCGCGCAACTCGTCCCGTTGAATGCCGGACCCAGACCGTCCTCGGCGGTCTCGACCTCCGTGAAGTCCTCCAGGCCCAGCCGGAACATCTCCTGCTCTGCGGCGGTAATCCCCACAAGCGGACTGCCCGGCAGCGCAGGCGGGCGTCCGTTCTGGCTGAAACTCACGCCGAGAAACGCGGCCAGCGGCCAGAGTCTTCTCATCGAGGTCCTCATTTGACAACAATCGTGCCGCGCATCAGGTTGTGTCCCGCGCCGCACGGCCTCGAGCACTCGAACGCAAAGGTACCCTTCTCCTGGGCGACGAATCGCACCCGCGCCTCACCCTTGCTGGATTGCGGAATTGCAACATCGATGCCCGCACTGGGAATACGGAACCCGTGGTCCGTGTCGTCGCTCGTCAAGACGAACTCAATCAGCTCGCCTTGCTTCACCGTGATCTTCGAAGGATTGAAAGCGAAGCGCTCGGCGACGATCGAGATCACGCGGTCGGCCTTGCGCGTCGCCTGATCCTGCCCAAATGCCGAGGCGCCGAGAAGAACTAGTCCAAGGAGTTTCACTAGAACCACCATCCAATGCCAAGATTGATTCCATTGATCGGGCGAACCACTGTGCTCGCGTTGCGGTTGAAGACGTAGTCGAACTTGAGGGCGACGTCGGGCGTGGGCTTGTA
>CAYVDY010000323.1:0-7968 GCA_964450255.1 uncultured Candidatus Solibacter sp. | reverse complement strand
GGCCGTGCCTTGCGCCGCTGAGCGGAGGAGCCTATCTCCGACAGACTCCTAGGCGCGACTCTCTGGTTCAACGGAAAAAGGCGGCTCCCTCAGGGGGCCGCCTTTCGTGTTCTTACGGGAGTTATCAGAAACCGGCCCAGCGGCGTCCGCGCCGTCCATGCGTGAGAGCGTGGCGCAAACAGATGAACAGGCCCAAGCCGAGGCACAAGGCTAAGAAGATCATCGCTTCAGATTCTACGCCTGAATCTGACCGGATGCGAGGGCTGCACGCAACCTTCACACAGAATTTTTCGCTTCTTTACACGACGCTGAACTCGTAGACGTTTTCAGAGATCCGCTTTCCCTTCTCGATCACCTCAACCACCATCCGGTAGGCACCTGGAACGCCCGCCCGCCACTCTGCCGTGCCCGCCAGTGCCGACGAGTCCGCGCCGATCGCTTTCGGGAAACTACCCTTGCCCTGGACTTGGCCAGCGGCGTTTTCCACGCGCCAGTTCAACTGCGCGGACGGGTACGGCGTGTACGTGTCGTTCACTGCCCAGACGCCCACTCTCACAGCCTCTCCGCTGCGCCACTCCGCCCGGTCGTAGTCAAACAATGCAGCCACAGGCTCGAAACTGCGGCGTACCACCTCGGCGACCTTGGTCGGCACACGGTAGAAGTCGATTGCGGCCATCGTCACGGAGGGCCAGAAATCAATCGCGAAGAAGTGGAAGATTCCCCCTGCGCCTTCGGACTTCCGCCGCCGCGTCCGTTCCAACGAGATCTGGAACAGGCGCGCGGCATAATCTTGCGATTTTGCGATCAACTGCTCCGGAGCCTGCTTGTCCAGGTCCCCCCAGGCCATCCGCGCCTCCGGCACCTGGAGCCGGTGGTACGACCAGTCGTCGGCGAACGCTGGAATCGGCCACTTGCCCGGCAGGAATTTGTCGAGTGATTCTCTGGCTGGAAGAGCGGTGGCGCCAAGCTCGGTCACCAGATTCTCGTCCATCTTCGTGTAGTCCCAGATGGAGCCGTCGTACCAGCCGTGGTAAATGTGCGAATCGCCCCAGCGGCCGGTAGAGCGCTGCACGGGGCGGTCCTGCGGGTCCAGGAGTTTGGGGCGGGCATAGAGGTGCTTGGTGAGGTCGCGATAGTTCTCCAGGCTCTCTTCATCGCTGGGCGCCCAGACGGCGATGGAGGCGTGATTGCGCACCATGCGGATGTGATTGTCGAACAGTTCAGCGGCACGGCGGGAGAAATCCGTGTCCTCTGGATACCAGGCTTCCAGATAGTCCTGCCAGATCAGCAGACCGCGCTCGTCCGCCAAGTCGTAGAACTCCGGATTCTCGAAGTGGCAGTGGATGCGGACCAGGTTCACGTTCATCCTGCCGATCACGTCCAGGTCCCGCGCGTACTTCTCGCGCGTCATCTCGGAGAGCCAGAGATTGGCGTAAGTGTTGGTACCGCGCAGGAAGATGCGCTTGCCGTTGAGGTAGAACTGGTCCGCGCGGCGCTGAATTTCGCGGATGCCGATCGATTCGGTCCGCGCGTCCAGCACGCGGCCACTGCCGTCCAGCAGACGCGTCTCCAGCGTGTAGAGACTAGGCGCGCCCAAATCCCATGTCCACCACAGCCTGGCGTTCTTCACCGGGATCACCAAGCGTGCCGCTTCGGACGGTGCGGCGGCTGTCACCTGTACGGACTCGCCCTGAAAACCGCGGGGCTTCAGCGTGAGCTGCCAGACGTATTCCGAGCCCTCGCCGAGCCCTTCCGCTTCGAGATTCACCGCCACCTCGGCCGCGCCGGCAGGTCGAAGCCGGGAGGCCACGGCCACCTCCGTGATCCGTTCCGGCGCCCCCGCGGTGAGCCTTACGCTACGCGTGATCCCGAGCGCGGTGATGTCGTCCGGCTTCTGATCCACGCCGCCGTAGGAGCCCTTCACTGTGTACGGGCGGTGCTTCCAGTAGTAATGGACAGGCGTCCAGACGCGCACTCGCAGCTCATGTTTTTCGCCGGGCTTGACGAACGGCGTCACGTCGTAGGAGTACGGATCGATGTATCCCTCGTGCCGGCCCAGCCATTTGCCGTTCAGATAGGCTTCGGCGTAGTAGTCGGTGGCGTCAAACTCCAGCCGCACGCGCTGGTTGACGAAGCCCGCCGGCAGTTCGAAAGTCCGCTTATACCACCACTCCTGATACGAAACCCAGTTGGCTTCGCGCGAGTAGATCTGCGCGGGCGGGAGCCATTGCAAATGCGCTGAGCCGGGTACCTGCACCTTGCGCCACTCCGATTTCGGACCCTCGCCTTTGGGGCCGAAGGCCAGCTCCCACTCGCCATCCAGCGGCAGCGTGCTCCGCCGGAATGGGTCGGGCTGCCCGGCGGCGGCGAGCACCTTGGGCGGATCCAGCCTGGTGGCGGGACTCTCGATTTGCACCGCCTTCTCAACCGGCTGATCCACGCGCACCAGCACCGGTTGCCGCGCGCGCCGGGCGTCGGCCCGGGCTGCCAGCACGGTGTTGTTGCCCTGCCACGCCGGGAAGATCAGCGCCACGGATGACTCCGGCTTCGCCGAGCGCCCCTCAAAACGGCTGGTGCCAGCGCCAGTCCACTCCAGCGAGTCGTCCAGCGCCACCACGCCGAATGCCCCGTAATTCTCCGCCTTTGTGTAGTACACGAAGCAGCCGCCCGGCGCCCGTTTCCACGTACGCGCGGCGATGTTGTGATCCGGCGGTTCGCCGCTGCCAGGCCCGGTCGGCCACCGGTATTCGCCGCAGTCCACGAACCGGTCGAACGGTACGTGCGGCAGCGCACTCACGCTGGCGAAGCGGAAGCCCTTGGAGGCGCGCCACACCAGCGCAGAGCTGTCCGCCGTCAGTTCCATTGACCAGCCCGCCGCCGCCACGCGCACCGCCAGGGGGCCGCCTTGGATCGAACCCTCGGTCAGCTTCACCGCGCCGCTCAGCGCGGACCAGCCCTCGTTGGGTCCGGCCACTGGCGACGGCGGTCCCGTGACCTTCGGCCGGGTGGCGTGGATATCGTTTTTGTCGCGCTGGTCGGGTGTTGTCTCCACCAGATTCAGAGACCGCTGCGGCCCGGCCAGCAATGGATACGCCTCCACGATGCGGCCCGTGGCGGCTTCAACGATGATGCGCAGCCGTGCGTTTGCCATCTCGATCCGGCCCGATGGCAGCAGCCGCGCCGAAACCTTTGGCGGGAACTCGCCCGGCACCGTCTCACAGCAACTGACCCGATACTCGGCCATCTGCCCGCCGATCAGGGTCGCTGGGAAGAGCAGTTCCTGACCCAATACCTGCCATGCAAGCTCCTGGCCCGCTGCATTCGTGACACGGTACCCGGCCCGATGTCCGCGAATCTTCGCCAATGGTACGCGCACGATCTCGCCGTCGCGGCGTTCGATTCCGGTGGGTTCTTCCAGCCGCACGGTCCAGGTCTGCGCAGCCTGAGCGAACAAACTGGCAAGGAACAGAAGTGTGAGATTCGAGTACACTGAGGATCGGTTCATTGGGATCCTCTTCATCTTATGACGACGCCCCTAGATCTCAGCCACGTCCTCACTGAGCAAATCAATTCCGCGTCCATCAACTTCGACACTCTGTCTACCCAGCAGATGCTCGCCGTCATCAACAGCGAAGATCGCAAGGTAGCCGAAGCCGTTGAACGAGAGTTGCCCCGCATTGCCGAAGCCGTCGACGCTATAGCCGCCGCGATGCTCAATGGCGGCCGGCTGTTCTATACCGGCGCGGGAACCAGCGGCCGCCTGGGCGTGCTGGACGCCAGCGAGTGTCCGCCTACCTTCAACGTGCCGCCGGATCTCGTGGTCGGCCTGATCGCCGGTGGAGAGCCTGCGCTGCGCTCCGCCATCGAGGGCAGTGAGGATTCGGCCGGCGCCGGAGCGCAGGACCTTTTGGCGCACGGCTTCACGGCGAAAGACGTGCTGGTGGGCATCGCTGCCAGTGGCCGCACGCCTTACGTGCTGGGCGCGATCGACGCCGCCAACAGGCTGGGCGCGGTGACGGTCGGGCTGGTCTGTTCCCCGAACTCGCCGATCTCGGCTCAGGTGCGCATCCCCATCGAACCGCTCGCCGGCCCGGAGGTGATCACCGGTTCCACGCGGCTCAAGTCCGGTACTGCGACGAAGCTCGTGCTGAATATGTTGTCCAGCGGGGCGATGATCCGGCTTGGCTACGTCTATTCGAACCTGATGGTGAATGTGCAGCCACGCAACGAAAAGCTCGTGGATCGCGCACAGCGTATCGTCATGGCGGTCACGGGCGTGGATCGTGAAAAGGCGGCCGCACTCCTGGAGGACTCCGGCCGCAATGTTCGCACCGCCATCGTGATGGGCAAACTCGGCGTCTCGCGCGAGGAAGCCGTACAACGTTTGAATGCCTGCCGCGGGCGCCTGCGCGCTGTCATCGGCTAGCAGTAAGCGCAGGCCTCCCCGCTATTCGTCGCTGACTTTCACCAGTACCTTGCCGGTGTTGGCGCCCGTAAACAGCTTGCCCAGCGCCGCGGGCGCCATCTCCAGCCCGTCGGATACATCCAGCCGGTACTTCATCTTGCCCGCCATGTGCCAGCCGATCAGCTTCTCCGCCGCCTCTCGCGCGCGTCCCAGGTAGTCCAACACGATGAACCCCTGCATCCGGCCGCGCTGCATCAGCAGGTGGGCCAGATTGGATGGCCCCGGCTCCGGCCCCGTCGCGTTGTACTGCGAGATCATCCCGCACAGCGCGATCCGCGCCCCCAGATTGATCCGCTCCAGCACGGCGTCCAGCGTCCGCCCGCCCACGTTTTCAAAATCCACATCAATGCCGTCCGGACACGTTCGCCGCAAACCCGCGGCCACATCTTCCGCCTTGTAGTCGATCACCGCGTCGGCCCCAAGCTCCTCCTGCACCCACCGGCACTTCTCCGGGCCGCCCGCGATGGCCACCACGCGCATCCCGAGATTCTTGCCGATCTGGACGGCCAGCGATCCCACTGCGCCCGCCGCCGCCGACACCACCAGCGTCTCGCCCGCCTTTGCCTGCGCCACATCGGTCAGGCCGAAATACGCTGTCAAGCCGATATGCCCCAGCAGCCCGAAATGCGCGCTCAGCGGCAGCGGGATCGGCGGCATCTTCGAGAGCCCCTGCGCCGGACCAACGTAATATCGCTGCCAGCCCAGCAAGCCCTGCACCACATCGCCCGGCTGAAATCCCGCGTCGCGGGATTCCTCCACGCGCCCGATACAAATGCCCCGCATCACCTCGCCCAATTGAATCTTCGGCAGGTAGCTGTCGGCGTCGTTCATCCAGATCCGGTTGGTCGGGTCGATCGACAGCCAGATGTTCCGTACCTTCACCTGGCCCTCGGCCAGCGAAGGCAGCGTCGTCTCGCGCCATTCGAAATTCGCGGCTGTGGGAAGCCCCGCAGGCCGGGACGCAAGAAGCCAGGCGGCGTTCTGTGTGGTGCTCATGTGTTCTCCAGTTTCTGATCGAGCCAGGAAAATGCTTCGTCCTGCATGGCTAGTGTAAACCGGTGCGGCGCGTCGTAGAACCTGCCCGCGAAATTCGCGGAGTATCCGGCCTTGTCGAACGACCGTCCAATCCCCGCCACCGCGGCCTTCATGCCCTCCAAGGGAAACAGCCCGTCGCGGCTGCACTGCTGCACCATCAGCGCGCGCGGCGCCGTCAGCGCCGCCACGTCCGGCCAGTCCAGATACCGGTGCAGCCCCGGCAGGAAGTGGATCATCGAGTGCGTATCGATATGCGCTCGCATCATCGGCCGCACTGTGGACATGAAGCCCGTGACGCAACCGGCGCGAATCCGCTGATCCAGCGCGGAGAGAAACAGAGACCGGTAGCCGCCCATGGAAATGCCGACGCAGCCGATCCGCTTGGGATCGACATCGGGCCGCGATGCCACGTAGCTCACAGTCCGCATGTCGTCCCAGAACACGATCCCCGGCCACGTTGCCCCCGCCAGCGCCAGCTCCTTCATCAGAGTCTCTTCCTTTGAAGCGCACTGGCGATTCAAATACCGGACATCTTCCACGCTGAACTTCGCCCGGTCACGCCCGTAGCGTGCGTCGGCATCCAGCAGCAACCGCCGCTCGCCAAACGCGAACGCGTCGATCGAGATCACCAGGTAGCCGCGCTTCACCAGCTCAGTGGCCGTGGGTCGGCCGTCATAGTTTTCCTTGTGGTATCCGGTCATCGCCGCATGATTCGTCCCCAGATCGACGACCTTCTCTTTCCCGAACAGGAACATCCCGCCGTGCGAGTGTAAATCCACGATGGCCGGCAGCGGTCTCTTGCCCTCTTTCGGAATCAGTACGTAGGCTGGAACCCGAAACTGGGGCGTGGTGGCGAACGTGATCCGCTCCCGAAAGTACGACCCGCAGTCCGTCCGCTCGATCACCTGTGCGTTCGCCGGAGTCTCCACCGGCTCGTAGTGCAGCAGCTCGAGAATCTTCGCGCGGCCCCGCTTCTGAAACTCCGCAAAGCCCGCAATGCGCCCGTCCCCAAAGGAGTAGGCGTACCCATGCCCCGCGGCGAACTCCGCCACTTCACCGTGCAGACTGCCTAGGTCCGCCGCCGGTCCAGGGCCTTGCATGGCGCTAGCCGTGACACCTGCCAGGAATTCAGCTCTAGTCCACTTCATGACTAGTTAGAGTAGCCGACACGCATCGATTTTGCTTGCCAGGGCGGTATCAATATGATATCACTTTAATAGCGGAGGTTTCGATGTTGAAAGAGAAAGTCATCACGGCCATGTCGGGCATCCCGATGTTGCTGTTTACGTTGGCGATGCTGGCGGTGCCTCTCTGGGGGATCGTCCATGCAGTCAAGACCGCCGAGTACGGCGAGAAACCGGTTGCGGCGATCATCGCCTGGATCGCAGTATGGGTGATCGATATTGTCTGCATGTGCGGCTTCTTCGCTGTGCAGCCGAACAATGGGGTGGTGCTGACCCTGTTCGGGAAGTACGTCGGCACGGTGGTGGAGCCCGGCCTCAAGTTTGCCAATCCCTTCTACACGAAGAAGGCCATCTCGCTCCGCGTGCGGAACTTCGAGACATCGAAACTGAAGGTGAACGATCAGGACGGCAACCCGATCGAGATCGCCGCGGTAGTGGTGTGGAAAGTTGTGGATACCGCGGACGCCATGTTCCAGGTGGACAACTACGAGAACTACGTCCATGTGCAGAGCGAAGCAGCCGTCCGCAATCTGGCGACGGCCTACCCCTACGATACGCATGAAGATCACGTTGTCTCCCTGCGCGGCCACACGGCTGAAGTCGCCGGCCAGTTGAAGACCGAGATCCACGACCGCCTGGCCGTAGCCGGCGTCGAAGTGATCGAGGCGCGGCTCTCGTACCTGGCCTACGCGCCGGAGATCGCCGCCGCCATGCTCCGCCGCCAGCAGGCTTCGGCAGTCATCGCCGCCCGGCAGAAGATCGTGGAAGGGGCGGTGGGGATGGTGGAGATGGCGCTGGATGCGCTGTCGCAGAAGAACGTAGTCACTCTCGATGGCGAGCAGCGCGCCTCCATGGTGCAGAACCTCCTCGTGGTCCTGTGCTCGGAATCGGCGGCCCAGCCGGTGGTCAACGCCGGAACTCTGCACCACTAAAGAGAAGCCGTGGCTGAGCGCAAGTCATTCCTGGTTCGTATCGACGGCGACGTTCTGAACGCGCTGAAGAAGTGGGCCGACGATGACTTGCGCTCCCTCAACGGACAGATGGAATACCTTCTCCGCAAAGCCCTGCGTGAGCGCGGCCGCCTGAAGGACAAGGATCTGGATAGCAACGAGGAGCAGAGGCCGCTCGAATAAGGCCCATGCAGGATTACGAGTAGCTCGGCGCTTTCTACCTCGGCCGGATCAAAGACACCACCGATACCCTCCTTTACGACAGCAAGGAACTCGTCACCCACGCCGTCTGCGTGGGCCTGACCGGCTCGGGCAAAACCGGTCTCTCCCTGGG
>CAYVDY010000322.1:0-7978 GCA_964450255.1 uncultured Candidatus Solibacter sp. | reverse complement strand
GAACATACTTGTACTGCCCCTGCATCACCAGGCGCCACTTGTCCATGCCGGAGAGCGCGTACTCCCTCACTGCGTTCGTCTTCCCTGTCAGCAGCGGCCGCAGCGACCGGCTATCCATCTTCGCGGGTTTATCGACGCCCGCATAATCGAGAAAGGTCGCCGCCAGATCCAGCGTGGTGGCCGGGCCGCCACTGGTTATGCCCTTGCGGACGTCCTTTCCCCAAACCACCAGCGGAACGCCGGCCGAGCCCTGGAACGGATGCCGCTTGGCCCATAGGTTGTGATCGCCCAGCATTTCGCCGTGATCGCTGGAGAAGACGATCAGCGTGTCGTTCAGTTCGCCGCGCTGCTTCACTTTGTCGATCAACTCGCCGGCGCGCCGGTCGATGTTCTCGATCATCGCCGCGTAGTTCTGCCGGACCAGTTCGTGGTTCGCCGGCGTCAGTTGATCGCAGCGGTTCGGCTGAGGGAAACGCACGCCCCGCCAGCGTTTCTCCATGCTCGCCGTGATGTCCCAGGGATCATGGGGCCCGTTGAAGTTGACCTGCATGAACCACGGCTTATCTTGGGGTGCGGCGTCGAGCAGGGAGAGGCCGTTCCGCGTGATCCAGTTGTCGCCATACGCCTCGTCACTGAGCGGCGTGGGGAATGTGGCGCCGTGCCCTTTGCGATTCTCGTAATCCTCCACGTGCGCCTTGGCCATGTTGAGCTTTTCCAGGTACGCCATGAAGGGCCCCATGGGGCGGCCGTTGCGCGTGTAGGCCCTGGTCGCGTCGTGTTTGCCCTCGTTGTCGATGCCGTCGGAGAAGCCCCATTCGCGGATCGTGCGCTTGCCGTCCAGCCCCCAATCGAGCTCCGGCTTGTGGAGGTCGAACTTGCCGCAGCCGATCACGTGGTAACCGCTGTTCCTGAGCAACTGGTAGAAGGTCGGCTGATCCAGCGGATAGTTCTGCTGATTGGTCGGCACGCGGCAGCCGTCGTACTCCATGCCGGAGGCGAGGCAAGCGCGTGCCGGCGCGCACAGCGGTGCTGGCGTCACGGCCTGCGTGAATCGCACGCCCTCTGCGGTCAGGCGCTTCAGTGTGGGAGTCCGAACAGGGATGCTCGCGGAGGGCTCCACGAAGTCGTGGCGGAGTTGGTCCGGGAAGAGAAAAAGGATGTTGGGCCGCCGCGGTGCCGCCGCGGTCATCGAGCCGATTGTCGCGCCGCCCGCGGCCGCCAGGAAGTCTCTGCGCCGGAAAGCCATACTCTATTGGTACACGCGGACGTAGTCGACTTCCATCCGCTGCGGAAAGATGCTGTCGTCGATGCCTTTCTGGCCGCCCCACATGCCGCCAATCGCGACGTTCAGGATCAGGTAGAAGGGCTTGTCGAAGGGCCACGCTCCGGTTCCCGTCTTCTCGTTGGCATAGGTGAAGTACTTCTTGTCGTCTACGAAGAACTCCATGCGTTCGGCGGTCCACTCTACCGCATAGATATGGAAGGTCCCCGAAGGGTTCTCGACCACAATCTTGTCGCCCCTGTTTGTCTTCTTCATGTGGTTGTACGTCTGCGTGTGGATGTTGGCGTGGATCACGCCGGAGTCGTACCCGACGTGCTCCATGATGTCGATCTCACCGCACTTCGGCCAGCCGGCATCTTCGCGGTTTGTCCCCAGCATCCAGATCGCCGGCCACGTGCCGCGGCCCGCAGGGAGCTTCGCGCGCACTTCGACACGCCCGTGATTCCAGGAGGCCTTGCCCTCCGTCATCAGGCGGCCCGACGTATATTCGGCCGTCCTTTGCCGCTCTTTTGCCACTTTGCTGCCGTTGCGGAAGAACCGGTTCTCAAACTGCTCCTTGCGCGCTTCGATCACCAGCATTCCATTCTCGATGCGGACGTTCTCCGGCCGGGCCTTCGTATAGTACTGAGCCTCGTTGTTAGAGCTGAACCCCTCTGCGTAGGTCCACCTGGTTTCGTCCGGTGCGCCCTTCCCGTCGAACTCATCGGACCAGACCAGACGCCAATCAGCGGCCGCGAGGGGAGCCGAGAGCGCCAGGACCAAAGCTGGCAGAAATGAGATTCGCATGATCTGCTCCTTCGAACCAGTCAACTTCAACGATACTCGTGCGCGCCGATACCGGGGGCGCGGGCCGCGGCCGATTCCAAAGAGCTTCCGCAGATCCTGCCCGCCGCCGATCACCGGCGAGTTGGGCAGCGGGCGGTCTTCCCGCAGCGATGGGAGTTCACATGGCGAGCTAATCAAGCCGGCACCCTCCTTCACGAGCAAGGGGTCGGCAAAACGTCCGGCGACGCGTCCCTCCCCTTTTCCTGGCCCATGGGAACACCGACAGGCAGAGGTCAATCGTGGTGGAGTCCAACGCCAATACCGTGTTCTCGAGGTCGAAGCCAGGCGACTCGCCGGCGTGCCTCGGTCGTGTGGTGTGAATGAGCACCGGCGCGAAGTCAGCGCAGATCCGCCAGTCGTCGGACTCGTTGGCATCTGCCAGCGTGGACCTCGAGACCTTGCCACGAAAGCTGATGTGATAGAGCCTGTCCTGAACGGAGCGGAGACTCTCGCGAAAGACCAATCGAGCAAAAGCGAGACAAAGGAACTGATCGAGGCAGGGCAAGCCACGGAGTTTGTAATTGCCGCCGTAGAGTGCAACCCACGTCTGGAACTCGTAGGGTGGGAAGTGATCCATCAGATGGGTGAAGACGAGGCGGCCGGTATGCATGCCCTATCGTCGGAGGCCGCGCTGAGAAGACCGGACGGACGCCAAAACCGCCGCTGGAAGTTCAAATCGAAAAACTGAAACGGCCCACCTATCCCTATAACAGAACAGGGGTTGTCAGCTGGCTCTGGAGCGATAGCCGGACACTGTTGATTAACAATCAGCTCCGGATGCCTCAACGTCCGGTCCTTTCGCTTGGCTCGGTCCGTATGCGCGCTGTCCCAGCCGCCGTAGAACCAGCGGCTGAACGCGTGACTGCCGCCTGGTGAAAGGCTTTCCAACTGAAGCGTCCTCATCATGTAAGATCGGGTTTTGATTGTCAATGGTGTTACCGGTAAGAACAGCTAAACACCTGATATAGTCGAGCCGGAAGCCAGACGGCCGCCATGGCCTGGCCCGGCGCTTGTCTTTGCGAGGTGCCCATGCGTCCAGCCTTTCTTGCTCTCTTCCTTGCCGCGAATCTCTCCGCCCAACTCCCTGATTTTTACCAGGCCCTGCCCCGCATCTTCTGGGTGGTGGACGATGTCGAGCGCGTCGCTTCCGCCTGGCAGAAAACAGACGTGCCCCACGACGGCGACGAAGAGCCGTTGACAGCCTCTGCCGTTCAATTCCGGGGAAAGAAGGGCAGCCACGAGTTCCGTACTCTCTCCGCGCGCTTCGCGAACATCCGGGCCGATTGGATTCAGCCCGTCTCCGGCGATTCCGCCTGGGCGGAGTTCCTCAAGAGCCGCGGTTCGGGCGTCTTCTCGCTCGCCTATCGCACGTCCTCACGCGAGGAATTGGAGGTCGAAACCGCCCGTCTGCAGTCCCTCGGCGTGAAGATCCTCGAACAGGGCGTGCTGGAGTACGACGACAACTGGAAGGTTCCTTACGTCTTCTTTGATACCTCGGCACAAGGTAAGTTCTGTCTGGGTCTCTTCTATGATCCCGAACCGGAGGTAGCGCCCGCCAAGACCGGTCCAGCTGTGACCCAGTTTGCACTGATCGCCCGCGACCTGGACGCGGTTTCCGCCTACTGGCAGAAACTCGGCTTCCCGGCGTTTACCGTCACGCATCCCGACCTCACCGGAAAGACTTACAAAGGTTCCCCCGCGGCCTTCGACATGCGTACCGGTTGGCAGCGGCATATGAAGGTGCCGTTCGAGTGGATCCAGCCTCTCAAAGGCCCCAATGTCTATGAGGACCACATCGCCAGGCACGGCGAGGGCTTCCACCATCTCGCGTTCAACGTGCCGGACATGGACGCCGGCATCGCCCGCTGGAATCAGCTCGGCTATCCAGTCACCATGAGCGGCGGCTGGGGGCAGCCGAACGAGCCCGGCTCGGGCCGCTTTGCCTATCACGACACCCACGCCATCGGCGGCATCGATATCGAACTGCTCTGGAACTACCGCGCGCCCGCCACCCTGGCCGCGCCCGCGCCGCTCAGCTTCGTCTTCCGCCGCGGCGAAGCGCAGCCCGAGTTTCGCATCCCCGTCGCGCAGCTCTCATGGCCCAGAAACTGGCGCTCCTGGAAGGCGATTCGCTTCGAGTTTCTCGCGTCCTCGCTGGAGGCATTCTCAGTCGGATTCTCCGATGGCGCCACCGTGAAATCGATGATTATGGAGCCCTTGCCCAATCTCCGGATCCGCGCCGTCATCCCCTTCGACGCCTTCTACCAGACACGCGAGATGATCCCGACAAACCCGCTGGGCTACAAGGCCTGGCCGCAGCGCCTCTTCACTTTTGAAAAGGTGGAAGAACTTGTATTCCGCATGAAGCAGCCGGCGGCAGATTCGCAGCTCGCCATCACGAATCTGGCGTTGGTCTCCACGCTCGACGGCGATGACATCCTCGATCGCAAGCCCGTCATCGACCGCTTCGGCCAGTGGATTCCGGAAGAGTGGCCCGGCAAGCCGCGCTCCCCGGAGGAACTCCGCAAGCTGTGGGACACGGACCAGGTCCAGCAGGCGCAGTTTCCGTTCTGCCCACTCGGCGGAGATCCCCGGCGCACGCTCAAGGCTACCGGCTACTTCCGAACGGAGTTGGTCTCCGGCCGCTGGTACCTGATCGATCCGCACGGCCACCCCTTCTTCTCTGCGGGGATGGACTTGGTGAACCTCACCCAGGGCAGCTTCGCCACCCGCGTCACCGGGCGCGAGTTCCTCTACGAGAAGCTGCCGGCCCCCGGTCCGGCCTGGATCACGCCGGGCAAAGACGTTTCCTTCCACCTCGCTAACGTGATGGAGCGCTACGGCCCCGACGCGCCGCGCTTGTGGGGCGCCAACATCGCCGCGCGCCTGAAGAGTTGGGGCTTCAACACCGTCGCCAACTGGTCCGACAAGCAGTTGGCCACTTCCAGCGGCATGCCCTATGTCCTCCCTCTCTCCGGCTGGACCACGAAGAAGATGTTCCCCTTCCCCTGGGACTTCCCCGATGTCTTCTCGCCCGAGTTTCTGCGCAGCGCCGACGAGGCCGCCCGTTCGCAGGTCGCTGCGCTAAAGGACGATCCCAACCTCATCGGCTGGTTCCTCGGCAACGAGCCGCACTGGGCGCGCGAGTTCGGCTCGTTGAAGCCCTGGGCCGACATGCTGCTGGAAGACCCCGAGGACTCCGCCACGAAACGTGAGCTCAGCCGCCGTCTGGCCGCCGACCCTGCCAATGCGGAAAAGATCAAACGCAACTTCGTGTACGACTGCGGCCAGCGCTACTTCGAGGTCATCACTGCCGCCGTCCGCCGTCACGATCCCAACCACCTGGTCCTCGGCATCCGCTTCGCCGGCACGCCCGCCGACGAGTGGGTCCGGCTCAGCGCGATGTTCGACGTCTTCAGCATCAACATCTACGACGAGAACTACGCACCGGATCACTCAAAGCTCGATCGCTTCACCACGCTCTCCGGCCGGCCTGTCATGGTTGGCGAGTTCACCGCCTGCGCGCCGGGCCGCGGACTGCAGGGGCTCTTTTACTGGGTTCACAAGGTGAAGGATCAGGCCGAGCGCGGCAAGGCGTACCGCTACTTCGTCGAGAAGGCCGCCGCCCATCCGGCGATGATCGGCACGCACTGGTTCCAGCTTGTCGACGATCTGCCCACCGGCCGTCCCTCCGATCAGGAGCGTCTCAACTACGGCTTCCTCGACGTGCTGGATCTCCCGTACCCCGAGCTGGTCAAAGCCGCCCAGGAGACGCACCGCCGCATCTACGACATCAAGTCCGGCCGCAGAGATCCGGTCACCGTAAAACCTGAACCGTTCTGATCACGGCCGCAGCAGCAGTGCGGCGTCGTCGGTGCCTGCCGGCGGTGTGAGCCACTCCGACAGCTTCGCCGGAGTCCGTTTGCCCGTCGCCGGATCGAACCACTCAGCCCGCAGCGTCTTCGGAAACGACTGCAGATCGAGGCGGAACCGCCCGCCGGAGGGCGCATAAGCGACTGCGAGTGTGCGGTCTGTGCTGGCTGCGAAAACGGCGCGCGTCTGATTGTCCGGAGTCCCTTCCTGGAAGATCAGTTCATGAGCGGGTTCCAAACGCCACCACTCGATGGAGCCGAAAAAGTCCCGCATGATCGTCATGAACGAAGAACTCGGCCAGGCGGCCGCCTTGCGCCAGGAATCGAAGGCCGCCTCGTCCTGATTCCAGCCCCACACGCCTCCGTTCGTGCCCGGCACCTTCCGAGCCGTCTCCCCGGCGGCGTAGGTGTAGCCCAGCGCGCCCGAGAGCCATGAAATCCAGCCGATCTTGCGGACGTCCTTGCCGCGCCACGCCGGCCCGTCGTCGGAGCCGCGTCCGTCGTACATACCTTCGATGTTGATCACCGGCCGCACGGGCTTCATCGCCCACAGGCTCAATGGCCACTCGCGGGCCGCTCCATATGCGGCCTCCAGCCTGCCGTTGTGATGCCCGCTCTGCAGGCCGCTAAAGGTCAGGTACGCCTTAGGCACGTAGATCTCGTTCTGGCCCTGGCGCGTATTCGGATGCTGTGTGATGGGCAGCTTCGTGCCGGCCGCCATGAGGTTCTCCGCCACCGTATCGAACACCGGGCTGTAGGCGCCGTCGAAGTTCGGCGAGAGGATTACCTCCAGCCCCTCGAACTTCCGTGCCAGGTAGCGTCCGTACTCGGGCGCCGTCACGTGTGCGATATCCGCCGCGCTCGTGGGATGTCCCACGCCCACCACCAGCACCACGATGCCCCGCCGGTTCGCTTCGCGCACCTTGGCCACGATGCCGTCCCAGTGTGCGTCGTTCGGCTGGCCCGCGGAGTCGAACGGCATCCCGCCCTGCCATCCGGGCGGCGTCCGTCCGGCGGAGATCTGCACCACCGTGAAGCCCTTCCGCTTGCGGTCCTCCAGGTACTCCGTCCACTCGCTCATCGTCGCCTTGACCCCCGCGTACCAGGCCGCATCGCCGATCCACAGAAAAGGCGTCCCATCCTGCCGCACCAGATAGCGCCCGTTCGGCGACGGCTGCAGAAACGGCCAGGAGAGCGTCAGCCAGCCCACCGCCCGTCGCGGTGCGAAGAACGCTGTACCCTGCTGGGCGCGGGGCGGCATCACCACTGTCTTGCGATGTGTCCAGACTTTCAAGTCCGGCGAAGTCGCCAGATTCATCCCGCTCCCTGCCGGCTCGTCCCAGTAGAGCCACCACTCCCCCTTGTGCCGGATCAGGCTCGATCCCTCCGCCATCGAGTTCTTCGGTTCGGTGAACATCGGGGCGTTGTCGCCCGCGATCGGCTCCGACACCGGGGTGAACTCTAGCCGGTTGAGGTTCAGCCCCGTGAACGACACGCGCAGATTCCGTCCGGGCATCCACTTGAGGTTGGCGTCGCGCGAGTCCTTGATGATCATCGCCCAACGCTTGCCGCCCTGGTCGAGATGCGTCACCGCGTCGATGGATGTAAAGCCCTGGTCGAAGAACAGCCGCGCGTCGGAAAACGTACGGCCATCCGCCGTGCGAACGATGTGCATCCGGTTGTCGTAGGGCGATGTGTTGTCGCCCTTGTTGTCGCTTCCGTCGCCATCGGTCCGCTCCCACTTCGTCGTGGCGGCCAGCAGGATAAAGTACTCCTTCGCGTTCGGGTCCCAGTGGATCTCCGGCGCCCAGATGTTCTCGGGTTGATCTTCCTCGGGGAGGGAGGCAGCGAACGGCCGGACCATCACCGGCGTGGACCACTGCACCAGGTCCGCCGATTCCGCGTATCCGAAGACGAGCCCCTTCCAGTTGGATGTCCAGACCATCCGGAACAGGCCGTCGCGATAAATGATGGATGGGTCCCGCGTGAGGTTCTGCCC
>CAYVDY010000321.1:0-7984 GCA_964450255.1 uncultured Candidatus Solibacter sp. | reverse complement strand
CACCCGGAGGGAACCCCGGCCTCTGTACGACGTCGTCCGGGCGGCGAGGCACCTGGCGGGGGAGGTCCCCAGCACGTTCGGCCAGTCCCAGTGGCCACTGCACCTCGACGATGGCTTCGCCCGCCACATCGTCATCGGCGATGCGATTGACGACCGTCGCCTGGCCCGAGAATTCTCCCGGTCCCAGCCCCAGCAGGTCCGGCGACAGCACGAAGGACCCGTGATCCCGACGCGACGCCTGGATGGGCACGTAGACACCGGGTACGGTGCGGGGCACCGGATCCCCGTCCACCTTCAGGCGCCCGGTCAGGCTCAGATAGCCCTCGCCGTCGAGTGCCCCCTGATCGCCTGTGCGGAACCATCTCCGTCCTTCGGCTTCGAAGAAGTTCTTCGCATTGGCGTCCGGATTGCTTTCATAGGCCGGTGTCACGTTGGGACCGGAGATCACGACTTCGCCGGTACCTTCGATCAACCGGTTCTCGGTCTCGTGGGCGATCCGCAGGAGCGGGCCTGCGGCGACACCAACCGATCCAGGCTTCTGGGCGCGTGGCGGAAGGGGGTTGCTTGCCATCTGGTGGGTGGCCTCGGTCATACCATAGGCCTCGATCACCGGGGCCTTGAATGTGTCGGCCAGGGCTAGCATCACCTGTGCTGGAAGCGATGCGGAGGACGACCTGACGAATCGCAAGGGCATGGCGTCGATCACATCCTGATTGCGCGGCGCACGGCTCAGGATCGCCTGATGCATGGTCGGCACGGCGGTGTACCAGGTCGGCTTGGCCTCCTTCATCCAGCCAAAGAATTTGAGTGCATCAAAGCCGGGTGCACACCAGACCGATGCGCCAGCGGCAAGCGACGCCGTGACTGCGGCGATCAGCCCGTGAATGTGGAACAGCGGCATTACATTGAGGCAGCGGTCGGCGGGCGTTAGCGCCAGGGATGAGCCGATGTTGCGCGCCGATGCCACAAGGTTGGACTGGAGCAGCGGCACGATCTTCGGCCGCGACGTGGTGCCCGACGTATGCAGGATCAACGCCACATCGTCAGCGCCGGGTGCAGCGGTCCTGACAGTGGTGGTTGTGACCATCGGGCCAGACAGTCTGAATTGTCCGGCCGGCAAATCAGGCTGGGTTTCGAGGCGCAGCACTTTGATCCCGCGGGCCCCGGCGGCGGCCACGGCGTGACCCTCATATCCCGCCATCACGACGAGGGCCTTGGCTTTGAGATCCTCGAGGTAGAAGGCATACTCTTCCTGGCGATAGCCGGGGTTCAGCGGCGCCGTCACCGCGGCCTGTGCGATGGTGACAAAGGCCGTGGCCATTTCGGGCCCGTTGGGCAGCACGATGGCCACCCTGTCGCCCGTCCCGATGCCGAAGCCGCGCAGTTGCTCCGCCACCGCGGCCGCCAATGCGCGGAGGCCGCCATAGGTCAGCCAATCGCGCCCCGGCGCCCCAATCGCCAGAGAATTCGGATCCTTGTCTGCCAAGAGCGCCGCGAGTGTTGCTGTCATGCTGTTGTCTCTTTCGATGAGTGTCGCCCGGGCCTAGCGCGATGCCGCATAATACGCGACCTTGCGTTCGAGGTAGGCCAGGAATTCGGAGATCGTGAAAGCCAGGCCGAAGAGAACGATCAGAACGGCCCAGAACTGCGCCATCAGGAAGTTGCTGGCGTAGATTTCGAACAGGGCGCCGAAGCCGACAATCGAGATCAGCAGCTGTCCGATGATGACGCCCTTCACGGCGCGGATGACGCCGATCCGGACGCCCCCCAATATCTCGGGCAGTGCTGCCCAGAAGTAAATCTTGAAGAAGGCATCCATTGGCGAGGCGCCGAAGCTGCGGGCCATGTCCACCAGTGAGCGGTTGATCTGCAGAACGCCCGCCCGCGCATTGAGGATGATGATCCAGATCGCGAAGAGTGTCGTGGTGATGATGATCGTCTTTATGCCAAATCCGAACAGCACCATCAGGACTGGTACCAGGGCCGTAAGCGGTGCGGACAGGAAGCTATTGACCCACGGCAGCAGCATCTCGTCCAGCAGGCGGCTTTTGCCCATCAGTATCCCGACCGGAATGCCGATCACGATGGAAAAGGCCACTCCCGCCCAGAAAGCATAGGCCGTGGTGCCAAGCGCGTTCAGAAAGGCTGGCGTGGGAAGCAGCTGGAACAACGTCATGACGACCTTTGAAAATGGCGGCACAAAGAAGGTCAGTTTGAGCTGTCCGATGATTTCCCACAGCGCCGCCCAGATGAGCAGCGAGGACATGGCGGGAAGTTTGATGCCGAAGAGTGTCATGCCCCTGTCACTCCACGTAGCTGCGCAACGAGGCCCAGATCTGGTCGACGATATCTAGATATTCAGGGTCGCGCCGGATGTTGTTGACTCCCTTGCCGCGGAAACTCGTCGGACGGATGATCTCGGACACCCGGCTCGGCCGCGGCAGAAGGATTGCGATCTGGTCCGAGACGTAGACTGCCTCTTCGATCGAGTGCGTCACGAAGATGAAGGTCTTCTTCTCATTCGCCACCAGAGAGAGGAGATCTTCCTGGAACTTGCGGCGGGTCTGCTCGTCAACCGCCGAGAAGGGCTCGTCCAGGAGCAGCACCTTTGAATCAACCGAGAGGGCCCTTGCGAGGCCGACGCGCTGGCGCATGCCACCCGAAAGCTGGTGCGGAAACTTCTTCTCAAAACCAGCGAGGCCAACCTCGCGGATGTACTTCTCGGCAATGCCTTCGCGCTCGGACTTCGCGATGCCGCGCAGCTCCAGCCCGAAGGCCACGTTGCGGATCACGTTTGCCCAGGGCAGCAAGGCGAAGTCCTGAAACACAAAGGCACGGTCCGGACCGGGGCCAGTCACCAACTTTCCTTCGACTTTGACCTCGCCGGAGTTCGGCTGCAGCAGACCCCCGATGATCTTCAGGAGCGTCGTCTTTCCGCAGCCTGACGGGCCAAGTAGCGAGGTCAATTCTCCACGCGGGAACTCCAAGGAAAGGTTCTTCAGAGCTTCCACATCCTGGTAATTCTTGGAGACATTTTTGACCGAGACCGCGCTATCGGCCACAGGGGTTACGGCTTGCGGCGTAACCGCTTTAATCTGAGACATAGCCACGGTTGTTCCCTTCGAACAGGTAGTTTTCAAGCTTCTCCAGGAGGTTCAGGAAGAGAACCGCAAGGAGGATGATGGAAAAGATTGCCGCATACATGCTGGCATAATCGGCGATCGAACGGCTGAATGTTATGATGTCGCCGACGCCGGTCGGGGTGATCTTCAGTTCGGATAGAATGGCACCGATGAAGCCCGCCGAGACACCCAGGCGCAGTCCCGAGAAGATGATCGGCGAAGCGGCGGGAAGGATGATCTTGAGCAGGACGTCGCGGTCCCCCGCCATGAAGGATTTTGCCATCTCCTTAATCGAGGCGGGCGTATTGCGCACCGCGCTGGCAGTGTTGAGCACGATCACCGGCATGGCCATGATGCAGACCACGAAGACCTTTGACGTCAGCCCGATGCCATAGACCATCACGAGGATCGGGATAAGTGCAGCGAGCGGAGCCGCCTGCATCACGATGAAGATGGGCGAGAAGAACCAGTCAAACTTGGTGCTCAATCCGATCCATAGGCCCAGTCCGATCCCGGCAATCGCCGAGATCACTATGCCCACCAGCAAGGGCCGGAGGGTTTCGGCATAGGCGACGAAGAGGGAGCCATCGAAGATCATCCGCGCCAGCGCCGCCATCGAGTCCGTGAATGGGGGAAAGGCATAGCTGACGGGAATGCGGCCTGCGATCTCCCAGGCGCCGAACACGATCACTGCCGATAGTAGCTTGAGCAGCAGCGAGCGGTGTCTCATCAATCCACGTCCAGTCATCCAATTGAAAATGTGAACTGCCGGCCGGTCATCCGGCCGGCAGTCTGTTGATTGCGTCAGATCACTTCATCGCCGCATCGAGTGGTGCGAAGTACCAGAAGTCATCAATGTTGAGTGTTGCAGGGTCACCCTTGAGCTGACCGGCGGCGGAATACCATTCCATGTCGGCCTTCGCGGCGTCACGGCCACCACCGTTGGGATCGTAGAGCCCGCCCTCGGCCGCGTCCTTGTCGAAGCCGTCAAGTTCGGCAAGGACCTCGGCGGGAAGCTGTCCGATCGGGCCATCGGCCTTGGTTTCACGACGGATGATGGTCGGGTCCTTGGCCATGTCCGTCCACGTGCTGTGCAGGGCGGCCACGAAGATGTTGACCGCCTTCTCGTTTTTCTGGATCCAGTTCAGATTGGCAAAAAGCGCTTCGTCACTGGCCTTTACCTCGAACATCGGAAGTGCGTGGAAACGGTCACCGGCCTGCGCAACAATCTTGTTCTTGTTGGACAGATCGAGGATCGTTGCCTTGCCCTGGCCGGCCATCATGGCCACAACGCGGTTGTTGGAGCCCGGCACATACGAGCGATCGCCGAACTTGATGCCTGCACGCTCTTCAATCACGTTGGCGATCGAATCGGTGCCGCCGCCACGCGAATGCAGCATGATCGGCTGGCCGTTTAGATCGGCGAGAGTCTTGAATTCCATCGTGGTGACCGGGAAAAATACCAGTTTCGACAACTGGAAGATGATCCGGACCGGAGCCTTGGACAGCTGCATGGCGGAGTAGGGCGTGCCAAATCCGATATCCATGTCGCCGCTCAGAACGGCCTGAATGGCCAGTTCCTCGTCGGCGAAGGCCGTCCACTCATAGTCGAGACCGTTGGCCTTGGCCCGTTCAAGTGCGACAAAGAACGCCGCGAGTTCGTCCGACGGCGGCTCGGCAAGCGCGATCCTGATGGTGTCCGCCTGTGCGGCTGAAGCCATCATGCCGACCGCAAAGAACAGTCCTACTAGTTTCTTGATAAGGTTTTTCATGTTTCTCCTCCCTGAGAATTCATGTGAGGTTAGATTTTTGTCCCAGGCGGGGCATTCCGCCTTTTTCGACCCAGAACACTTAGTCGTGGTCAGTTCTCTCCAAAAAGCCGTTGCGAAACAGAACGCAGGTGCGCGCGCATCGCCTCATAGGCAGCCAAGGGGTCACGATTTGCTATTGCCAGCGCAATGGCGTCGTGTTCGGAAAAACTGGAATGATCCGGCGATGGCTGAGCGCTTCTCCGCGTTACGTTCCCCCATGCCACCGCGCGCCGCACCCCGTTCAGTTGATCAAAAAGTGACAGCAACAGAAGATTGTCACTTGCTTCGGCCACGGTCCGGTGAAAGATGTCGTCCTGGATTTCATATTCCCTCCAGGTCGACGACGCCTTGGAGCGATCAAGCGCGCGCCGCATGCGCAATTGCGTGTCGCCGGACGCATTGACGGCCGCTTCGCGCGCTATTGCAGGCTCTATCGCCATGCGGGCACGCATCATGCGAAACGGCGTAAGTTGACGCCCCAATTCGATCGTCGCGCTGCCGGGCGCCTGCGGACTGCCATCGGCAATGAAGGTCCCCTTCCCAACATGCCGCCAAATTACGCCCTCCCTTTCGAGGGCGGCTAGCGCCTTGCGGAGCGTGGACCGGGTCATGCCAAACTCATCCGTCAGATGACGCTCAGGTGGCAACCTCACGCCTTTGGTGAATCCTCCATCCACAATGTAGCTGCGAAGCCGCGCCACGGGGTCAGGATTATCGGTGGTCTGTTCAAGCATCGATCATTGATCTCAAGATTGGTTGACCAATTCTTGTCATGTTTCGGTTTGTTGTTCAACAAAATAATGAATCAATCCTAAAATGGTCTGTGCAATTGCATATTTATTCCATTGGTGGGGATTGATTTTGCATTCCCCCCTGCTATAGCGTCTTTGCTGAAATAAATTCCAGAAGGTGAACCATGGCCGACTTCGTTATCCCCGCTGCGCCAATTCCATCCATCCCCGTAAGTGGCGGCGGCGCGTTTCCTGTGCGTCGCGTCTATTGCATCGGCCGCAACTATGCCGCCCATGCCGTCGAGATGGGTCACGATCCGAACCGTGAGTCCCCCTTCTTCTTCCAGAAGAACCCCAACAATCTTGATGCGTCGGGCGAGTTCCCTTATCCGCCGCACTCCTCGGATGTACATCACGAGGTAGAACTGGTCGTGGCGCTGAGGTCGGGCGGAACCAACATCACAGTCGCTGACGCGCTTGGTCACGTCTGGGGCTATGCCGTGTCGCTCGACATGACCCGCCGCGATTTGCAGAACGAGGCCAAGAAGCAGGGCCGCCCGTGGGAAACCGCAAAGGCTTTCGAACGGTCGGGGCCGGTGGGCAAGCTAAAACCCGTGTCAGAGGTCGGCCATCCCGACAGTGGGCGTATCGCGCTGAAGGTCAACGGCGCGCTCAAGCAAGAGGGCGACATGAACCAGATGATCTGGAAGGTGCCGGAAATGATCTCCTATCTTTCCGAGTATTTTGAGCTTCAGGCTGGAGACATCATCATGTCGGGAACGCCGTCCGGGGTGGGACCGGTCGTGCGGGGGGATACGATGGAAGCGATGATCGAGGGCCTGGGCACATTATCCGTTAGGGTCGTCTAGAGGTCCGGGCGGCAGGTTCGCGCCGGACGCCGCGGGCCCGTTGCACTCTTCGGACGGGCACTGGAATGTGCCGGAACGAATCGGAATTTCTGTTCAAATCGTCGATGTAATTTGATGACAGCTCCAGTGCGGGCTCATTCTGGGGTGTGCGCATTGGCAATGTGTCTCATGGACCTCGGCCATCTGCCCAGATAGGACACGAAAGAAAAATCAAGACAGGCTTTGGAAAAATGACTGAACCTCGCAATCCCGACATCATCTACACCAAAGTCGATGAAGCGCCGCAAATCGCCTCGGCTTCGCTGCTGCCGATCATTCGGGCTTTCGCGGCCCCCGCAGGGATATCAGTGGGCACAAAGGACATTTCCCTGGCAGGGCGGATCATCGCGGCATTCCCCGAAGAGCTGACTCCGGCACAGCGTCTGCCGGACGATCTGGCCGAACTTGGAGAGCTTGTTAAAACGCCCGCCGCGAATGTGATCAAGCTCCCAAACATTTCGGCATCGGTGCCGCAACTTGTCGCTGCCCTGAAAGAGTTGCAATCCCAGGGCTACAATCTGCCGGACTATCCCGAAGAACCGGCTACCGCCAAAGACAAGGAAATCCGCAACCGCTTCGATGCGATCAAGGGCTCGGCCGTCAATCCTGTTTTACGCGAGGGAAATTCCGACCGGCGTGCAGCGATTGCGGTCAAGAACTACGCCAAGGCCAACCCACATTCGATGGGCGCATGGTCGCCCGACAGCAAGACATATGTTTCAACCATGAACGATGGTGATTTCCGTTCCAATGAAAAGTCGGCCACGCTGACCGCGGCCCAGGCAGGTGCTGCCAGGATCGAACTGCTGACCCGGGATGCTGCAACCATCGTGTTGAGGGACGGCGTGAACTATGCCGCGGGTACCGTCGTCGACGCGACTTTCATGTCGGCCAAGGCGCTCGGAGCGTTTCTAGCGGAACAGATCGAGGGTGCGAAGCAGAGGGGCGTTCTGTTCTCAATCCATCTGAAAGCAACAATGATGAAGGTCTCTGACCCCATCATCTTCGGGCATGCCGTGAAAGAATTCCTCAGGCCGGTCTTCGACAAGTATGGCGAAGCGTTGAGTGCGGCAGGCGTGAACCCCAATTCCGGCCTGGGCGCCCTGCTGGACCGGGTTGTGGAGATGCCGGAGAGGCAACAGATCGAGGCTGCCATCAAGGCCGTGCTGGATGCCAGGCCGCCCCTTTACATGGTGAATTCCGAGAAGGGCATTACCAATCTTCACGTTCCTTCAGACGTGATTGTCGATGCTTCGATGCCTGTCCTGATCCGCGCAGGCGGTAAGGGCCGGGGGCCGGGCGGCAAGGCCGCCGAGACAAATTGCGTCCTCCCGGACAGCCCCGAGTCTGCTGTTTTAGCATAGGCCGTGGATTATGTCCAAGCCACCGGACCGGCGTGCCAGGCGACAGGC
>CAYVDY010000320.1:0-8010 GCA_964450255.1 uncultured Candidatus Solibacter sp. | reverse complement strand
AAGAACTTGGGCATCCAAGTGGGCACACTACTAGTGTAGCGGCGCCACCCGCAAAACACGGAACCCAACCCCCGAATGAGCCATCCTAATACTAATGCGACTCCTCTGCGTGCTGGCGCTCGCCCTCCCCCTGCTCGCGCAGCCCAAAATCGGCGTGGTCGAGATCTATGGCGCCGGGAAACTCTCTCGCGACAGGATCCAGAAAGCCATTGGCGCGCGCCCAGGCGATCCGCTACCCAAGTCCAAGGGCGACGTGGAGGAGCAACTGGAGGCCATCGACGGCGTCGTGCAGGCCCGCCTGGAGGCCTTCTGCTGCGACCAGGGCAAGCCCGTGCTCTACGTCGGCATCCTGGAACGCGGTGCCACCGCATCCACCTACCGTCCCTATCCGCAGGAAGCAGTGGAACTCCCCAAGGAGATCCTCACCGCCTACGCCGATTTCTCCTCCGCACTCAGCCGCGCCTCCGCCGAAGGCGACCTGAAGGAGGACCTCACCGCCGGTCACTCCCTCATGCAGAATCTCCCCTGCCGCGTCGCCCAGGAACGCCTCGTCGGCCTGGCTCAGCTCAATTTCCACACCATCGCCAGCGTTCTCGCCAACGCGCTCGAGCCCGAACAGCGCTCCATCGCCGCCTACGTCCTCGGCTACGGACCCGACAAAGCCGCCGTCCTCAAGGAGATGCTCCTCGCCCTCCAGGATCCCGATCCCTCCGTCCGCGCCAACGCCACCCGCGCCGCCAAGGCACTGGCCGTCTACGCCATCGCGCACCCGGAAGACGATCTCCGCGTCCAGCCCACCTGGTTTGTCGAGATGCTGAACTCGGTCGAGCTCAGCGACCGCCTGGAAGCCTCGCGGATTCTGCTTCTTTATACCGAGAAGCGCGACGCCAACGCCATCGCCAACATTCGCGAGCGCGCCATGGCCTCCGTCCTGGAGATGGCACGCTGGCAGCACCTGCCGCACGCCCTGCCGGCTTACCTTCTCGCTGGACGCGTGACAGGCTGGACCGACGAAGCCCTCGAAAGCGCTTGGGCAGCCGGCGATCGCGAAAAGACCCTCAAAGAGATCGAAAAATCCCTCAAAAAGCGCTAGGCGGCACGGCAAGATCGGAAACATCGTAGATCAGCACCGAGTAGCCGATCCGGGCAATTGGCTTCCGCGCCCGCAGCCAGTCGTACCACTGCCGCTGATGATAAACCCCCTGCAACAGCGTCACGCTGATGGCGACGTAGCGGCATTCCGGGCGCTCTCCGGCACGGATCATGTCAGTCGGCGGCACCGCCTTCGGCGGAAACCCGTAGTATGTCTGATCGGCCCAGCCGAAGTAGCAAAAGCAGACATCCTCGCTGCGCGGACCGAAGTACTCCTTCACTCGCAGCAGGTCCTGGCCCCAATCCAGATTGGAATCCACCAGGATGTTCATGCCGTTCGAAGGACCGCCCGCGGCCACGTTGAAGAACGACAAATCGTAGGGGAAGATCAACGCCGATTCCAATGCCACCGCCGCGCACAGCGCCAGCACCGGCTTCCGCCAGCACGCCACCCCCGCCCCGATGAGCGCGTACGTGAACGGATAGACCGGCAGTAGGTGGCGCAGCCCGATATTGATCCCGCTGTTCAGGCACAGCGCCCAGTAGGCGGCCATCGGGATCAGCAACACCAGCCAGTCGCGCTGCGGCCGCCGCAGGAACAGCAGCAGAAGCAAGGCGGCCAGCGGAGTCTTCACCGCGAACACAATCGGGAAGTAGTACCAGACACCACGGTCCCGCAGCGTGCCCAGCAGAAACGACGGATGTCCGCTCTCCTGGTGCTTCAGCATAATCTCCACGCCTTCCAAATAGCGCGGATGGCCGCCATACGAAGCGAGTATCACGCACGCGGCAATCGGCAGAATCGCAAGTGCCAGCAGCGTCCGCCCCCGCAGCAGCCACAGCAGCGCCAGCACCGGCAGCAGGAAGATCGTCGAGAACTTGACCGAGAGCGCGAACCCCAGCGCCAGCCCCGCCCACAATACGTCCAGCCACGTCCGTCTCCGCAGCAGCCCCTCGAACGCAATCACGGCCAGAAACGATCCCAGCGCCGCCGGGAAGTCCGTGGTCACGTAGTGCCCGTGAGCGGAAAGATTCGGATCCAGCGTAAACAGGCACACTGCGATCAGCCCCGCCACCGGCGAGAACCGCGCACGCGTCCAGAACGCAATCGCCAGCGCCAGGATCAGCGTGAACCCGATGCTCACGCAGCGGGCAGGGAAGAGCACCTCGCCGGGCGTGAGCTTCTGCTGCCCGAACAGGATCGCCTTACCGCGCTGCAGCGCGTCCTCCGGCGTGTCGAGCTTTGGATCCGGATTCACCCACAGCAGCGGCAGCGCGTTCAGCACCCGCGCAAGCGGAGGATGTTCTGGATCCAGCCGGTACTGCCCCGTCTTCAGATACGTGTAGCCGGAGGCGAGATGCAGCCCCTCGTCAAACGTCTGTGCGTCCGTGCGGGCGGTGTAGATCTGGCGGGCGGTCTGCACGCCGCACAGCAATAGTATGCAGGCGAGCCAGGCCCGTCTGCCCGAGACTACGGAATCGGAGAACCTACGCCACACGATGCGCGCCGGCCGATGGCGTGCAGCGGTAGATCACCGGCCTCAGGTTCCACTTTGCCTGATACTGCGCCGAAACCTGCGCCTCGAACTGCGGAATCGCCGCCGGCTCCACTAGCGAAACCGTGCAGCCGCCAAAGCCGCCGCCGGTCATGCGCGAACCGTAAACTCCATCCAGCGTCAGTGCGATATCAACCAGCGAATCCAACTCCGCGCAGGACACCTCGTAGTCGTGCTGCAGCGAGCGGTGCGACTCCACCATCAGATTCCCCATCTTCGTCAGATCGCCCTGCATGGCGGCCGCGTGGAACTGCTCCACACGCATGTTCTCCAGGATGACGTGGCGCGCCCGCGCCAGCGGAATCTCGGCAATCTCCGACGCCCCGCGCTCCAACTCTTCAAACGTCACGTCACGTAGAGCCGCCTTGCCGGGGAAATGCGAGAGCGCTTCATGGCATTCCGCCACGCGTTGGCGATACGCCGAGGACCCCAGCTCGTGTTTCACCATCGTGTTGGTCACCACGATCTCCGCGCCATCCGGGATCGGCACGTACTCGTGGGTGATCGAACGGCAATCCAGCATGATCGCCTGATGCGCCTTGCCGTGCACGGACGCATACTGGTCCATAATGCCGCAAGGCATCCCAACGAAATTCCGTTCCGCGCTCTGGCACAGCCGCGCCAGATCCAGCGGCGAAATCTTCTGCTCATCCAACAGTGCCAGCGCCGACGAAACCTCCAGCGCCGCGCTGGAACTGAGACCGGACCCCGTTGGTACCGTGGCGCTGATCTTCAGATGCATCGGCTTGAGCTCTAAACCCAGCGCCAGCATCTCGCGCGCTACGCCGATCACGTAATCGGCCCACGTTCCGCTCTTGCCCATCGTCGCGATGTTCGCCAGCGGAAACGCAAGGTCGCCGGCGAATTGCTTCGATTCCAGCCGCAACTCCGGCTCGCTGATCGGCGAGGCCAGCACGTCGCAGCCCATCGCAATCGCAATCGGCATCACGAACCCGGCGTTATAGTCTGTGTGCTCGCCAATCAGGTTCACGCGCCCCGGCGCGTGGTAGTGTTTTACGACCGTCGAGAGAGCCAAAGGAAGACGCCTCCGAATGCGATGGAAAAGATGCCGAACTGGAGGTTCAGATTACCATCCAGCAGAGGCGCCTTGAAGTCGGCCATCAGGCCGGTGCCTGCCAGTAACAGGCCGAGCAGGCCGAAGAAGTAGCCCGCGGGTTTTCTGAGATCGAGCATGGCGCGTGTTCCTTAAAAGAAGACAAAATTCAGGGCGATGCAGATAGCGCCGGCGAGGATGGCCAGTGTCGCGGGGCGACGATACCATTGTGCCTCTTCCGCCTGATGCGGCGTGCACCCGTAGACCAGGCCCACCAACTCGGATTCAGGCCGCGCCTTGCCCATTGCGCTCACCGCGATGGTGACCACGAAGCAGACAGACCACGCCATGATCGCCACCCAGAAATTCTGGGCCATCGACGACGGGAACTCGTGCTGCACGCCCAGGTAGCCGCCCTTGCCTTCCGCCAGCGTCACTCCGTACGTCACCGCCGCCGCCGCCGTGCCGCTCACCAGTCCGGTGAACGCGCCGTTCGCCGTCGCCTTCTTCCAGAACATGCCCAGCAGGAATGTCGCAAACAGCGGCGCGTTGACGAACCCGAAGATCAGTTGCAGGAAGTCCATCATGTTGTTGAAGGACTGCGCCAGGTAAGCCGCGCCGATGGAGAGACCCACGCCGAAGATGGTCGCCATGCGGCCCATCCACAGGTAGTGCGAATCCGGCGCGTCCTTGCGGATGTAGGACTGGTAGATGTCGTAGGTCCAAACCGTGTTGAACGCCGTGACATTCCCTGCCATGCCGGACATGAACGACGCCACAAGCGCCGTCAAGCCGACCCCCAACATGCCGGAAGGGTAAAACTGCTCCATCAGCGAGAACAGCACCCGATCGTAATCCGGCGAGCCATTCTTCAACGGCAGCGCGTAGCCCGTGCCCATGGTGGCCAGTGCGGCGGCGGCGATGCCGGGAACGATTACGATGAACGGCACGAACATCTTCGGGAAGGCGCCGACAATCGGCGTATTGCGCGCGTCCGTCATGTCCCGTGCGGCCATGGCGCGCTGCACAACCAGGTAGTTCGTGCACCAGTAGCCAAAGCTCAACACGAACCCCAGGCCCATGAAGAGTCCGAAGATCTCCACGCCCATCGGATTGTCGCTGGCCTTCGACATGTGCTGCCAGGATTGCGTCATCACCGGGCTCAACCGCGCGGTCACGCCGTCCCACCCCCCGGCCTTGTAGACCGAAAGGATCGCCAGCGGCGCGAAGCCGACGACTATCAGGAAGAACTGCAGCACTTCGTTGTAGATCGCGCTCGACAGCCCGCCCAGGTACGTGTAGGCCAGCACGATGCCGGCCGACGCCAGCACACTGAACGTGAAGCTCCAGCCGAAGATCACCTGCAGCAGGATCCCCAGCGCATACATCGAAATGCCGCTGCTGAAGATCGTCATGATGGCAAACGTGATGGCGTTGAAGCCGCGCGTCTTCTCATCGAACCGGAGCTTCAGATACTCCGGAACACTGCGCGCCTTGCTGCCAAAGTAAAACGGCATCATGAAAACGCCGACAAACAACATCGCCGGAATCGCGCCCACCCAGTAGAAATGGGAGGTCATCATGCCATACTTGGCGCCCGACCCGCACATGCCGATCATTTCCAGCGCACCCATATTGGCCGCGAGGAAGGCTAGAGAAGTGATCCAGAGCGGCAGTGAATGCCCGCTGGTGAGAAAGTCCGCGCTCGATTTGACCTGTTTGCGCAGGAACCAGCCGATTCCCAGCACGAAGCCAAAATACAGCGCAAGTACGACGTAGTCAATGAGATGGAGGGCCATGGCGAAAATGCCATCTTATACCATCGGTGAAAAGCGGGTACAAGTATCTGATGACGATTGGCCAGCGGGCCAGCCAGCCGCGGGAGGGAGAGGCCCGCCGGGAGAGCGCGGGTTCCGCGCTAACACTCGACCTCACCCGCCCCCGCGCGTTACACTGCTCCTCATCATGCGCGGTATCCTGCTTCTTCTCTGCGCCTCTCTCGCACTTCCCGCCTCCGCCCAGATTCGCATCTCGCCCGATGCCCGCCACCTCCAGCAGACCGGCGGCAAACCCTTCCTCTACCTCGCTGACACGGCCTGGGAGCTGATCCACCGCCTGACCCGCGAGGAAATTGAGGTCTACATCAGCAACCGCTCCGCCAAGGGCTTCACCGTGATCCAGCTCTCGGCGCTCCCGCTGGAGGGCGGTCTCAATGACCCCAATGCCTACGGCGCTCCCCCGTTTCTCAATGGCAATCCCGCCACCCCCAATCCGGCCTGGTTCAGCCACCTCGACTTCGTCGCGGCCAAAGCCGCGCAAAGCGGCCTCGTCCTCGGCCTTCTTCCCACTTGGGGCCGCCATTGGAAGCACGGCAAATCCGCCCCGCCACTGCTCGACGCCGGCAACGCCCGCGCCTATGGCGAGTTCCTCGGACAGCGCTACCGCACCGCGCCCGTCATCTGGATCCTGGGCGGTGACGACAACCCCACTCTGCCCGCCGAACGGGCCACTATCGACGCCCTGGCGGCCGGACTCCGATCAGGCGACGGCGGCGCCCATCTCATCACCTACCACCCGCGCGGGCCCGGCCTCTCTTCCTTCTACCTCCAGAACGCCAACTGGCTCGACTTCCACATGTCGCAAAGCTCCCACGCCGCCCGCGACCACGACACCGGCCTCTACATCGAGAACGACCGCGCTGTGACCCCGCCCCGTCCCACCCTCGACGGCGAACCGCGCTACGAAGCCCTCAACATCGGCTTCTATCTCCGCGACCACTCCCGCCTCCTCCGCTTCGACGACTCCGATGTCCGCCAGGCCGCCTACTGGGCCATGCTCGCCGGCGCCTGCGGCCACACCTACGGCAACAACAGCGTCTGGCAGATGTGGGCCCCCAGCCGGGCGCCGCAGTTGTGGGCCGACATCCCCTGGCGCGAGTCCCTCGATCACCCCGGCGCATTCCAAATGGGCCACCTCCGCCGCCTCTTCGAGTCCCGCCCCTGGCAGAAGCTCGCACCCGCCCAGGACTGGATCGCCTCCGGCCCCCGCGACGGCGGCGCCAAGATCCGCGCGGCGCTCGCCTCCGACCGCAGCTTCGCCTTCATCTACTCGCCGCAGGGCCTACCCTTCACCCTCGACCAGCGCCGCCTGCGCGGCGAAATCCTTCGCGAAACATGGTTTGACCCGCGTTACGGCAACTTCTACCCCCTTCATTCCTCGGACACGAAAGGCTTCCAAACCTACACCCCGCCCACTGAGGGCCGCGGCCAGGATTGGCTGCTCATCCTCGAAGACGCCGCCGGCGTCCGCTAACTGCACCGCGGCGGCTTGCCGCCGGGCGCGCCTGCGGCGCTGCTGGACCTGGGCCCCCGCCACTTGCGCCGCCGCACAGCACGGCGTCATCCGTAAGTATGCTGCCGTGGCGGCCAGCCAGAAGGTCTTCCCGCGGCTGGACACTGCGCTTGGCCCGCTAGCCATGCCGCAGTGCCCGGATCGGATCAATGCGGGAGGCGCGCCAGGCCGGTAAAAAGGCGGCCACCAGCGAGGCGGTCAGCAGGACCGCGACGCTGATCCCATAGACAGGCATGTCGGCGGCGTTGATGCCGAAGAGCTGGGTTTCCACATATTGGCCGCAGAGAACTCCCGTCACTACCCCCGCCGCGAGGCCGCACAGGATCACCGCCAGCATCTCGCTCATCACCAGCCGGATTACCTTGCCCTGCTCCGCCCCCAGCGCCATCCGGATCCCGATCTCGTGCGAGCGCCGCGCCACCACAAAAGCCAGTACGCCATGCAGTCCAATCAGCGCCAGCAGACTCGCCAGCACCGCGAATCCCGCCGAGAGGAACGACAACATCCGCTCGTTCGCAAGGCGCCGCTCCAGTTGCTCGTCCAGCATGCGCATGTCCGATACCACGAGATTCGGATCCACCCTGCGCACCTGTTCGCGCAACATCGGCATGATTTTACGCGGGTCGCCCTGCATGCGGGCGTAAACGGTGATGGCGCCCGTGCGCTCCATGCGGGAATCCAGGTTGAGGAAGGTCTGCCGCGGCACCACCCCGCGCACATCGTGGTACTTGGCATCGCCAAACACCCCAACGATCTCTGTGTCGGGCGTGTTCTTTGAACCCTGTGCCAGCACTCGCCCCAGCGGACTGGAGTCGCCCAGATACTCCTTCACCAGGGCTTCGTTCACCAGACAGACTTTGCGGGCGCTGCCCCAATCGTTCCAGCTCAAGTCCCGCCCTGCCTTCACCGGAATCCCAAGCGTCTGAGCACCCCGCACATCGCCGCCCAGTGAATCAC
>CAYVDY010000319.1:0-8017 GCA_964450255.1 uncultured Candidatus Solibacter sp. | reverse complement strand
CCGCATCCACAAGCTCCAACGCGAGGTCGATAAGGCCCGCCGAGCCTGGAAACGCGTCCAGAGAATCTCTGCACAGAAGCAATCAATCCTGCAACCAATGGGAAACACGCCAGTTATCCAAGAGCAGAAAACGCTTGTTCTGGCCGCCGGAGCCGGAACCGCTGCCGCAACCGGCTACGCTGCTTCGGCCTGCCAGGGCAGCCCCCAGCCGCCAACCCCACCCTCCGCCAACACACCAATCAACCCCAGCTTCCCCTCAATTCCGCCCGTCCGCCCACCCGAAAAAATCCCCGTTCACTCATGGCTGACTTTTTTCTTGGCTTTCCTTTTCAACGTCTTACGACCCGTACCACCCCCCTCCATCAGCCGTCCCGCCCTGCCCCGTGCCTATAGTCTCACTGGAGGTCCGCCACTATGTCCGAGTCCATCTTCAAGCTTCAGCCAGATCGCACTGTCCACCTGCGCGGCTTCGATCACCTCGGCGCGTCCGCCGCCATCCACAACGCCTCGCCCACCGGCTTCTCCGTCTCCGGTCAGTTTCAGGATTCAGCCGATTTCGCCGTCGTCGTCCTCTACGACGCCGACAACTTTTACGAGCACCCCCGGCTGAAATACCTCCCCAACTTCGACTTCAACGGACTCACCCTTCAGTTCGATGCCGCCTACTCCGGCCTCATGCCCCTCAATTGCCGCAAGTACGCCACCATCGATTGGCCCTACCTCGACGTCGCCCCTCCCTCCGCGCCCGCCACCCGCATCCGTCTCGCCGATCACGCCACCGTCATCGCCGGCGCCGATGCCCCCGCCTCTGGCGAATTCGAGATCGCCGGCGCCGGCCTCAACCACTACGACCGCCTCACCCTCTGGTATCAGAACCTCGCCTTCGATTACATCGTGCCCGGCAAGACCACCGCCGAATACCCCTTCTTCGCCGGTACCGCCGGCCAGATCCACTCCATTCTCGTCCGCGATCGCGCCTATACCTACGTCGAACAGCCCGGCGACACTTCCGACTTCGTCGCCGCCAACCTCATCGCCCAGCTCGCCGCGGATCCCGAGATCACTGCCGCCGCCGGCGGCGACCCCTGGGTGGTCCGCATCTCCACCAAACTCGACACCGGCGCCACCGTTCTCGTCAATGCCAGCGGCCAGATGCAGGAAGAGCTCCACCACATTCAGACCTCCACCGTCGCCCGCCACCTGCGCGACCAGATCAACGCCTGCGACTACTCCGCCGCCCAGACCCCCTTCGCCCTCCAGGCGAGCACCATCGATTCGCGCCTCCTCATCCAAACCGTTCAGGGCGGCTACGATGCCAACTTCATCACGCTCTACGCCGTCGCCAAAAACGAAAACCTCACCACCACCGCGCCCGAACTCCGCCTCACCGGCGCCAGTTCCGGAGCCACCCTCCGCGTCACGCTCGATTTCGCCGCTCTCGGACTCACGCAAATCCGCCAGATGTGGCTCACTCTCGCGCCCCGCCTTACCTTCGCCGCCGATTATCAGCCCGCCGAATGGTCGGCCCATTTCACCAACTGGACCGTCTCCGGACCCGAATCTATCCGCCGCCTTCAGGTCGCCGGCCCCGGCAGCGTCCGCATCTCTTCCCTCGATAACCGCTGCGACTACTCCGGCTTCTGGATCCCGGAGGCAGGCTTCTTCCAGGACAACTCCGCCCGCGCGGCCCGAATGGCCGGCTCCAGCGTCACCATTCAATATGACTCGCCGGCCAACCATGAACTCTGGATCGGCACCTCGCTCTACGCCGATCGCGGCGCCGCCACCGTCGAGCTCGATGGCAGCATCGTCGCCACCCTCTCCACCCACCTTGCGATCGAGCCAGCCGCCAGCACCCGCCGCCGCGTCGCCGTCAATGTACCTCCCGGCCATCACACCGTTCGCCTCACTGCCGTCGATCATCAGCCCTTCTACTTCGATTACCTCGAAGCCGCCGTGCCTGGCGACCTCCCCGCGCCTCTTCCACCCCAGACCTTCGAGACGCCCGCCCTCGATTACTCCACAGACCATACCTATAAGCTGCCCCCAGCCCGTATCCTCTGGATGCTCGATCAATTCGGCTGCCGCGGCCGCATCAACGAGTACATCGGCGTCTTCTGGTGGAATCAGCGCCTCCGCATCGGCGGCGTCCTGCCCGAGGTCACCCTCTCCTTTCAGGGCGTCTTCAAGCCCGGCGACCAGGCCTTCCTCGATATCGGCGGCCAGATCTGCGGCAAAACCGTCCTCGGCAACGAGTCCCCGGCCACCCTGGCCCGGCACTTCGCCCACCTCATCAACGCCACCTATGTCGGCGTCTGGGCTCGCACCGAAGGCGACACTCTGATTCTTCGTGCCCGCTCCGCCGCCGCGGCCTATCGATTCCCGGTCACGCCTTCCGTCGCCAACGTCTCCACCTCCACCGGCGCCATCACCGGCGGGGCCATTCTCGACGGCGGCTCCATGGGTATCTGGCAGGTCGATCCTACCGCCGCCCAGCTACTCAATCGCGGCGCCCGCGCCTGGCACGCCGATCTCTTCCAACTCGCCGCCGCCGGCGGCCGTCCCGTCACCACAGCCATCTCCATGGAACTCGTCAACCCTCCCGATTCCTTCCCTGCCCTGTTCCCTGACGGCGCGCCCGTCCTCACCGCTACCGGATTCGGTGGACTGCACTCCGCCCACTGCGCCTTCCGCAGCGACGTGCAGGCGTTCCAAACCGCCGTCCTCCTCGAAATCGCCGCCCTCCAGTCCGCCGCCGGCCTCGCCCCCGCTCTCCAGTGCGGGGAATTTACTTGGTGGTACTTCTCTGACCATTCCGCGGCTAATCCCACAGGCGGTATGGGCTACTACGATGCCGAGACCACTTCCGCCGCCCTCGCCTCGCTGGGCCGTCCCCTGCACGTCTTCACTGGCCCCAACGATGACCCGGCGCCCCACGCCGCCGATGCCGCCTTCCTCCGAAACCGTCTCCGCGATCATCTCGCCGGTATCATTACTCAGGTCAGAGCCGCCTATCCCGCCACCGAGTTCGAGGTGCTCTTCCCCTACGACGTCAATCACCCGGTCCCAGCCGGAATCCACAACCTCGGAGGCCGCCTCAACCGCTTCGTCAATCTCCCCATTGAGTGGGAGTCTAAAGTTTCTGCCGGCTTCGACCGATTCAAAATAGAAGCGTTAGATCATGGCGCCTGGTCTCGGAACCTCGACCTCGCCCGGTCCTGTCTCCGGTTCCCGCTCCAGCTTGGTTGGCCGGCGGGCTCCGTCAGAGCCATGATCCCTGTGTTTCGTGGAGGATACCCTTGGAAAAGGGAAGTCGATTATGCCCGGGAAATTGGGATGGAAAGCGTTAACCTCTGGGCGTTCGATCACGTCTGCCTTTACGGCTGGCCGGTCGGCGATCAAGGTGTGGGCTCCGCCCAGTTTCAGGGTTGAGTCCCTCAGCACCGGTACCTTGCCTGCCTTTAGTACTCGAAAGCCTGAAGGCGCTGCACAAAGTTACTTAGGTGGGTCCAACTGGGGGAAATGGCTGCTACGATGCGCTTAAGCAGGGAAATCTAGATGCGCTGCCAACGTTGCGGGAAAGAGATCAGTCCCCTTCGACAACTTACCGACCGTGCCTTTTGCAGTGAAGGCTGCAAGAGGAAGGGGCCTCGTGCGTCTGCTTCCGTTCTTCGCGACCTGGAGTTCGAGGACGATCCCTTCTGGAAAAATTCCCAATCCCAGGCCCAAAAACAGCAATCCAAAACTTCCAACGCAACCCTCGCCGGCCTCATAGTCGGGCTGATGGTTGCAATGGTCGGTGCTCGCTACTACTTCCCGGAAACCGCCTCCGGCCCCAATCCCCTCGCCTCGAATCTCCCCAGCGTCCGGCCCAGCCTGCCCGGCGAGGACCCGGCCGATGCCGGCAATCCCGTTCCTGCCTGGGTCTCCTGGATCCAGAACCGCTTGCCCGGCGAGAAACCACTGCGCGTCCGCTCTACCTTTGACGGTCCGCTCAAGGACTGGGCCGGCAACGCAGCCGGCTGGACCGTCCGGGGCGGCGCCGCCCACCCGGGGAGACTCCGCATTTGGAGTCCTACCCTCAACACCCGGAACTACACCATGGAATTCCGCGGCTCCGTCGAACGCAAGGCCGTCAGTTGGGCGTTCCGCGCTCGCGATCCCCAAAACTACTACGCCACCAAGATCGTCATCGCCCGTCCCGGCGAGGTCTCCGGCGCCAGCATCGTTCGCTATGGCGTCCTCGACTCCACCGAGTTCGGCCGCACGGAACTGCCCATCCCTCTCGCTCTGAAACCCAATCACCCCTACCGCATCCAGATCCAGGTCGTCGGCGCACAGTTCTCCACTCTCATCGACGGCAACGTCGTCGACCGCTGGTCGGATCGCCGCATCGCCTCCGGCGGAGTCGGCTTCTTCTCCGAAGATGGTGAGTCTGCCGCCATCGAATGGGCTGATTTCCGCGAGCGCAAAGGCTGGCTTACCGCCCTCATCTCCGCCACTCTCTTCCTCCCCCCCGGCGCGACGTTCTAGCATCAGACCCTGGCATTCGCTACACTGTCCCCCATGACCCTCCGCCCTGCCGCGGTTCGAAAGGTCGCCGTTCTGGGAGCCGGCACCATGGGCGCGCGCATCGCCGCCCACTGCGCCAACGCCGGGATTCCGGCGCTCCTGCTCGACCTCAAGACGCCCAACCTCCGCGATCTCTCCCCCAACGCCTTCTACTCGCCCGCCGCCGCCGCCCTCGTCACCCCCGGCAACTTCGACGAGCACCTCCCTCAGATTTCTTCCGCCGATTGGATCGTCGAGGCCGTCACCGAAAACCTCACCATCAAACGCGACCTCTGGGCCCGCGCCCTCGCTCACGCCAAACCCTCCGCCATCCTCTCCACCAATACCTCCGGCATCCCCCTCCATGCCCTCACCGAGGGCTGGTCCGATGACACCGCCGCCCGCTTCCTCGGCACCCACTTCTTCAATCCCCCCCGCTTCCTCTACCTGCTGGAACTCATCCCCGGCCCTCGCACCGCGTCCGATCTGCTCTCCCGCTTCGCCGCCTTCGCCGACCTCGTGCTCGGCAAGGGCGTCATCCTCTGCAAAGACACCCCCAACTTCATCGCCAACCGCATCGGCTCCTTCTTCGGCGCCTCCGTCTACCAGTACATGCGCGAGCTGGAACTCACCGTCGAAGAGGTCGATCTCCTCACCGGCCCCCTCATCGGCCTCCCCAAATCCGCATCCTTCCGCCTCCTCGATATCGTCGGCCTCGATGTCTGGCATCACGTCTCCCGCAACCTCTACGACCTCGTTCCGGACGACCCCTGGCGCGACCGCTTCCTCCCGCCCGGCTTCCTCACCGAGATGATCAACCGCGGCTGGCTCGGCGACAAAACCGGCGGCGGTTTCTACCAGCGCAGAGGCCCGAAGAAGGAGATCTTCTGCCTGGATTGGCACACGCTGGAATACCACCCGGCGGCCAAGCCCCGCCTGCCCGAAGTGGAAGCCGCCAAGCTGATCGATGACCTCCCCACGCGCCTTCGCTCCCTGGTTTCCGGCTCCGGCAAGGCCGCGCACTTTCTCCGCTGGCTTTTCCGCGATACCTACGAATACGCGCACGAACGCCTCCCCGAAATCGCCCACTCGCACCACGACATCGATCAGGCCATGCGCTGGGGCTACGGCCACACCTACGGTCCGTTTCAAATCGCCGAGATCCTCGATCTCAAGCCGGCGCCTCCGAAAGCCGTGCCCGCCGCGCGTCCCGGCGTGGTCCATCTCAAGGACCTGCCGGCCGTGGAGTCCAATCCCGGCGCCACCCTGCGCGACCTCGGCGACGGCTGCCTCGGCCTCGAATTTCACTCCAAGATGAACGCCCTCGGCGAGGACGCCATCTCACTCCTCTACCGCGGTCTCGCCCGTCTCGACCACGGCTTCGACGCCATGGTCATCGCCAATCAGGGCGAGAACTTCTCCGTCGGCGCCAACCTGATGCTCGTCCTCCTCGCCGCGCAGGAAGAGGAATGGGACGAGCTCTCCGCCGCCATCCAGCGTTTCCAGAACGCCAGCATGGCCGTCAAGTACGCCGCCAAACCGGTGGTCGTCGCGCCCCACCAGCGTGCGCTGGGCGGCGGCTGCGAACTGGCCCTGCACGCTCCGCGCGTCCAGGCCCACGCAGAACTCTACATGGGGCTGGTCGAGGTCGGTGTCGGCGTCATTCCCGGCGCGGGCGGCTGCAAAGAATTGGTAGCCCGCCTCAAGGACCCCCGCAAAATCTTCGAGCTCATCGGCATGGCCAAGGTGTCGAGCTCCGCCGAAGATGCCAAGTCGCTCGGCCTCCTCGATAAGTCCGCCGCCATCACCATGAACCGCGACCGCCTCATCGAGGACGCCAAACGCACCGCTCTCTCCATGGTGTCGTCCTATCGCCCCGCAGCGCCCCGCAACGACATCAAGGTCGGCGGCGATCCTGCCTACGCCGCGCTCCGCATGGGCGCCTGGCTCATGCGGCAGGCCGAATACATATCAGATCACGATGTTCTCATCGCCGATAAACTCGCCCGCATCCTCACCGGCGGCGCAAACCCCGGCGAGCGGCTGGTCAGCGAACAACATCTGCTCGACCTCGAACGCGAGGCATTCCTCTCCCTCTGCGGCACGCAGAAGACTCAGGACCGCATGGCCCACATGCTCAAGACCGGAAAGCCGCTGAGGAACTAATCCGCCATGACGCAAGCCGTAATAGTCGACTGTCTCCGCACCCCCGCCGGCAAAGCGCCGCGCGGCGCGCTGCGTCTCACCCGGCCCGACGATCTCGCCGCCGCGGTCTTCCGCACTCTCACTGAAAAGTACCCGCAGGTCCCCAAGGATCAGATCGACGACGTCATCCTCGGCTGCGCCATGCCGGAGGGCGAGCAGGGCATGAACGTCGCCCGCATCAGCGCTCTCGCTGCCGGCCTGCCCGTTACCGTGCCCGCCGTCACCATCAACCGCTTCTGCTCGTCAGGCCTCCAGGCCATTGCGATGGCTGCGGAGAAGATCCGGTCAGGCGGCGCGGAGATCGTCCTCGCCGGTGGCGCCGAATCCATGTCGATGGTCCCGGTCGGCGGCAACAAGTTCGCCCCCAACCCGCGGCTCGCCGTCGAGTGGCCGGAGATCTACATCTCCATGGGCCTCACCGCCGAGAACCTCCAGCGCCAGTACAACATCTCGCGTGAAGATCAGGACTCCTTCTCGTTCCGCTCCGACCAGAACGCCCTGGCCGCGCAGGCAGGCGGACGCTTCGACGACGAACTCGTGCCCGTCGCGGGGCTCACTAAAGACGAAGGCCCCAGGGCCGATACAACGCTCGAAGCTCTGGCCAAACTCAAGCCCGTGTTCCACGCGCGCGGCACCGTCACCGCCGGCAACGCCTCGCAGACCTCGGACGGCGCAGCCGCCGCGCTGGTCATGTCCGAGCAGCGCGCCAAGGACCTCGGTCTCACGCCCATGGCCCGTTTCGTCTCCTTTGCCGTCGCCGGCTGCGCTCCGGAGGTGATGGGCATCGGCCCGGTCGCCGCCATCCCAAAAGCGTTGAAACTCGCCGGGCTGCAACTCTCCGACATCGGCCTCATCGAGCTCAACGAGGCATTCGCCGTGCAGGCACTCGCCGTCATTCGCGAGGCCGGCCTCAATCCCGATATCGTCAACGTCAATGGCGGCGCCATCGCGCTCGGCCACCCGCTCGGCTGCACCGGCGCCAAACTCACAGCGACCATCCTGCGCGAGATGAAGCGCCGAAACGTCCGCTACGGCATGGTAACCATGTGTATTGGAGGCGGCCAGGGCGCCGCCGGAATTCTGGAGAACCTCGCATGAAGGGCGCGCACTTCCTGGTAGAAACCACCCCCGCCGATCAGATCTTCACCCCGGAAGATTTCACGGCCGAGCATCGCGACATCGCCCGCTCCACCGCTGAGTTCTGGACCAGCGAGGTCGCTCCTCATCTCGACGCCATCCAGCATCAGGACCACGACCTTGC
>CAYVDY010000318.1:0-8023 GCA_964450255.1 uncultured Candidatus Solibacter sp. | reverse complement strand
TTTTCACGCGCGCGTTGTGCCCCGCAGCCATTTGGTTCGGCCCCGGGGCTCCCCTTGCGAGCGTCGGTACGCCAGACCTGGGCGGCGTCGAGATTTGCGACCGAACCGTCGGTCCCGCGGGTGTTGGTCAGAAGATGGTGAAAACGTTTGCGGAAGAGCTGATTGGTCTCGCGATCAGGATCGTAAACGGCTTCGAAGCGAGGACGCGACGCGCCGGTTTCGCGGCCCAACCAGTTGGTGAAGTCGTGCAGAATATAAGGAGCTGTCGCGCTACGCACAGCTTCGCTCGCCGGCGGAACTCCCTCGATCCAATATCCGGCACGATGCACTCCGACGCGCGGATTGGTGCCCATGCTTTCGGTGATTTCGGCGCTGATGTCCACGTCGCCGGAGACTGTGTTGCCGCTGAAATAGGAGTTGTCCGGGCGCTTGTACAACACCAGCTTACCATCGGCATTAAGGTCCTCCAGAGCCGGATTCGCTCCACCCGGATCCTGGTCTACGGCCGACGTAAAGATCGAAAATGGATTGCGGAACGTGTTACCGTCCGCTGGCAGCCCATACGCGCCATCAATTAGCATCTGGTGCACGTGCCGCATTCCTGCGCTGTATGCCGAGGCGCTAATTTCGCCAATCTTCTCGCCGGGAGTTACCGACTCGCCCACTACCTTGGCAGTGAGGTTCTGCATATGGCAATAAAGATCGGTAAAAATCAGGGCTCCGTGCCGAACCTCGATCGCCATGTTGTCACCGGGGCAAGGACTTCCCGATTGCTTGTGGCTGATCACGCCGCCGCGAGCGGCCACCACAGCCTGGCCGCCCTGGCCGTCGTCCTGGATATCGATGCCCTCGTGGAAGCCCCAGTTGTTGTTCGGCGCGCCGTCCTCCCAACTGTTCATCATCTCGTGGTTGCCGTTGGAGAGGGTCCAGGTGATCGAGATGGTGTTGTGGTCCTCGTTGCTGAAGGCCTCGCCATCCGCGTTGTACGCAGCAACGCGATAGGTGTAATCGGTCCCGGCTGTGACAGTAGTGTCCGCGTAGTCCTGAACACCCGCCGACACCGTGGCCAGGGACGAGTAGCCGCCCCCAGAGGTCTTCCGTTCGATTCGAAATCCGGTTTCGTTGTTGGAGTTGTCCTGCCACGCCAGCCGCATCTGGTTGACACCGTATACCGGCACCACCGTCAGCGAAGCGGGAGCGGCCGGCACCGCGGCCCACGCACGGCTTGCGGTCAGCGCACACAACAGGATCAATCGGTCGCCAAACACCAGTGTACGTTTCATCGGTCGGTCCCTCCCACTGCTGTACCAACCGCGCGATACGCCGTCACCTCACTCCGATGGTGATAGCGTCCCGCTCGGGCGTGGCGAGAATCAGATTCCGTTCGCCGGTCCGCTGGATGACCGGCGTTCGAGCCGCAGCGTGTTCTCCCGGCAGCTCAATCGTTGTTAGCGGCGCTCCGGTGTCGGCGGAAACAGCATGTGCGCGCCAGAGATGCCGATCCTGTTGCCTCCCTGTCAACTCGGCGGTGATTAGGTAAAGATAGCGGCCGTCCGGGGATGTGCTGGCGCTGCCCGGCCCAGCGAGCCTGTAGAACTGATTGGCACTCCAGACGGTTTTGGCTGTCGCCGAGTCGGCGAGGATCATCACCTGCCTCGCCGCCGCGAGAAGGCGTTCGCCTGAGGGGCCAACGAATACGAACGCATTCGGATAGCGCACTCCGGGGATCGAACCCAAGCGGTCGCCCGATCTGGTGAACAGCACTATGTCGGTGGAGCCGTCGCGGTACTTCTGCGAATCGGTCAATGCCAACGCGATGGTGCGAGCTCCGCTTCGCAATGCTAACTCGGCTGCAAATGCGCCTGCGCCAAGAGGCCTCGAGAAGATCTCGTGGCCGGAAGGTGAATACAACGTCAGTCGGGACTCATCCGTGACAGCGGCTTCCCCAGCCCGCCCCACCACGGCGAAATGGCCATCATCGGCCATGGCCACGGCGGCCTGCGCGTCCAGGGTACCGGGCTTGTCGGCGAGTACCTTCCCCATGCTGGAGTATAGAATCCAGGCCACGGGCCGGGACGGTCGCACAAGGTTGGCGAAATTTCCATACTTAAGAATCGTCTTGCCCCCGCTGGCGACGAGCGTCGCATTCAGTGGTTCGACCGAGAAGCGCGCGCCGGTCCGGAGTTCGATGATCCTTCGTGCATCGGGCCCGGTCCCTTCCCAGAATTCACAGCCTGCCGCCTGGCCGGCCGCGTCGGTGAGCTCCGCAGCGCCGGAGCGGCACTTGAGCCCTTCAGTGCTCCTTCTGACTCCGGTGACGCGAAAGACCGGTTGTGACGGAGATGCCGGTTGTGCCTGGACCTGTAGGCCAGAGGCAACCGTCCACGCCAGGAACATGATCTGAAGACCGCAGAACCCGATCTCATTGCTCATGTTTATCCTCCCGAATTCAAAGGTCATATAACCTTTTTATCTTCAACTGCTGTGTGAAGGGCAAGGCCGTAATTACTGTTGTCACGCGAGCACGAAAGGGAAGCATCAAAGAAGCGAGTTGGATCTCAAACCTCCGCAGACTCTCCCCACCCCCCCCAGGAATCTCTCTACCAGCCTCCTGCTGTAATCGCATGCCGGCGCCACCCCATTCTCCGTTGACCGTACGACCCGCCCTTCCAGCCGTGCCACGTCCTCGCCCAGGCAGCCGTGGCAAAGCGGCTGCGCCCAGCAAGCCCGACACGCCGCATTGCGGTATTTATCCAGCGAACCGATCAGGGGTCCCGGCACTTGCCTCTCTGCGCCATGGTTGACGGTGCCCATACTCGCACTCTCGCCCTTCATTAGCATGAAGCACGCGAACACTCGGCCGTCAGCATTTACAGTCACTTCCGCCGTCGCCGCCGGACAATACGTCCGAATCGGCGTGCGTGTGCTCAGGGCACCAAGATAGCGAACGGCCGTCGACACCGCTTTCGGCACGCCGCGCGACAAATTCTCTATGGAGTAGTCCACGGCCTCGCCCTGGAGTTCGGCGCAGATAGGAAGCGGGAGGAATGCCGGATGTTCCGGCCTTACCGATACGACTGGGCAGTGCAGCGTCCGGCACCCGAACCGCTCGTGGAAGAAATCCATCAAGTCCACGATCGTAATTCCCGACCTCAGATGATCGGGCGTGTACGTGCATTCGAACTCGAGCGCGACACCGGCTTGGTTGAGCCTGTCGATATTGGCTGCGATCATGTCGAACGAGCTACCGCCGTCCATCGCGGGACGGTTCTTGTCGTGAACTGCCCTCGGGCCGTCGAGGCTTACCGTGACCAGGATTCCCTGGCCGGTGATAAGGTCAAGCACCTCTCTGCGTAGCGCGTACCCGTTTGTGGTCACGCCGAACGAAGGTAGGAGATCAAGGACGCGCTTGCGATGGAGGAACCGCGCGTATTCGCAGACCAGCCCGATGACGGGCGCGTTTAGCGTCGGCTCGCCTCCGAAGAAGCTGATGTGGGCGATGCGGGAGTAGGCGCGGGATGCCCAGTTCAGCGCGCTGAGTGCTGTAGCATCATCCATCACCTCACCCTGTTTGCCGTAGTATCGTCCTCCGTGCGCGTAACAGTAGGAACACTGCAGGTTGCACGCGTTCGTCACGCACAAAGTCAAACGCGCCAGGATTGGCCGCGGGTCCGCCGTATCCGTTGCACTGAAACTCTCAGGCGGACCACAGATCCGCGGCCGTATGATCTCCCACAACGGTTCCGCTGTAATGCTTTCGGCGCGAGTTCCGTCCGCAGAAACGCGCCGCAGCGTTAGCTCAGCAGGATCGAATACCAGCCACCCGTTGTCTGACGCGATGCGCTTGGACCGGCCCGCAATTCCTCCCGGCGGCTGATCCGGCATAGAGCACCTCTCGCTCTAGTGGATTAGGCGAAATCCCGAGCCATTTGGAAGTACCGGCGATTCACGCGGCCCGCGATGTCCTCGGAAATTGCTTGAAAGCTGGCCAAGAATTCGCGCACCAGCAGTCCGTCCCGTGCCTCTGTTGGTGTATCCAATTCATTGAACGGATCCACCGAAAACGGCTTGGCCTGATGATGAAGGGCCAACCGGTCTTCAAGATCGAGGCTGGCCATGGCGGCACAACCGCAGCCACAACCGCAGCCGCAGTTGTCGGCCAAATTGATCGGGCTGAAGTATTTCGCTTCGGGGTCGGCGGCGATCTGGCGTCCCAGCCGGTGCAGGAGCGCCGAGGTCTCCAGGACCGGTAGTTCCATCATTGCGAGGAGCGCAACTTGCTCTGGAAACTCGACGGACTGTTTTAGTTCGCGGATTTGAGCCAGGTGCCTCTCCCGCGGTTTTACGAGTTGCGTGGCGAAGTTTTCCTTGGCGATCTTATGCAGTTCCTTGAGATCCTTGGTCGTCTTGATGTCCGGCCGGTTCTGCCGTTCCCGAACCCACTGGTCGTACAACTTGACGGCCAACTGACGCGATCGCGCGGATCTTGTTTCCTTGTCGATCACGGTTCCAGATGCCGTGGCCATACCATACCTCCTGACTCGCCAGAGATTCGTCGAGCTTGATTGCGAGTCAGAAAAACACTACTCCGCTTTTATTCCTGTGTCAACCCCCAGAATAGTCCCCCAAATAGTCTCAGAATCCGACCACGCTGCCGTTGTTCGTCGCTATCAGCCCGTGGTAGAAGTGCCGTTTTGACTGGGACCGGTCGATGGTCCCAGCCGGTCAAGTTCACGCCGCGCTTTGTTCGATTTCGCTGTCTCCGGCCGTCCAGGCCAGATGGAGCGCCACAACTGCGATCTGGACGGCCAGAAGCGGATCGAAAGCTCTCCCGAGGCTTCTCGACTTACCCATCCCGTACTTGGCTCGGATCATCAGCGCCAGGTTGAAGGCCGCTGCCTGGATGAGCAACCGCTTGAGAATGTTGTCCCGGCCTCGAAGGTGCATCCTCAGTCTCTGCAATTGCATCCCACGCCGACCCTGCTCCCGCCGCCGGTTGGCATACACCCGCTGTTGTTCCGTCTCCCGCCCCTGCCACTGCCGCAGCCCTCGCTCCGGCTTCGGAATGTAGGTCCTCACCGACTCCTGATGCATGGCCACCAAAGTGGCTCCGCTATGGTAGCCCTTGTCGGATACCAACTCTTCGACACCACGCTCGTTCACCAGCTGGGCGTGGACCTGTGCCTCTTTCAGCGTTTCCCGCACCGTCGTGATGTCACCTTGATCGGCGGCCTGCGGCGTCACAGCTACTATGGCTCCGCTCACCAGATCTACCGCATGCTCGGCTTTGTGGGCCAAGTGCGTTCGGCCGTCTTTCATCTTCGCGATCCGCGCGTCCTGGTCAGTGGGACTCATGCACTCCTTGTTCGACGCCTTCTTCTTCGGCTTCCGATCCAAACGTGATAGTTCCTCCAGGATCGGATCATCGATGCCCTCAGCCTGTGCCAGTTCCTTCAAATACTCTTCGTACTTCCGCCCATCATCCCGTCGCCGAATCGCCCGCATCGCGGCATTGGCCTCCAGCGTCGTTCCGTCGATCGCCACCGTCTGGCCATCCAGCAGACCCTTGGCTCCGAGCGCCTGCAACCTCCACCGGAACACCACCGTCTCGGTTCACCCGAGGATCGGGGCGGCGCCAAGTTACCCTTAGCCCCCGCCCCGCCGATGAGAACTTTCACGTTCACAACCCTTTTAGAAAATGTTTCACTGATTCCAGAGGACTTACAGGCGCCATCGGTCAAAACGCTTTTCCGGCGGGTCTACAATGCTGCCGGAAGGAATACAACCCATGAACCAGAAACTGACCAGCATCGACACCAAGCCCGAACCCAGAACCAGGCCCGAGGCCAACCCAACGGCCCCGACCACCACCGCCACCCCGACCACGGCGGCAATCCCGCACCCAACCCAGCCCACCCCCCACCCCAAACGCCGCATCCGCCGCGAGATCGACCTCGGCCACGTCACCGGCGCCTGCCCCAGCTTCCTCCTCTCCCACGAGGACCCCGCCGCCCTCCAGACCCTCCGCCAGTCCATCCAGGATCAACTCGGCGCCAGAACCCCCGCCGAACTCGTCATGGCCGAATACGCCACCGCCGACGCCTGGCTCGGCCTCCGCGCCCACACCCTCCTCGGCTCCTGCATCGATACCGAGATCCAGGAAAACGCCGAAGCCGTCGATCGCGAGTACGAGGAAATCGATTCCATCTCCCGCACCGCCCTCGTCTTCTTCAACGCCAATACCGCGCGCGTCATTCACCAGTTCGAACGCACCGCCGCCCGGTGCCACCGCATCCTCCGGCAGGTCTTCCCCTTGCGCGCCGGCAACTCGCGCGGCTAACACGACCCCAACCAACACCGCCATGTCTCTCATCCGCGTCTCCGAAAAGAAGCTCGCCGCCAACCGCGCCAACGCCCGTCTCTCCCGAGGTCCGTCTACCCCGGCCGGCAAGCAGCGCTCTAGCCAGAACGCCTGCAAACACCACCTCTATGCCAAAAAATACATGCTCCCGCCCGTCTGGCAGGCCCGCATCTCCCAGGTCGTCGCCCCCTGCGCCGCCTCCGTCGCAGACCCCGCCGAACGCGCCGCCCTCGTCCAATACATCGTCCTCAAGCAGTGGATCATCGAGCTCTTCGCCCTCGAAACCCGCCTCCTCAACCAGTCCATCGCCCTCCATCGCAGCATCCCCCGTGGCATCCACCGCTTCGCCACCACCGATCCCCTCTTCCACGTCATCGAATCCCGCATGCACTCCCTCCAATGTCAGGTCGATCGCGCCCTCATCCACTGGAAAAGGCTGACCCAAAAAACCTCCGGGAAGCGAACGACCCCAAAACTCGTTGAAACCAAACCCCTTGTCATGGCCGCCGCCGCATCTGTCGGAGCCGTCGAAACCGGTGTCCGCCCGAATCTGCGGACATCTGAGTTGATCCGCGTTCCATCTAACCCCGAGCCCCCGCCCCACCCCAACCTGATAAACTCAAAACCAATTATGGGCCGTTTCCTCTCATTCTTCCTCCTCTTCCTGACCGCCGCCGCCACCCACACCCAGGCGCAATCCCTCCACTGGCGCCCCATCGGCCCCTTCCGCGCCGGCCGCACCGTCGGCGCCACCGGCATCCCCACAGACCCCAATACCTTCTACATCGGCGTCAATAACGGCGGCGTCTGGAAAACCACCGACGCCGGCCGTACCTGGAACCCCATCTTCGATCAACAACCCACCGGCTCCATCGGCGATATCGCCGTCGCCTGGTCCGACCCCAACGTCCTCTACGTCGGCTCCGGCGAAGGCCTCCAGCGCCCCGACCTCTCCACCGGCGACGGCATCTACAAATCCACCGACGCCGGCCGCACCTGGCGCAACACCGGCCTCCGCGACGCCCAGCAGATCGGCGGCCTCATCGTCGATCCAACCGACCCCGATCGCGTCTTCGTCGCCGCCCTCGGCCACCCCTACGGCCCCAACACCGAGCGCGGCGTCTTCCGCTCCGAAGACGGCGGCGATACCTGGCAGCGCGTCCTCTTCATCGACGAAAACACCGGAGCCATTCAGGTCGAATTCGAGCCCGGCAACCCCAACGTCATCTACGCCGATCTCTGGGCCGCCCGCCAGCTCCCCTGGGAAAACGGAGTCCGCCAGTTCTCCACCAGCGGACTCTACAAGTCCGCCGACGGCGGCAAAACCTGGCGCCACCTCACCAACGGCCTCCCCACCACCGCCCAGGGCCTCGGCCGCATCGGCTTCGGCATCTCCAACTCCCACCCCAAAACCCTATACGCCACCGTCGAAGCCCCCGCCGCGTTCGGCGGCATCTATCGCTCCGACGACGCCGGCGAGTCCTGGCGCAAAGTCACCGCCGATGCCCGCACCTGGGGCCGCGGCTCAGACTTTGCCGAAATCCGGGTCCACCCCAAAAACCCCGAAACCGTCTACGTCGGCAACATCGCCTCCTACATCTCCACCGACGGCGCCAAAACCTTCCAGGCCCTCAAGGGCGCCCCCGGCGGCGACGACTACCA
>CAYVDY010000317.1:0-8117 GCA_964450255.1 uncultured Candidatus Solibacter sp. | reverse complement strand
ACCAGACCAAGGTCGGCCTCTACTTCGCCCAGACTCCGACCGAGCGAAGGCTCATCTGGATGCCGATCGTCCCCCTCGATAACCGCGGCCGGCTTTCGATGAATATCCCAGCCGGGGCCAAGGGCCACGAGGTGAAGGCCGAGTTCTCGATCCCGCCAATATCGTTTTTCGACCTGACGGCGGTCGCCGTCTACCCGCACATGCACCTGCTGGGGACCAACATCAAGCTGGAGGTCGAGCGGCCGCGCGAGAGTGCCGAGCAGATGATCGCCATCGACAGTTGGGACTTCAACTGGCAGGGACCCTATCAGTACAACGAGCCTGTCAAAGTGCCGGCAGGTTCGAAGGTGCGTCTCACCTGTACGTATGACAACTCGATCGACAACCCGCGCAACCCTGCTGAATCGCCGCGCGACATTACGTGGGGCGAAGGCACCGAAGACGAGATGTGCCTTGCCTTCGTCGGGATCACGTTTGACCGGGAGAACCTGCTGCCGCTCACGCGGCTGAGCGCCGGCCGTTTGAAGAAGTGAGGCGTCGAGTCCCGCTTCCGGGGCGTCTGCCGGAATGCCGGCGCGTGCCGATGGATACGAGCCAGGGTCTGAGTCAGACGGTGCCGGACAATCGGGAAAATGATCGCGAAGCCCAGATCCATCAAAGGCGCCGGCTGTGAATCCGGCGGTTTTGGGCTGAAGGCCCGAATAGGCGAACACTTGATGGAGGAAGTCTGCGAGCGGGAAAACTGCAAGCAGGAGTTGAAGCGAGTCAAGGCCGCCAAGGGGAGCCCGGGTGCGGACGGGATGTCGGTCAGCGATCTGATGGGCTACCTGAGACAACATTGGCCAGCGATCCGGGGACAGTTGTTGCGCGGAACTGGCAGGCCGCAGCCGGTAAAACGGGTGGCGATCCCGAAGCCGGACTGGGGAGTGCGCACGCTTGGCATCCCGACGGTGCTGGCTGAGGCGATCCAGCCGGCGGTGATGCAGGTTTTGCAGCGCAAATGGGACCGGATATTTTCCGAATACAGCGACGGGTTTCGTCCGGGGCGGCCGGCGCATCAGGCGGTGGAGTTGGCGCAGAAGTGTATCGCCGCGGGTTATCGCTGGCGTGTGGATCTGGATTTGGAGCAGCTCTTCGATTGGGTCTCGCACGACAAACGGCGAACGAGCAGAAAGGCGCGGTGGCGCTGCCATGGGACCTAGATATCGGGGCTTCAGCTTCACGACAAGGCGGCAGCCGAAGAGGCGGATTGCGCCGAAGATGGCGCACCCGTACACGGTCGTTTATTGTGCCGCTACTTGAACCCAGATGTCTTTCGGATGGCTGCAGGCGGCCTCGCCGCCGCCGGCCGGTAGTGCGCAGATGACCACGACGGAGGGCATGGTGGGGAAGTCCTCTGGCACGGTGAACTTCACCAGATCGACTCCAGGCTGGTCAGTAGGCGTGAACTCCGCCTCCAGGTAGCGGTCGTGGATCTTGAGGCTGAGCGGCTGGGCCGCACCTCGGATGCCTGACATGAAAAACTGAATGGGCTTACCTGCCGCCGCAGGAACGGCCTCGGAGTTCTGCTCGTCGTCACTGTTGAGAACGAACAACGTTGCGGGCGCGACGGGCACGATGTCGAGCGCCGAAGCCGGTCCCGGACGGCCGCTGTTGGCAGGGATCACATCGACGCGGCCGGTGGGGAGACCGAGAGGGATCTCCACCAGCATCTCCGTGGAAGCCAGCAGCACGATGCGGGCAAGCTTGCCGCCAATGGTGACACTGGTGTTCTCCCCGAAGTTCACACCGGTGATCACAATGAGAGAACCGGGAGCTTCGGGCATGGGCCAGCGGTTGGCGGCATCCACAATTGAGGTAATGGAAGGCAGTGGAATCGGCGGCGGCAGCGCGGGACTCACATTCAGGAATACCGGAATCACTACCTCGGAATTTACGCCGGTGGGCGAACCCACCTGCTGAACGACAATCTCACCCTCATATCGCCCCACCGTGAGCGCGGCCGGCAGCAGGTCGAAGCGGATCGTACGGTTATTGAACCCGGAATCAGGCGAAACGGTCAGCCAACTGGTGGCTGTGCCGCGATAGCGGGCAGAGACGCGCCACTCCAACAGGCTGGAGCCTGTGTTGTGGAGAAGGAAATAAGACGAGATGTTGCCGCTGCCGGCCGGGGCGGTGAACTCAGTGACCTCCGGCGGTGTCACGGTCATCTTCGGGAAGTACGGGGCAGAGCAGTCGCTCAGTACCGCGCAATCGGATTCGATCGCGGCCGGACGATAGCGCGGAATTGGCGCGCCGGCGACTGACCCGGCCTGGTCCGACAACGGCGCCAGGCTGAGGGTCTGGCGCACCACGGACGGAGTGACATGCTTATCCGAAGGCAGCAGGATCCAGATGGGGATCTGGGCGGACTCGCGTTGCGATGGATTGGAGTCCATCGTCTCGTAGACCAGATAGGGCGTGCCGCGCGCCACATCGGCCTCACTGACGGCAGCAAGCGATTGGGCGCCAACAAAGTTGGGATAGAAGGCTGGAAAGCCGCCGGATCCATCAGGTTGGGTCAGGCGCACACGAGACAGCAACAAGCTTCCAGTAGAGGTGAAGCCATAGAGTCCGCTCACCGGATAGCTGCCCATGTCACCGCTCTGCGTGGGTTGGAATGTTCCGCTGCCGGCGATGGCGTCGGGGGAGAACATTCGGGCGCCTTCGGGCACACCGGAGAGCCGGATCATGATGCGGGTGCCGTTGGAGTTTTCTCCCTTGCGAGGGATGAAGGCGTGGGCCCAACCCTCGGTGACACGCGTCGTTGCCATCGGGACGCGGGCGACGATCATCGCATTGAAGTCGGGCGCCGCGGGTAGGACTGGACCCAACCCGGCGGCTGCGGCGCCGGTGTGTGTCGCGAGCAGCGTTTTCTGCGCCAGCGCGACCGTGACAATCTGGTTGGACGAAGTAAGAACCAGTTGCTGGTTACCGCTGAACTGGAGGTAAGCTTGCGTCGTGGTACTCGTCTCCGCGCGAATGCCGCCGAACTTGATCGAGAAGAAGCCCTGGGCGTTTAGAAGGATCTGGAAGTTCTCGATCAGGATGGAATCGGCGAGCGGCCGGACCGTCGAGGACTGCGTAATGAAGATGCTGCCAGGAAACTCCTGCGCCAGCGTGATGCCGGTGTAGCTTCCGTCCACGGCCAGCGCGTTCGCGACTTTCCTGTTGAGGAAGATCCGGAACGAGCCCGTGAGGAAACTGTTCGGCGGACCGCCGCCGCACTGCAGCAGGATCTCGCCGACTGGTTCAGCCAAGCCCTCGGCACTGACCTGCAGTGGCACGCCGGTGAGATTGCATTGCATGGAAGCGGCGGCCGGCAAGGCGAGCATGGCGAACAACGCGCAAAGTCCGAGGCTGTGTTTCGTCATTGAGATCCTCATATCGTCTAAAACACGTATCCACTTTATTGTGCAACTTTCGCGGCCTGGTCGCGAGGGAAGACGAAAGGCAGGTTCACGATCAAGTCCCCGGTGCACGCAATCTGCAGGCTGCCCCAGTTGTTCGAGCTGGTCTGAGGCAGATCAGAAGGCAACGCCAGATCGAGATGGTAGACCCCGATCTCACCGCGCGCGAGCGTGGCTGAAACAACTGGGATTGGGAACTGCACGTTATCGGTCCACGTGAAACAACTCAATGCCGCGCGGACGACAGAGGGCGGGCCATCTACAGGCGCCGGCTCTCCGGTGGGCACGACAGGGTCCACCGGGCCGAGGCCAGTGACGACCGCGCGCACGGTTTCGCCGGGATGCGCGGGAACTTCGACGCCGACCACGCTTGAGTCGGCGTGGAGGACCAGTCCGTAAGGGAGACCATCCGGGCCTGGCTTGCCGTACTCGTCGGGAAGCGGCTGCATCTGCGGTCCAAACGACTGGGGTATCCACTCAAACTCAACCGCCGGAGGGACGAACGGCGTTGGGGGTACGTCCGTGGTGAGGGTAAGTTTCGTCGGGACGCCCGCCAATTCCCAGGGAACCTGTACCGCCAACTCGCCCGGCTCCCACCAGGCGACGGGTGCGATCCTGTCTCCCATGTGCACTGTGACCGGCTCCGGATTACCGTCGGCGCCCAGGTATCCAACACCGGAGAAACGCATCACCGAACCGGCGACGTTTCCCGTGTAGCCCATAGTTACGGCGAGTGTTCTGGGTAGAAGCTCAACGGTCTCGCCGGACTCCACATCAATACGAAGCAGCCGGCCGGCCAGCGTGACAGCAAAGACGACCTTCCCATTGCCGGAGAGGACGGCCTCGCGGATACCGGCGGGATCGCTGGTCAGCGGGCGCATGCCCGTGCCGTCCATTCCTATCAGATAGGCCTGGGGTGGCCCTACGAAGCCCGATTCGTCAAACAGGCAGTTCGTCAGAAAAAGCAACTGCTGCCCATCATCGCTGAGCACGGGCTGATGGAAATCAGCGAAGTCTTCCACCACGGTCCACCGATTACCCGTGCGGAGGTCGAGCGCCCGGATGCGAATGTTGGAGGCGTATGGGAAAGACCATCGGGAGGAATACACGACGAATCTCGCGGCCGCATCGATGACCGCTTGCTCCGGGAACTCCCAGGGATAGAGCTCGGTGATCTGCCGTTCCGCCCCGCGATCCACAGTGAGACGGGCGAACTCAGCGCTGACCACCGTTCCGTCGTCGGCGATCTGCCTGCCAGGCGTGAAGGGTCTCAGAGGGTGGAACGAGAAGGGCTGAACCACGCCAGTTCCCAAGTCGATCAACCCGCCGGCCCACGTGAGACCATGGCTGGCGGAGAGCAGCGCGTAGCGTCCGTTCGAGCTGAGTTGGACATCCCCACCCACGGCATGCAGGTCTGGCAGACCTGGACGCTGCATCGTGACCTCGTCGAGTGGAGCGGGCCCTCCGCAGGCACGGCCAATGCACCGGCGAACACCCCGAAAAGCCCTCGTCGTGCCATCACCAGAAACGGCGGGACTGCTGAGCTGATAGTAGTTGGTATAGACAGGGTTGCCGGGGAACTCCTCGCGCTGGCGCTCCGCAAAGACCTGCAATCCGCTGGCGTCGACTGTGTAGATCCGACCCTGCCGTGCGTCCGTTGTCCCCGTTCGCGGGTAGTCCGTGTCGAAATAGACGACGGAACCATCGGCGGGCGTGGCCAAGTGATAGTACTGACCCGACAGGACTTGCGAGAGCAGCGCGAAGACCGCCACGAAAGAGAACCGGAGCCGCATGTCCACAACATAGCATCTGCGCCTCCAAACCAACCGTGCACCGGCAAGGCCGTACAATACTGAAGGAACCCGTATGCGCCTCATCGCCTGTTTGTGCCTCCTCCTGACAACTGTTTTCGCTCAAGACCCGAAGCCTGTCTGGTCTTCATTGAAGTACCGCTCCATCGGTCCGTACCGCGGCGGCCGCGTCATCGCCGTCAGCGGAGTGGTGGGCCAGCGCGACACCTACTACTTCGGCGCCACCGGCGGCGGCGTGTGGAAGACCACCGATGGCGGCGACACCTGGCTGCCGGTCTCTGACGGCTTCTTCGGCACCGGCACAGTGGGCTCCATCGCCGTCTCGGAGTCCAATCCGAACGTCGTTTACGTGGGCATGGGCGAGGGCTGCATCCGGGGCAACGTGTCGCACGGCGACGGCGTGTACAAGAGCATCGACGGCGGCAAGACATGGAAGAATGTCGGGCTCCAGACCACGCGGCACATCCCCCGCATCCGCATTCACCCCACCGATCCGAACACCGCCTGGGCGGCGGTGCTGGGCCACATCTTTGGGCCGCACGAGGATCGTGGTGTCTACAAAACCACGGACGGCGGCAAGACCTGGCGCAAGGTGCTCTACAAGACCAATCAGGCGGGCGCGATCGATCTCGTCGTAGACCCCACCAACCCCGACGTGATCTTCGCCTCGCTGTGGGACGTGAAGCGGACGCCCTATTCGATGGAGTCCGGCGGTCCGGCCAGCGGTCTGTTCCATTCCACCGACGGCGGCGAGACGTGGAAGGATATCTCGAAGAACGAGGGGCTGCCCAAGGGCCTGCTGGGCCGCATCGGCGTCACCGTCTCGCCCGCGAATCCAGAGCGTGTCTGGGCGCAGGTGGAGGCCGAAGAGGGCGGTCTGTTCCGCTCCGACGACGCCGGCAAGACCTGGCGGCGCGTGAACGAGAACCGCAACCTGCGGCAGCGCGCATGGTACTACACGCATATCGAGGCCGACCCGCAGAATGCCGATCGCGTCTACGCCATGAACGTCCAGTTCTACCGCAGTGACGACGGCGGCGCGACTTTCAGGACCGTCTCCACGCCGCACGGCGACAACCACGACCTCTGGATCGACCCTAAGGACAACAGCCGCATGATCGGCGGCGATGACGGCGGCGCGCACGTCACCACCACCGCCGGCGCCAAGTGGACCGAGCAGGATCAGGCCACCGCGCAGTTATACCGCGTGGCGCTCGACAACGAATTCCCGTACAACATCTACGGTGCGCAGCAGGACAACTCGACCATTCGCATCGCCTCGCGAACGACATCGTTCGGCATTACCGATAAGGATTGGTGGGACGTGGGCGGCGGAGAATCGGGCTGGATCGCGCCCTCGCCGAAAAACTCCGATGTCGTTTTCGCGGGTTCCTATGGCGGCTATCTGACGCGCTACGAAAAGCGCACGGGGCAGACCCGCGCGGTGAACGTGTGGCCGGACAATCCAATGGGTTACGGCGCGGAGGGCATGAAGTACCGCTTCCAGTGGAACTTCCCGATCATCTTCTCGCCGCACGATGCCACGCTGCTGTACACAGGCGGCAACCGGCTGTTCAAGTCGTCCAATGAGGGGCAAAGCTGGGAGGCGATCTCACCGGACCTGACGCGCAACGATCCTTCGCGCATGGGGCCGTCTGGCGGGCCTATCACGAAGGACAACACCAGCGTCGAATACTACTGCACCATCTTCACTCTGGCCGAGAGCGCACTGGCCAAGGGCACCATCTGGACCGGCTCCGACGACGGCCTGGTGTGGACCACGCGCGACGGCGGCAAGAACTGGTCGAACGTAACGCCCAAGGACGCCATGCCGGAGTGGATTCAGATCAACTCCATCGAAGCTTCGCCGCACGAGGCCGCCAAGGCCTACTTCGCCGGCACGATGTACAAGAGCGACGATTTCAAGCCGTATCTCTTCCGCACCACCGACGGCGGCAAGACTTGGAAGAAGATCGTGACGGGCATCCCGGATGGCGCGTTCACGCGCGTGATCCGCGAGGATCCCAACCGCAAGGGACTGCTCTACGCCGGAACGGAAACCGGCCTTTATGTTTCGTTTAATGACGGCGAACAGTGGCAGCCGCTGCAGTTGAATCTCCCGGTGGTGCCGATCACGGATCTCGCCATCCACAAGGGCATGAAGGATCTGGTGGTGGCGACGCAAGGCCGCTCTTTCTGGGTGCTGGACGATCTGGCGGTGCTCCACAACGCGGAGCAGGCCAAGGGCGAGAACTACATCTTCCCGGTGGAGGATGCCTACCGCATGCCCGGCGGGCGCTTCCGGATGCGCGCGGGCATGAGCATCGGCGAGAACCCGCCTGCGGGCGCCGTGTTCAACGTATGGCTCAAGGAGAAGCCGAAGGGTGAGACGGCGCTGGAGATTCTCGACGCGTCGGGCAAGGTGATCCGAAAGATGGTCACCAAGGCGGAGAAAGGCGAAGGCGACGAGCGCACTCCGCCATTGAAGGTGGAACAGGGTTGGAACACGCTCACCTGGAATCTGCTGCACGAAGATGCAAAGACGTTCCCGGGCCTCATCATGTGGGCCGGATCCACGCGCGGCCCCGAGGCTGTGCCCGGCCGCTACAAGGCGCGCCTCACGGGCGACGGCTTGAAACTGGAAGCGGATTTCCAGGTGCTGAAAGACCCGCGCCTGACGACGGTCACGCAGGACGATCTGGAAAAGCAGCGGGCTCTACTCCTGCAGATCCGCGACAAGCTCACCGAAACGCACGAGTCCATCCTGAAGATCCGCGAACTGCGCAAGCAGTTGGACGAGTGGGGCAAGCGGGACAAAGACCTCGCCGAACCGGCCAAGGCGTTGGGTAAGAAGCTG
>CAYVDY010000316.1:0-8126 GCA_964450255.1 uncultured Candidatus Solibacter sp. | reverse complement strand
TTACCAGCGACATATCGACATGGCCATTCGGACCCCCGCACCGGCCAAGCCGCCGACGCCCCCCACTGCGAATTGGACGCCGACGGAAACCGTTCCGGGGACGCCCGTCACCGCGGCCTGAGCCGGCCGCCCAGTAGGGGACGCTAGATTACGCCGGCGGCATGCCCGGCGGAGCGAGGCCGGAAGCAGCCGTGCTTCGAGGCGACCTGCCAGGAGGGAACTTAGCGAGCGAACGAAGCGGCAGCTGGCGGCAGCGAGTCCAGAAGCTGCCGGAAGTCTTCTCGCTCGCGGAGCGGCGCCAGGTCGGTGTCGGTCCGCAAGCCAGCAAAGTCGTCGAACCCCGCGGCGACGGCCTCGCGAAGCAGCGCTACGGCGCGGGCCACACACTTATCCTGCTGGTCGCCCGCCGCGGGCGTCGCGAGCGAGTAGACGCACGCTAGGTTGTACTTCGCGACGGCTGGCAAATCAGGAGTTTGTGATAGCTCATCCGCTTGTTGGAGGGCGGTGGCGACATTCCCCGTCTGCGCCAAGGAGATAGCGCGCAGGACGCGCACCTCGATAAGTTGTGGCGGCGAACAGAGCGCGAAGGCCTTTTCCCATTCGGCCGGAGCATCGGCCTCGCGCCCGAGGCGGTCGAGGCACCAGGCTCGCTGCGTGTGCGCCAGCCGCAAACGGTCCGTTGGTTCTGGATCGGGCCAGCGCGCGACGTGCGCGGCAAGTTCGCCGGCGGCCCGCTCGAACCATGGCAGAGCCTGGTCGAACTGATTGGCGTTCCGGTAGATCATCCCCCGGTCGTAGCAATACATGGCGCGCAGCCAGTCAGGCTCTTTCGCTTCCGGCCCGGCGGTGCGGGCCGTTTCTTCCCGCAACGCCAAGCCCATATCCAAGGTGGCTTCGGCCTCGGCAGTTTGACCGGCCAGGAACAACGCAGTGCCGCGCTGGAAATGCGCCCAGGCGGCGTCGGGCGTCAGGTTCTGGTCGAGAACGGTCTGCCACACCGCCGCAGCATCCGCATGTTGGCCAAGACTGGCAAGGGATTCGGCCTTTGCCTGATGGGCGGGAAGCAAGAGGGTGGTTGCGCGGTTGCGCACGGAGGGATCCGACCGCAATGACTCGAGGCGCTGGATCGCCTGGCCGATCGCATCGAGGGCGCCGGCCGCATTTCCGCTGCCTTGGAAAGCCAGACCAAGGGATATCTGCGTGACCGCGATCCCGATTTGATACTCGGGATCGGCTGGAAAAGCGTTAGCGACGCGTTCCGCGATCGGCAGAACTTGCTGGCATTCGCGCAGCATCGCGGTGAGATCGCCGCGGGCGACAAGATCGGCGGCGCGCAGCCCCATAATGAATCCCACGTTCACGGCCAGGGGCGGCCCGGCGGCGTGGGCTTCGAGCAGGTTGCGCACATGCCAGTCGACGGCAAACCAGTCACCCGTTTGGGCCGCCTGGCTGATCAACGAATTCAACCACACCCGACTGCGTTCCTTCGCCAACGCCTCGCGCTCGGGTTCCGTCTGAGGATCGCGAGAAGACCAGATCCGCAGTGTCGACGCTTGGTCGCTGGCCGCCATCGTCTCGCCGGCCGAGTCGAATGCCACCGCGCAGCCTTGATTGACAAGCCCCTGAAGAGTGATCAATTCGTAACCCATTTCCACATCCCAGAGCTTGATGCGTCGGTCCCTGCCGGTGGTCGCGATGCGCGTCCCGTCGGGATTGAAGCACACGGCACACGCCCCGCCGGAATGCCCTTGCCGCTTCCAGAGCACCTTGCGCCGAGGGAAATCCCAGAGAACAAGCTCACCGGTGTCGTTCGCCACCGCCAAGGTATTTCCGTCGGCGCTAATCGCCGCCGCGTTCAGTTCCTCGTTCGGTTCGGGCGTGAAGGTCTGCTCCAGTTCTCCGGTCGTCACGTCTCGAACGTGAATCCCGTCAGTCCGAACGTCGATGAAGCGACGGCCGTCCGGATGAAAAAGCAGGTCGATCACAGCGGGTGGCTTGGTTGGTCCCTGGGCGGGCCGCGCTTCGGCCGGCGGCGAAAGGTGGCGCACGATCTGTTCCCGCTGGCCATCCCAAATCGCCAGGTCGCCTGCCAAGCTGCCGGAGACGAACCAGCGCCCGTCCGGGCTGTAGGCGAGCGCCGTGACCATTTTGGAATGCCCCGAGCCGACGCTAAGTTGTGCGCCTGAGGAATCGAGAAAATGCACGTTCCCGCTATCGTCGCCGGCGGCGATTCGATCGCCCACTGGGCGGACTGCCAACCCCGGAGGCAAGTGGCGCGTCGCAGGCGAGGTGCGCGTCGAGGGCGTCAGCACGTCAACGGCCGCCCCAATCGCGCCGGTGGCCGGAACGATGACGGCCAGCTGTCCCGTACCGTCAATGCGGCAGAGAAACTGTCCGTTGGGCGTGAAGGCGATGCGTCCCGGGGAAATCAGGCCGGCTCCGCTCGGCGCCGACAACCCCGCCGCATCGGTCGGCACGGTCCACCATTTGACGGCGCCGTCGCCGCCGCAGGAAACAAGGTGTTGTCCATCGGGATGAAATGCTACGCCAAAAACGTGGCCGTAGTGCCCCTGCAACAATTGCAGCGATTCGCCAGCCTTCCAATCCCAAACGTGGACCGCGCCGTCGGCACCGGAAGACGCCAGGAGCCTGCCGTCAGGGGCGAAACACAGGCAACGCGTGGCGGCATCATGCCCCGCCAGAACTTGCACCAGATCACCTGTTTCGGCATCGACAATGAAGATGCGTCCGGCGACGCCGCTGGCGGCGAGATGCTTGCCGTCGACGCTGCAAGCCACGGCAATCAGGGCGCCTGCTCCGAATTCTAAGCCGCGCAGTTCTGCGCCGTTGGCGGTATCGAACACCTTGACGGCGCCATCCCAACTGCATGTGGCGATGCGCTGGCCGTCCGGCGAAAACGCCAGATCGCTCGCTAATCCCTTGTGGTTCGTGCTGATCGTCCGAACTACCTTCTCGTCCGCGACGCTCCACAGCACAATCTGTGACGCGCCGCAGGCGGCGATCACGCCTCCCTGCCCATCCCAGCAAAGTGAAACGCCGCCATTCGATGGGGCAGAAAATATTCTCCGCGCTCCGCCGCCGACCAGGTCGCACATCCAAACGCCACCGTCGAAAGTCGCCGCGACGGCCGTCTTTCCCCTAGGGTGCATGGCGACCCCGGTCACCGCCTTGCCGTCGTTTCCCAGGTGGAACTCTCTCTCCTGGCGGCCCGTCACAAGGTTCCACACCCGCACGCTGCCGTCCTCGCCTCCCGTCGCCGCCATCTCTCCGTTGTTGGCGATGTCGAGAACGAAGACCCGGCCCTGGTGGCCCCGCAACGTGCGTTGCTCGGGATGGTTTCGCTTGGCGAGCAGGGCCCATTCCCATCGTCGGTCGTCTGGCGGGCACTCGTCGAGCAGTTGATCGGAGCGCAGCACGTCGCCGTCCCGCCAGGCCGCGTCGGCCGTGGTCACCTTGTGGAAGTAGGCATACTTCTGCGCCAGCGCCAGCGCGCTGGCCGTCTCCTTGCGGGCTGCTTCGGCCAGCGCCTTCTGCTCTTCGGCGGTCTTCCGGGAAGTCTCCGCCGACTGGGTCGCCTGTTCCGCTCGCTTCTTCTGCCGCTGCGCTTCGTCGCGCTGCCGCCGGGCTTCGTCGCGCTGCCGCTCCGATGTGGCGCGGGCGGACGCCTCGGCCGAGAAGGCGCGTTTCAGGCGGCCACTGTAGGAAAGCGAGACCGCGCTGACCAGCAGGGCCATCAAGGAAATCAGCACCAGCGCGGCCGCCGCAGTTTTCCACTTGTGACGCCACAGCACCTTCTTGAACCGGTAGCTCCAACTCGGCGGGCTGGCCAGCACCGGCTCATCGTGCAAGTACCGCTGCACGTCCATCGCCAGGCCGTTGGCCGTTTCGTACCGGAGGTTGCGGTCCTTGTGCAGGGCCTTCATCACAATCCAATCCAACTCCCCACGGAGCAACCCAGGCAGGTGGGAAGGCTCCGTGCGGCGGTTGGCAGCTACGCCGGTGATCGTATCGACCGTGCTCACGCGTGCGCTGGGCCGGGGAGGCTCCTCTTCGCGAATGATTCGCAGCAGCTCGTCCCACGCGACGGACCGAAGGCGATGCTTGTCGAAAGGGGTCGTGCCGGTCAGTAGTTCGTACAGTAACACGCCGAGAGAATAGACATCGCTGCGAGTGTCGACGTCGAGTTGGTTCACCTTCGCCTGCTCCGGGCTCATGTATTCGAGCGTTCCCACGACCTGCCCGAACTGTGTGAACATGGTCTTCTCGGTGAGCGGTTGGGTCGTCGCCTTGGCAACGCCGAAATCAATCACCTTGGGAATCGGCTGGTGGTCGTATTCCGCGACGAGAATGTTCGACGGCTTGATGTCACGGTGAATGATTCCCTTCTGGTGAGCGTGCTGGATCGCGTGGCACACTGGCAGGAATAACTCCAGTCGCTCGCGTGGGGTGAGATGATGTTCGTCACAATACTGAGTGATCGACTGGCCCTTGACCAACTCCATAACGAAGAACGGTCGTCCGCTGGAGGTGGTCCCCGCGTCGAGCACCTTGGCGATGTGCGGGTGGTCCATCAACGACAGCGCCTGACGCTCTGCCTCGAAGCGGGCGATGACCTGCCCGCTGTCCATGCCGGGCTTGATGATCTTGAGGGCGACGCGCCGCTTGACCGGGTGCTGCTGTTCCGCCATGTATACGACGCCCATGCCGCCTGTCCCAATGGCCTGCAGCAATTTATACGGTCCAATCTGCGTCCCCGGACATTCGACGGCCGACCCATCGATTGTTTCGCCGCTGACCGGCGTGGGACCGATCGCACCGCCGCCGCCCTTGGCATGAGCCGCCAGCAAGCGTTCGACGCGTTGCCGCAACTCGTGATCCTCGCCGCACGCGCCGTTGAGAAAATCTGGCCTGTCGGCGAGGGGCACTTCGAGGGCCGCGGCGAACAGGTCTTCCAGACTAGGTTTCGCATGGTCCATGCGTGCATGCTCCGGTCCAACGAAAGGCGGTCGACGCGTCGCGCGAGCCAAGGTCGGCCCGAACGATGCATTCGGCTCATTACTCAAGACGCCGCCCGCCGGGAACGCGTTGGCGACGCCGTGGCGATCAGCGCATTGGCCCCACGCCCACAGCGGGCAGACCAGATATATATAGCCAGCAAGGCGGTTTCCGCCGCCGAGGAAACGAAAAAAGTTACCAGCAACGAGAGCTCGATTCACCCCAGCGAGAGAGATCAGGCCTTCCTGGACCGACTCTCACTCGCGTGCAGCCTTCCCAAAACTCCAAGAGGAGGCCGACTCATTTTCGTTCGGGCCACTTCCACGCGGATGGCAAGTTACTCTCTGAGACCCCAATGCCGACTTCGGTCCCTGCGCCGCTCGAGGGCGCTGTGATCGAAATCGGCCGGCCGATCGCGTCGAAAGTCGAATCTGTTGTAGCTGCTTCCTTTCCTACTTCTTTTCCAGAGTCGTACTTTCCGGCATCGCCGGTTGTTTAACTGCGGCGTCGCTGGATGCCGCACTTTCACTTAGTTGCGAGCTCTTCCGCTGCTCGTCGAGTTGCTCTTGCCATGCGGCCGCTTGCTCGGCTTTCTCCCATTCCGTGTAGAGCTGCACCAACCGCTCCAAGGCAAAGGTCAAGCGGGTCATGCCCTCGGGTGGAATCGCGGCTTCCCGCGTCTTCATCCCCTCATAGCCCGCCAGCAACAGCGGTTCGGCATCGGCATATTTCTTCTGGCCCAGCAGTGTCCCGCCAAGCATGGACTTCGTGTTGAACGTGCGCCAGTCATCCGGTGCCTGTTGTTCCCGCAGCGCCAGGCACTCGCGGACCACGGCTTCGGCGTCGTTCCAGGCCTGAGCTTGCAGAAGCGTCCGGCCAGTCTGCGCCAGGACAGCGGCGAGTTCCGGGCTGTCCTGCGGCAAGACCTCGCGCGCCATCTCCAGTTGCTCTTTCGCGAGATGGGCAGCTTCGGCCAGCTTGCCGGCTTTCACATAGGCATCCGCCAACGGTTCACCCACCCATGAAAGCGCGGGATACTTCCGGCTAGTCTGATACGTTTCCTCCAGCAATGGCAGAGCCTCAGCCAATCGTCCGGCGTCCCTGTAGTTCACGCCGAGATTCGCCATCGCCAGGAGCGTTTCAGGATGGTCATTGCCCACCGTCTTCTTCCGAAGTCTGAGTGTTTCTTCAAGAAGCGGAATCGACTGGTCGAGTTTCTGCTGTTGCCAGTACAGGCTCGCCAGGTTGTTCATTGATTTGAGCGTGTCGGGGTGCTCGGGTCCGAGCGCGCGGCGCTGGGTCTCAAGGCATTGGGTGCAAAGCAGCTCGGCCTCGGCGTACTTGCCCTGGTTCCGGTACAGCAGCGCCAGGTTGCTCATCGATAGGAGCGTGTGGGGGTGCTCAGGGCCCAGCACACGGCATTGGATCTCCAGGCACTGGGTGCAAAGCGGCTCGGCCTCGGCGTACCGGGCCTGAACTCGGTACAACTCCGCCAAGCTGCCTAGCGACACAAGCGTTTCGGGGTGCTCGGGTCCGAGCACGCGGCGCCGGGTCTCAAGGCATTGGGTGTAAAGTGGCTCGGCCTCAGCGTACTGCTGCTGGGCCAGGAGAAGTTCCGCCAGTGCGGACATCGACGTGAGCGTTTCGGGGTGCTCGGGCCTCAGCACACGGCGCTGGATCTCCAGGCACTGCGTAAAGAGCGGCTCAGCTGCGGCGAAATTGCCCTGAGCCCGGTACGCGCTCGCCAGGTTGTTCATCGCGGCGAGCGTACGGGGGTGCTCGGGGCCCCATGCGCGGCGTGTGATCGCCAGACACTGGATGCAGAGCAGTGCGGCCTCGGCATTCTTGCCCTGGTGCAGGAACAGCCCCGCCAGATTATGCATCGACATGAGGGTGCCGGGGTGCTCGGGTCCGAGCACGCGGCGCTGGGTCTCAAGGCATTGGGTGCAAAGCAGCTCGGCCTCGGCGTACTTGCCCTGGTTCCGGTACAAGCTCGCCAAGTTATTCACCGCGACGAGCGTGGTGGGGTGCTCGGGTCCGAGCACGCGGCGCTGGGTCTCCAGGCATTGCGTGTAAAGCGGCTCGGCTTCGGAGTACCGAGCCTGAGCCTGATACAACAGCGCCAGGGTGTTCATCGCCGCGAGCGTGTAAGAGTGCTCAAGACCCAGTACGCGGCGGCAGGTTTTCAGGCACTCCATGAGGAGCGGCTCGGCTTCGACGTACCGAGCCTGAGCCTCGTACTGCACCGCCAGGTTGATCATCGCGCTGAGCGTGTCGGCGTGCTCAGGGCCCAGAGCAGTCTCGCAGTACTGCCGCACTTGCTCAAAAAGCCGGGCCGCCTCTTCGTAACGCCCCAGGCTGTGAAATGCGCCGGCCAGCGTGGCCTGCACCTCGGCCCGCACGCGCGGTTGGTCGGCGAAGCGCTCGTCCACGTGCGTCAAAGCCCGATCGAGCAGTGTGGCGAGTTTGAGGTTGGGATCGGGTTCCAGATTCGCCTCGAGCTGCGCCTCCGCGCTGGCCACCCCCAGCAGATCTTGCTGCAGGAAGTCATTGACGGCTTTCGCGACGGCCGCTTCCTCGGCCGCTTGTTTTTCGGATGCTTCCGCCTTGTGGCGCTGCTCAGTCTCCGCCTGGGCAGCCGCTTCCGCCAACTGCCGCTGGGCGGCTTCCGCTTCCTTGGCCTGCCGCTCGGACGCCACCGCCGCTTCGGCGACCTGGCGCTGAGCCGCTTCTGCTTCCGCGCTGGCTCGGGCTTGCCGCTCGGCCATCGTCGCGCGGATCGCTTGCCAAGTCGTCCCGACCAATCCCACCACGAGCGCGGCTGCCACCAGCCCCACGGTCACCAGGGCCGCCTTGTTCCGCCGCGCATATTTGCAGAAGCGATACGCCGCCGTAGGCGGGCAGGCGGCCACTGGTTCATCGTTCAAGTACCGCTGAATGTCCAACGCCAATCCGTTGGCCGTCTCGTAGCGCCGCGACCGATCCTTCTCCAGCGCCTTCATCACGATCCAGTCCAGCTCCCCGCGCATGAGTTTCGTCAGCTTGGCCGGTTCCGTCTGTCGCTGAGCGGACACAGACGGGAGGGAATCCTGGGACTCGGACAGCCACGT
>CAYVDY010000315.1:0-8136 GCA_964450255.1 uncultured Candidatus Solibacter sp. | reverse complement strand
CGCGAGAGGAAGGCACTCAAAGGTATTGCTGTAGAGAGAGGTGACAATCCTCTCATCGCTGTAGAAACTACCCTCGGTGGCGGCGTGGACAACACGCGTGATGACGTATTGGCCATCCGCGTTGGGATGGTCGTCGAGGGTGAACTTACAGCCGGGCACCATCCAGTGGATGTTCGAGTCACCGCTGATCACGAACTGGGTGCGGTCCATCTCCTGCATGCCGACCTCAGCCGTGGCCGCCATCTCGCCGGAGAAACTGGAGGGGGCATTCTGATGGAATTTAGCGATGCCGGCGGGGTAATCGTAGATCTCCAGATCGGCATTGGCTGCAATTTTGAGCTTGTGGCCGACCTTGCCGACCTGGATGTTAGGGAGGACCGTACGATCTGACTGAACCCTTTGATTGGGCCTAAGGTAGTCATAATCCCAGAGGGTATGCTTGCCCGAGCCGATCTCCTGGGTCTTTTGCCAGCCGGAGATGCGTTCCTCGTCGCGGAGGCCGCCGACGACTTCATCGTAACGGAGTCTGGTTTCGCCGGGGATGTCGGCGTGCGCCGCGGCGGCGTTGGCGACGACCATTTTGTGGGCGGAGACCGAGTGCTTGAAGTAGTAGAAGATACCTTCCTCCTCCATGAGGCGGCGGGCGAAGTTGAAGTCGGTCTCGCGGTATTGAACGCAGTAGTCGCGCTTGGGAAACGAGCCGGTAAGTTCCCAGGTGACATCGATACCGGCCAGGACGATTTTGAGGATCTCGTCGGCGGACTTGCCCTGGAAGATACGGCTGCTTGCACGGCGGGTGAAGAGCCAGAACTGGGGGACGACTTCGGCGCGATAGCGGGACAGCCGGAGGTTGGAGGGGAGTTGGGTGAAGGACGAGACGATGCCGTGGATGAGGCGTTTATCGTGGCCAGCAGGTCCGTTCACGCCAAAGGACACTTTCTGGCCGAGGATGGACTCAAAGGCGATCCTGGGATTCTCGGAGAGCAGTTCGAGCTGGAAGGAGAAGAGCTGCGAGAGTCCTTCCTGCCCGGTGAAGGACTCCAGGAGGAGCGCGTCCTTTCCGAGCGGGGTATCCAGGAATAGGAAGCGGCCGCCTTCGGCGTACTGTTCTGGCATGGGTGGATCCTCCGTTGGTGGAAATGGGGGACAGGCCCGGAGGCCTGTCCCGGCCGGTTAGCAGTAGACGAAGTTGCCGTCGGGGCCGACGTCGACGCGAATGGATTCGAGCTTCTGGCCTTCGGCGATACGCGAGAGAAGCTGGCGGGAGATCTCCGGCAGCATGGTGTTGGTGAGGATGTTGTCGATGTTGCGGGCTCCGCTCTCGACTTCCGTGCAGCGATTGGCGACTTCGTCGATGAGGGCGGGCTCAAAGATAAGATCGACCTTGTGGTTGGCCTTGAGACGGCGGACGATCTTGCCAAGTTTGAGGCGGATAATCTGCTTGAGCGCCTCGTCGCGGACGGGATAGAAGGGGATGACCACCATGCGTCCGAGGAAGGCGGGCTTGAAGACCTTGTTGAGCTCGGGCTTGATGGCGGCAACCAGCGCTTCGGGGAAGGGCATGGTATCGGGATCCGCGCAAAGCTTGGCCATGGTGTCGGTGGCGGCGTTGGTGGTGAGGATGATGACGGTGTTCTTAAAGTCGATCTCGCGACCTTCGCCGTCTTCCATGCGTCCCTTATCGAAGACCTGGAAGAACATTTCGAGGACGTCGGGATGGGCCTTTTCAACCTCATCGAGGAGGACGACGGAGTAGGGGCGGCGGCGGACGGCTTCGGTGAGCACGCCGCCTTCGCCGTAGCCGACGTAGCCGGGAGGCGAACCCTTGAGTGTGGAGACGGTATGGGCTTCCTGGAATTCCGACATGTTGATGGTGATGATGTTGTGCTCACCACCGTACATCATGTCGGCCACTGCGAGGGCGGTTTCAGTTTTACCGACGCCGCTGGGACCGACGAGCATGAAGACGCCAACGGGCTTGTTGGGATCTTCCAGGCTGGCCTTGGAGGTGCGGATGCGCTGGCTGATGCCTTCCAGAGCATGGCCTTGGCCAATGACGCGCTCGCCGAGGTGTTTTTCGAGATTGAGGACAGTCTCGACCTCGTCCTTAACCATCTTGCCGACAGGGATGCCGGTCCAGTTGGCGATGACTTCGCCGACGATGTGGGTATCGACGCAGACGCGCATGAGGGGTTTGTCGCCCTGGAGGGCCGCGAGTTCAGCCTCCAGCGCGAGGAGTGAGGTGCGTTGCGTTTCGCGATCGCCGGAGCCCTCTTCGAGCTTGCCGCGAAGTTCACGGATCTGGGTGACGAGGGCGTTTTCCTTTTCGAACCGCTCCTTGAGGGCTGCGAGTTCGGGTTCAACCTTGGTGCGGGCGGCGCGGATCTCGACAAGACGTTCCGCGTGATCAGCTCCGGCTGATTCCTCGCGCAGCAGGACGCGTTCCTGCACTTCGAGGTCTTCCATTTGGCGCGTGGCGGCCTCGATGGCGGGTGGGACGGAATTCTGGCCAAGGGCGAGGCGGGCGCAGGCGGTATCGAGAACGCTGACGGCTTTGTCAGGGAGTTGGCGGCCGGCAAGGTAGCGGTGGGAGAGCCTGACGGCGGCCATCAGTCCGTCGTCGAGGATCCGGACGTTGTGGTGCTTTTCGAGAGCGCCGGCGATGCCGCGCAGCATGATGGTGCAGACTTTCTCGGTTGGCTCCTCGACCTTGACAACCTGGAAGCGGCGGGCGAGGGCGGGGTCCTTTTCGAAGTACTTCTTGTATTCGGACCAAGTGGTGGCGGCGATGGTTCGCAGTTCGCCGCGGGCGAGGGCGGGCTTCAGGAGGTTGGCAGCGTCGCCCTGGCCGGCTGTGCCACCGGCGCCGATCATGGTGTGGGCTTCGTCGATGAAGAGAATGATGGGGATCTCGGAGGACTTGACCTCCTCGATGAGCCCCTTCAAACGGTTTTCGAACTCACCTTTGATGCCGGCGCCTGCCTGCAGGAGGGCGAGATCGAGGGTGCGGACGATGACGTTGCGGAGCGGCGGAGGGACGTCGCCTTGAACGATGCGCTGGACGAAACCCTCGACGACGGCGGTCTTGCCGACGCCGGCCTCACCAGTGAGGATGGGGTTGTTCTGGCGGCGGCGCATCAGGACGTCGATGATCTGGCGAATCTCGGTATCACGGCCGAGGACGGCATCCATCTTGCCTTTGCGGGCGTTCTCGGTAAGATTGACGGTGAACTGATCGAGGTTGGGCGTTTTGCCGCCTGCTGCGCGCGGCGCCCCCCCGGAACCGGTCTCAGCCTCGGCGGCGGAAGCGGTAACAGCATCTTCGTGGGAGCCGGCGACGATGGAAGCGAAGTCCTTGCGAAGGACCGTGTCGTCGATCTTCTGGAGTTCCTTGGAGAACTCGCGGACGAGACGGGCGAGTTCAGGATCCTGCACAAGGGCAAGGATGGTGAACCCGGTGCGGACCTGACCGGCGCCGTAGTCGATGGAGCCGATGGTCCAGGCCTCAGTCATCATCTTCATGACGGTGGGGCTGATGGACGGGGTGCGGGCGTTACCGGATTTGAGCTTATCGAGGCTGCGAGTGATCTCGGCAGTGAGCTTGGACTGATTGATCTCGAAGCGGTAGAAGATGCGCGACACATCGGTGTCGGCAGCATCCAGGAGCTTCATGAGGTAGTGCTCCACCTCAATGTCGTAGTGTGTGCGCGCGAGGCAGAGCCCGGCGGCGGACTCCAGCGCACTGCGGGTCGGGCCGTTGAGTTTCCCGATCAATGACTTCAAATTCACGCCCATGCCATTCTCCTTGTATTCCTCAGAACCGTAGAACCGTCTCGCCAGCGTCGCTTTGGAGCGGCGCCGTCTTCGCCCAGCTCAACCAGCCTAACTGCGGCGCCGTGGCGCCATCGCGGCCGAGTTCGCATTGCGGCACATCTTCACGCTTTAAGACCAACTGAACTTCGAAATCGAACTCTCCACCGGAGTAGAATTTTACCAGTGAACGCAGCGGCTGATGAGCCTGTCCGTTGGGCAGGAACGAGAGATAGTGCGCGATGGTAAGCGGTCCGAGGCAGACACGGACGCCGGACTGCTGGTCCCATACCTCATCACCGACGACAACGCCGAGGCCGAGTTGCTGCGAGTAGTTTGGCATCTCGCCGAACTGGCACTGGCTGTCCCGATCGAGCGAGCGCCAGGAGCCAACGAACTGCTCGATTTCGACGGGGACCTCGAAGTAATCGATGAGAAGCTGCTGAAGCGCGGTGGCGGAGCGTGGGTGGGGGCCGAGAAGGCCGGCGTAGAAGAGGAGCGCATCGTCGGGGATGGCCTGGCGGCCCTGAAGACCGGGGGTGCCCATGCCAATGAAATCGAAGACGCGGCGGGTAAGCTGGTCCCCGTGGCCCTTCTCGTACGCGACGGCGAAATGGTGTTTCTCCCAAGCCTGATAGAACAGCGAGATCATGCGGTGATCGAAGAGAGAGAAGAAATCCCGCATGGTGGGGTCTTTGGCGCGAAGGCGCTCGCGGACCATCATGGAGTAGTAGAGCGGGAGGACGCCGGAGGGACCGGTGAGGCCCATGAAGTTGACGCGCATCAACGGCGGTTGCGTTGCGGGCGCCGACTCATCCGGCCATTCAATAGAGGCGATCTGGCTGGCGGGGAAAGAGGTGTCGGGGTTGGAGCTAAAGCGTACCACTTCGTTCCGCGGCGGAGCGAAGCGGCCCACGGGCTGGCGGTCCGGCAGAATCTGTTCGAGCAGGCGGACAGCCTGAAAGAACTGGAACGAGGTGGGGCTCTCTCGCAGGAGTTCGTCGATTTCAGACCAGCCTTGGGCGCGGACTGGCGCTAGAGAAGGATTTTCTGACCGGCTCTCGGGGGCCATGTTTTCAGAACCTCCTTCCGTTGCTTTGTTCGGACGCCGAGCTGGCTGAAGCTGTTCATGGAGGCGTAGAGGCCCAGAAAGCGCTCCAGCACGCTGGCGAAAAGGTAGACGCCGCCGCCGACAAAGCTCTCCTCGTCGAACTCGATATCAACGCGGGTGCCGCGAGCGAAGGCCATGCCGTTCTCGGAGATGATGCGGGTGAAGTGCTTGCGGCTTTCAAGCGAAAGGATGCCATCTATCTGCTTCTGCGCATACGCAGAGTTGGTGAAGTTATAGATTTTGAGCAGTTCCTTGAGCGCTTCCCTGCCCTCTTCGACGAGCGAGAGATAGTTGAGAGAAAGATGCGAGATCAGCCGCCAGGACGAGCCCTTTCGGGCCGGCGGGCGAATGGTGGGCGTGGGCTTTCGTAGGGCGACGACAGACTGGACGGCGGCGCCGCCCTCGAGCTCGAAATCGCCCGAATCGAGGCCGAAAGGAAGACGCGAGGGAAGGTCGCGATTGGTGCAGGTGAGACGGACGGTGAGGCTGTCCACATCGGGCAAAATGGGCCGCTGAGCGAGATCGACCAGAGAGAGGTAGATGTCGGTACCATCGTCGTCGCGAATACCGGAGAGTTTGCGGGATGCCAGCCAGAAGGTCTTTCCGCCGCTCTCAACGGTACTCTGGCGGAAGGAGTACAGCGGCTCGTAGTAGAGCGGTTCGGCGACGCCCGGGCGCACGCTCAAAACCTCATCCACCGAAAAGATCTCGATGGCGTTGGGGCGGCGGATGTCGGGCTCGATAGGATACTCGAAGCGGCGCTGGGTGAGAAGGATGGGTTCAGCGGTTTGTTCGAAGAGATTGACGGCGGGACTGCAGCCGAGCTTGATGGTCTTGGCGGAGACGCCCATTTCGAGAGACTGGCGGCGATCGGCGGGCTCGAAGGGGGCAATGAGAAAGACGAGTTCGGCGCGGTCGCTGAAACCGGTGGCCAGGGCTTCGGAGAGACCAAGGATGTCGAGGAAAAAGAACTTCTCGGGACAGTGGAAGTACTCGTGGAGAAGGCGATAGCCCTGGAAGGAGCGGCGAGGATAGGGGAGCATCGAGTCCTGGTCGTCGAAGCCGACGGGGACTAGCGAGCCAGGGTGAAGTTCGACGGGGCGGACCCTGGAACCGGGGGTAGGGTCGCGAAGGAGAATCTGACAACAGCGGCTGCAGAGCAGTTCATAGAGTGTGTAGATGAGGCTGCCTTCGCCATTGAGATAGAAGCGCAGCGATTCCAGATTGAGCTTGTCGAACGTGATCTCGGGCCAGCACTTGAGCTCGACGCGCAAGGCGCCAACCGCCTCGGCGGCGCGGATGGGCGGTGTGAGGCGGTCCGGCGTTTTCCACTCGGCGGCAGTGACCGTAATCGGCAGGAGATTGGTCTCGTAGCAGGTGCGGAACTTGCAGGGGACACCGCCCACCGGGCGTGAGGTCAGAGTGGCGCCGCGCGGTATGTGCAGGCCGGTGCCGATCTGCGCTTCGCCCGGCCTGACCTGAAACTCGACAATCGTGGTGGAGGGAATGGGCCGGATCAGGTGCGGATAAACGATGCTGAGCAGCGCCTCGGTGATCTCCGGGAACTCGTCATCGATCTTCAGATGGACGCGGGCGGCGAGGAAGGCGAAGGCCTCGATCATGCGCTCGACGTGGGGATCTTCGCACTTATCGGGTTCCAGGCTGAGGCGCGACGCGATCTTGGGATATTTTTCGGCGAACTGCGTACCCATCTGACGAAGGAAGGTCAACTCGCGTTCGTAGTAGAGGAGCAGATCGTCGCGCACGGTCAGTCACCCTTCACCTGATACTCGCCGCTGTTGAGTTGTAGGACGGTATCGAAGTATATCTGTTCCGGGGCCGGATCGATGCGGAGCATGCCCTCAATCTGAAAGCGCAGGCTTCTGGAGCCTGTGGCGGCGGTCTCGATTGGCCTCACGCGGACTGAGGCCAGGCGCGGTTCGAAGGTCTGGACGGTGAGCTCGACAAGGCGGAGGAGCCGGTTGCGATCCCGGGGCGAATCGACACTCATCGCGGAGACATCGGGCAGGCCGTAGTTATAGAGCGAGACGCTGAGATGCTCGTAAGTTTCCGGGGCCTCATCCGGGTTGCGGCGTGAGTTCAGCAGCCATTCGAGGTCTCGGCGCAGAGATGCCTTGAGCTGCCGCACGGACTGCGTGCGGTTGGCCGGTGGATCGGTGGAGACGGCTCGTTCGAGATCGATGAGGCGATCGAGAACGGAAGGGGTGACGGTGACATCCTGATCGGTGCGCGCCATAAGTTAACTCGTACAGGACAAGGCCTGAATGGGATCGAGGCGGCAGATGCGATCGTAGATGAGCTGCTTGCGCTCTTCGCCGGTCTTGAGCTTGTCGAGGCAGCGGTAAAGCAGGGCAAGCACGTGAGCGACGGTGTCTGAAGACTCCCAACCTTCCAAGCTGCGATTGTCGATTTCAGAGACAAGTTGTTCGAGGATGGGGTGGGCGATGCGTTCGTGGCCCATGGAGGTGCAAAGCTGGGCAAGTTGGAGGCGGCGCTGGAATCGTCCCCGGCCGGAACGCTCGGCGGCCGCTTCGCGGGTCAGGATCTCGATTGCCTCCTGGGGGCGGCCTTCACGGGCGGCGCGCATGGCGATCTCGCCGGGGTCTTCCGGCTTGTCGGCGGCTGGCGATGAATCGTAGGAGGATTCGTCCATCGGCGGGGGCGGCGCGTAGGAATACGAGGGAGCGGCGGCTTCGGCCGGAGGGTTGATCTCGGCAATCCAAGCCTGAGTTTCGACATTGGCGGCCGGTGTATCGTCGAGGAGGGTGGCGGTCAACAGATCCGGCATGTCGGCTAGGATCGACTTGACGGCGGACTGAATGGCGGCGGCCGGCGCGGTGTAGCTGAGTTCGTAACAGGCGCGATAGGCGTGGCGCTGGATGTCGAGCCACCCGCGTCCGCATGGGAGGCCCATGGCGGTCTCGGCGGTATCGAGCAACTGCTGCCACTCGCCATCGGTGGAGAGCTTCTTGAGGGACTGGCGAATCCCGGTGGGAGGCGCTTCCAGGAGATTGGTATCGAGGTAGCCGGCGGCGCGAAGTTCGCCCCAGCGGAGGGCGCGCAAGAGAAGGAAGGGCGCGGGGTCGTTGGGATCCTGGCCGCGCAGGTACACGGCGGCTCCGATGACGCGCTGGCAGGCGTCTTCGCGATCAACGGGCTCGGAACGAAAGCCCCCGGAGGCCCGTACCTGCAGA
>CAYVDY010000314.1:0-8153 GCA_964450255.1 uncultured Candidatus Solibacter sp. | reverse complement strand
TGATTCTTCAGGACTTAGGAGACTCGCACGCCCTGAACTGCGAAAGTCGGGGTAGCTCTCGTCTAGAGAAAGGATTTTCAGTCCGGAGCGGACCCCCGTGCGAGCTGAATCCGGCAGAAGGACCGCCCGGCATTGAGATCGCGTTCGAAGGGAGGAGGCTGCGGTCGAACACGAACGGACACGACACGTCACCCAATTAGCACCGTATCGATCAGGGTGACGGCCAGTGCGGTGAAGATGATGTCAAAGCCGACCAACATGCGGAGCCAGGCATAGAGATCGCCTTGGATGGGCTCACCTGCCAGCAGTGGCGTGGTGAGCTGCATGGCGGCCATCAGGCAGGGAATCAGCATCGGATAGACGAGCATGGGGAGCATCAGCTCGCGGAGCCGCATGTTGACGGTGAGGGCGGAAAAGACGGTACCGACGACGGAGACGCCCCAACTGGCAAGGAGCAAGACGAGCGCGAGAGACGGCAGTTGTTGAGTCCAGCGCACGTTATAGAAGATGCCGAAGATGGGGAGACAGACGAACTCGATGCCGAGCAGCAGCGCGTAGTTGGCGATGACCTTGCCGAGAAAGAGCGCCGGGCCGGGGACGGGCGAGGCGATGAGGGCGTCGAGGCAGTCATTTTCCAGTTCGCGGGCAAAGCTGCGGTTGAGAATCAGTGCGCCGGCAAAGGCGAAGACCAGCCACAGGAGCCCGCCGGAGATCTCGCGGGTGGTATCGGCGGTGGGATCGAAGGCGAAGCTGAACAGGAGCAGAATGACAAGGGCGAAGGAAAGAGAGGCATTCAGGGCCTCCTTTGTGCGGAGTTCGCTGCGGAGATCCTTGGCGGCGATGGTGAGGGTCTGGCGAATGAAGAGCATCACGCCTCACCGTAGGTGCGATAAAGGTAGCCCGAGTCATCGAGCATTTCCTGGGTGCGCTCACCCGCGTGGGCGAGCTTGCCGCGATTGATGAGAACGACGTTGGTCGCCAACTCCAGCGCTTCGCGGAGCTGATGGGTGGACATGATGACCGTGCCTCCGGCGGCTAGCGATTCACGGAGCAGGCCCTGCAGGAGGGCGATGGCGCGGTCGTCGAGCGACGTGAAGGGCTCGTCCAGAAGCAGCAGCTTGGGGTTGTGGAGAAAGGCGCGTGCGACGGCCAACCGCTGCCGCATGCCGCGGGAGAACTCGCGAACGAGACCGTCCTTGACGCGTTCCAGGCCGGTGCGCTCCAGCCAGTGGATCGCCCATTTGTCCGGGTGGTCTATGCCGTAGAGGCCGGCGAAAAGTCTCAGATTCTCGTAAGCCGAGAGCTCGTCGTAGATAGCGATGCCGTGACCGAGGATGCCGATCTGGCCGCGAGTGGTCCGATCCAGGGAGTCCTTTTCGAATACCTTCACTGCACCCTTGGAGGGGCGCGCCAAGCCGGCGAGGATACGGAGCAGGGTTGTTTTGCCGGCGCCGTTGCGGCCCAGCAGCGCGACGCACTGGCCGGGCTGGACATCGAAGCGGATCTCTCGCAGTGCGGGGTAGTCGCCGTAGAACTTCCAGACGCCCTCGACGGCGAGCGCCCTCATGCCTTCGTGTTGCTCCGGGCGGCGGGCGTTGGCTTCAACCAGAGGGCGGCGAAGCTCAGGATGAGGATGCCGAGCATCAGGCCCAGGGCGTACTTCCAGGCGCGATCATAGCCGGGGGGCTGAATCTGCTGAATACTTGCGCCGTTCTCTTCCTCGGCGGCGCCTGCGGCCGGGGCTTCTCCAGTCGCGGCCTCCTGGCCGGCGTTGAGGGTACCGACGCCCGTGAACTTGACGCTGTAGCTGAGTCCTTTTACATCGAAGATGGCAGCCTGAGAGCGGGGCTCGTTGCCCAGCGGCGTCAGGCCTTCGCCCGTGGCGGTGATGCCTTTGGGGACCACGAGGCGGACAGGGCCGGGCGCGTGGAGGATCTTGCCGGCGAGTTCAGCGCCGCCGGTCACGGGGATTTTGTAGCTGAGATCGAAGCGGGTTTCGCCTGGCTTGACGGGGAAATCGACCATATACACGCCAGGGCCGGCGGGCTTGGGCTCGCGCTCGACAGGCATGCCACCGGGCGCGATGACGCGGGCCATGATGGCTTTGCCGGCTGCGGCGGGCACAGTGAAACGGAGGGTGCCGGACTTCGGATTGTTCCAGGTAGTCTGACTGTCGTTTGAAACGATGACGGTCTCGTTGACGACAAGTTCCTTGCCATCGGTCTCGACGAGAATCATGTGCTGGGTGAAGTCGACAGCGCTCAGCACCGGAAGCGCGTCAAAAACGGCGATTTCGATGCCGGAAGTGGGCGTTTGGGGGGGCAATTGGACGTTATAGGTGACATCCTGCCAAATGGCCTGAATCAGGTGAGCGGACGCCGCATCAGAATCGAGCTTGAACTTGCCGTCGGGTCCGGAGATGGCGGAACCGGCAGCCTGCATGCCGCCCTGACCGAGCTTGGTCATGCTGACTTTGACGCCTGGCTGGGGCTTACCAGTGGTCTTGTTGATGACGGTGCCATCAACCGCGGCGAAGAGCGGTGTGAGTGCCAGGAGGAGAAGGGCGAGTCTCATGCCTTCACCTCGGGCATGGCCTTGCCGCATTCGCCGCAGAATTTCATAGGTTTATCGAACTTTGCCCCGCAGTGGGGGCACTTGAGGGGATCGGCGTGCGCCGCTGCTTTCTGATTCACGGCAACGGGAGCGCCCTTCAGAACCGCGTCGATACTTGCGAGGACCCCGGCGAGTTCGTTCTGCAGGGTCAATTTGGTCTTGTTGTAATCGGCTTCGCTGAGCTTGCCAAGCCTGTATTCAAAATTGAGGTCGCGGAGATTGTCGTAGATGACGGCTTTGCGCTCTTCGAGGTGGAGGACCGGCGATTCCGGCACAGGCTCCGGGAGATCGCTGGACCGGACGAAGAGAACGAAGGCGAGGACGCCCGCGGTGAGTAGTATCGAGGCTGCGAAAATCATGAGCCGAAACGATTATTCCAAGTCAGATAGGTCTTTGTCGATGCGCGCCTGGTATTTTGCGAGGTCGGGCGAAACCTCGGGAACCGCGTCGGCGCCCGCAGCGGTGAGCGGCCGGCGTTTTCTGTAGCCTTGCAGAACCAGGTAAAGCAAGCCTGCTCCGCCGCCGAGAGCGGCAAACGGCATCACCCAGCCCATGATGTAGAATCCGCCGTCAGATGGCGGTTTCAGCATGATGTCCTTGCCGTAGGTAGCCTGGATAGAGGCGAAAATATTGTCGTCGCTGGCGCCAGCTTCGGTGAGCCGGAGGAGTTCCATTCGAACCGGGTCAGAGAAGTGGCAGTTGATCATGTTGCAGCCGGTGATGCTGGCATTGCAGCCGCACTTGCACTTCAACATGTCGCCAAGGCGGCGGACGCGCTCATTGGTGAGCGGTACGGTACCCTGCATGAGGGCGCCGGTGAGAAGCAGCGCGAGAAGCAGCTTACTTCGCAGATTCAGTCTGCTTGGCATAGACCCCCACAACGGCAGTTTTGGCGTACGAGTATTTAACCTTGCTCGGAATGAGGCAGACTAGCGTGCCAAACATGAGCACGTAGAAACCGATCCAGATCCAACTGACGAGCGGGAAGACGTAGGCCTGGATGACGGCCTTGTTTGCGTCTGTCTGGCTCATGCTGGCGAAGTTGAGATAGAGATCCTCATTGAGGCGGCGGCGGATGGAGACTTCGGAAGTGGGCTGCTGGCTGGCAGCATAGACGCGGCGCTCGGGGTTGAGGTCGCCGAGGTAATCGCCGCCGACGTACACGCCGACCTGGGCCTTCTGCCAGGAATAGTTGGAATTGTCTCCATCGGTGACCTGCTTGACGTGCAGGTCGTAGCGGCCGATCTGGAAGCGGTCTCCGATTGTGACTTCCTTGGTGGTGTCCTTGTTGAAAGCGGCGCCGGTGTAGCCGATGAACATGATGACGATCCCCATGTGCACCAGGTAGCCGCCGTAGCGGCGGGTGTTGCGGTGGGTGAGTTCGAGCGCCGCGGAGAGCATGTTCATCTGGTTCTTAACCGAGATGGCGCGCGCGCCCTTGAAGAACTCCATGACGATGGTGGCGATCACGAAGGCACAGAGCCCGAAACTGACGAGCGCGTAGGCGTGCGTGACACCGAAGCCGACCAGAATGGCGATGGTGAGGACACCGACGACGGTGGGCCAACGGAAGGCCCGCTTCAGACTCTCCCAGGAACTGCGCCGCCAGGCGATGAGCGGGCCCACGCCAGTGAGCAGCAGCAGGAACAGGCCGATAGGGATGTTGACCTTATTGAAGAATGGCGCGCCAACGGTGATCTTCTCACCCATAATCGCTTCGGTGACAACCGGGAACATCGTGCCCCAGAGAACGGCGAAGCAGGAGGCGAGGAGGATCAGGTTGTTGAACAGGAAGCTGGATTCGCGGCTGAGCACGCTTTCGAGGTGCGCTTCGCTCTTGAGGTAGTCGAGCCTCTTGATGATAAAGAAGGTGGTGATGCCGACGGCGATGGCGAGATAGCCGAGGAACCAGGATCCAAGGGAACTCTGGGCGAATGCGTGAACGCTGGAAACGATGCCGGAGCGTGTGAGGAAGGTGCCGAAGATGCAAAGGAAGAACGTGCTGGAGATCAGCACCATGTTCCAGATCTTCATCATGCCCTTTTTCTCCTGCATCATTACGGAGTGCAGAAAGGCGGTGGCTGTGATCCATGGCAGCAGGGAGGCATTCTCTACCGGATCCCAACCCCAGTAGCCGCCCCAACCGAGGACCGCATAAGCCCACCCCTGTCCCAGCATGACGCCGATGGACTGGAAGCCCCAGGTAATGAGCGTCCAGCGGCGCGTGGTTGCGATCCAGGCTTCGCCAGGCTGTTTGGTGACGAGCGAGGCGAACGCGAAAGCGAACGGGACGATGAAGCCGACATAGCCGAGGTAAAGGGCCGGCGGATGGATGGCCATCAGCCAGTATTGAAGGAGCGGGTTGAGTCCGTTGCCGTCCGCTACCGCCTGGACCCCCTTACCGACCGCGAGGACCTGAAAGGGCGGCTCGATGAAGGCGTTGAGGAGGCAGAAGAAGACCTGGGTGAAAGCCAGCACGCCGATGACATAGGGCATCATGTCGCGGTGCTTGCGGCGGTTGGTAAATACGACGATCGCGGCGAAGGTGGAGAGCAACCACGACCAGAGGAGCAGAGAACCTTCCTGGCCGCCCCACCATGCGGCGAACTTGTAGACCAGAGGCATGGCGCGGTTGGAACGCGCCGCGACGTAGGCCAGGCGGAAATCACTGGTCAGGAGGGAGTAGACCAGGATACCGGCGGCAGTGGTCAAAAGAACCCAGACGCCATAGACGGCGCGCTCCCCGCTGACGATCAGAAAAGGCTTCTGCTTGAGCTTGCCAACCACCGACGCCGCGAATGCATAGATGGAAAGGCAGAACGCGAGCAGGATGGCGTATGCGCCGAGTGTCTCCATGAGATAGGCTCCGTCGTTAGGCAGTTAGGACTGGGCGGCCGGCTTGGCGGTGTTGAGCGGCTGATTCTCGGGGTGCTTTCCGGGCGCGGCTTCATACTTCGATGGACACTTGGCGGCGATGGCGCTGGCGTGGAAACTGCCGTCCTGGAGCATCTTGCCGTCGGCCATGGCCTGGGCATTGTCGCGGAACGTATCGGGCAGCGGATCTTTGCCGACATAGACGACGTTGAGCTGGAGATTGTGCCCCTTCTCATGGATGGTGAAGTGAACACGCTCGCCCTCTCGCTTGATGGAGCCGGGCAATACATCGCCGGTGACACGGACACGTTTGCCCATCATCGAGCTCTGCATCTCCTTCACTTCAGAGATGGTCTTGTAGTATGTCTTGGACTCATTGATGCCGCTCGCGGCGAGCCAAGCCAAAGTGCCAACAATCGCAACTACGAGAACCCCAAACCGGAGATACGTTTTCATGCTTCACCTTTAGCTTCAGTATACGCCCAAGTCGAGTCAGTTTTGACCGGCGCGAATCTCGGGCTCCACCCAGAAGGAAAGCGCGCTGCCCTGCCCCTGGACGGCCTGGACCGCGACGCGCCACTGCCCGGCCTCGGGAGCTTCGATCCGCACAAGGCGGCCGCCGTCGCGATAGTTACGTCCACTGGGGCTCACCAGATAGAGATCAAAGCCAGTCTCCTGACTCTCCCAACCCAGTTTCACTTCCAGACTGCGCGCACCCTTCGGAACGGTGAGCAGATGCGACCACCACTGGGCAAATCCCAGTTGGCCGGTCCATCTGCTTGCCTTGCGCTCCGGTTGGGCTTCTCGTTTTTGATGCGAGATCATCGCCGGACGTTGCGCCCCAGTGAACTGAAAAGGCACACTCTGCGCGGAGATGGAGGCTGTGCGGGTGACATGAACGTGGACATGACGCCCAAATGAGTAGCCGCTGTTGCCAACCTCGGCGAGTGGCTGGCCGGCCTCGACGCGGTCTCCGGTGCGAACGCGAAACGTGCGGGTGCGGAGGTGAGCGTAGTGCGAGAACTCACCGTCATCATGGCGAAGGGTGATGTAGTTGCCGAAAATGCGGCGGTTGGGCGTCTGGCCGAAACCGAGGTCATGTGCGAACACGGTTCCAGCGCGCATGGCCGCGACCCAGCGCGCGGCATCGCCAGGGCTAGCGATGGGAGCGAGATCGTAGGCGTGCAAAGCCCGGCCGAAGTGAGAGTAAGAGCCATAGGGGCGTTGGGAGATGCGCCAGCGCTCGGCGGCCAGGACCGGCATCTGGTAGCCGCTCGTCGTGGCCACGACAAATCGGGCCGGCGGGCTGACTGCGCCATCCGGGTTGCGGAGGATGATGAGATACTCCGCGGCGTCAAGTTTGGGCGCCTTCACCGTGATCCGGTTGCCGTCCTGCGTTTCGGGGAGAACATGCATGACGTATTCCCAGCCGCCGGCGGGGGTGTAGCGGGCGATGTTGACGGAAGTGTCCGAGCCGGCGCCGGTGGAGTCGAGCACGATCTGGTTCTCGTCGAAACGGGCCACCCGGACCGAGAGACCGCTGACAGCGCCCGTGATCTCGAAGGATCGTTCGTGGACGGGTTGCCCGTTAACTAGGATCCGGACCCGCCAGGAACCAGGCTGTGTGGATGGGGCAAAGCCGCCGACGGGGAGCGCGCTCAGAAAGCACAGCGAGGAGGCGGAGGGCAGATCATCGTACACGGCGGTGGTGGCGATTTCGCCGCGCGGATTGATCCACTGAATGCTGAGACGATCACCGGAGCGAAGGCGGTGCGCGTTGAACTGCACGAAGATCTGCGCGCTGGAAGCGTCGATGGTGGTTGCCTGTTGCGTGATGGCACAGGCGGATTCACTGGCGGCCGTGCCAAGGCGGCTATCGCGCACTTCGGCAGCGAAAGCGAGGGAACACACAAGCAGGGACGCGGCAATCAGCCTCACGTCTTGCTATCGGCAGGGGAGGTTGGAATCTTGAGACTACGTCGCGGCGACGATGGTCGCGCTGGAGGAATCCTGCATGTGCAGCAGGAGAATGTACCAGACGAAGCAGATCAACAGCGGCAAGTCCTGGCGCTCGCGGGCGGCATCAGAAACCGTAACCTCGGCGCCCGCCTTGAAGACGCCGTGGGAACTGAACTGAAGCAGCGGAGTCTCGCCGTCGAGAAGAACCCACTGGGTGGCCCAGAAGTTGTCCCCCTTTAACTGAAGACTCTGGCCGCCGGAACGCAGACGGCCCTTGGTCCCCATCCAGTTTGGCTCGTACGTGGCGATATCGGTATCCGTACCGGCGACGCGGGCGGTGACAACGGAGGTGAGGAATCCGGTTCGTTTAAACGTCCAACTGCAATCCGAGGTTTGCGCGGCCGCCAGAGTACCCAGCATTTTGACCCATTCGAGGTGAGCGAGGACCGAGTCGCCGCTGAGCAGGTCATAGGTTCGGGAAAAGGCCGAGTCCTGCCGCCACTCAAGGCCGGCGAGTTGGTTGGCTCGGATGGGGATCATTGCTGACTCCTTTTTCGAAGATCTGCACGGCACGCTGAGCCGTGGCAATGGTGATGCCGCGCTCAGCACAGCGGAGGCGGAGGCGGCGGAGGACTTCGCGGCCGACCTTCCACTGCTGCCTGGGGAGGGGTTTGAGGCGGGCTTTGACCAACACCGCCTGTTCCCTG
>CAYVDY010000313.1:0-8167 GCA_964450255.1 uncultured Candidatus Solibacter sp. | reverse complement strand
AGCGCAGCAATACGCTGCGCGAACGTTCGGTTGAGCAATTGGTGCGGCAGGAAGTGCTGAACGCCATCACCAACGTGGAGAGCAGCCGCGAAGGCGTCAAACTGGCCGTGATCGCGCTCGATTACGCGAGGAAGCGTGCTGATGCGGATCAGAAAAGGTACGACCTGGGCGTGATCAACATCTTCTTTCTGCTGTCGGCGCAGAATGACCTGACCGTGGCGCAATCCAACCTCGTCAACCAAACCGTAACCTATAAGCGCAATCTGCTGACCCTGCAGCAGCGCATGGGAACGCTTCTGGAAGACAAGGGGATAATGATCGACTAAGGGTAAACCGCCTATCATAGAAGAGGGCGCGTCCCGCGCGGATGCGCCCTTTCTCTTTTTATGGGCCGAATTCGAATTCTCTCCGACAACGTTGCCAACAAGATCGCCGCCGGCGAGGTGGTGGAGCGGCCCGCGTCCGTCGTGAAGGAGATGCTGGAAAACTCGTTGGATGCGGGCGCCACTGATATTCGCGTGGAGGCGGAACACGGCGGGCGGCGGCTGATCCGCATCGTGGATAACGGCTGTGGAATGCTGCGGGACGACGCGATGCTGGCGTTCGAGCGCCACGCAACATCCAAGCTGGCAAGCGTTGACGAGCTGGAAGCGATTGCGACCTTGGGATTCCGCGGCGAGGCGCTGCCGTCCATCGCGTCGGTGTCGCGGCTGGTTCTGGAGACCCGGAGCCTCGACGAGGCCACCGGCACCCGCGTGGAGATCGCGGGCGGCAAGATGTTGGCGAGCGATGAGATTCCGCTTGCGGCCGGCACCACCATCGCCGTGCGCGACCTGTTCTTCAACGTTCCGGCGAGGAAGAAGTTCCTGCGCAGCGATCAGACCGAACTGGCGCATATTGCGTCGCTGGTCACGCACTATTCGCTGGCGCACCGGGAGAAGTCATTCGAACTGACGCACGGCGGCAAAGAGCTGCTGCGCGTGACGCCCGTGGCGACAGACCGTGAGCGTGTGTTCCAGGTGTTCGGCGCGGCTACGCTGGAGGATCTGGTGGAGTTGCCGGAGAAGAGCCTGCAGGATGGGCGCTTCCGGCTCACCGGATTCATCTCCCGTCCACAGGTGCAGAAGTCGAATCGGAATTCGATCTTTCTGTTCGTGAACCGGCGGCTGATCCGAGACCGCCTGTTGCTGCACGCCATCTCGGCGGCCTACTACAACCTGATTCCACCCGCCTGCTATCCCTTCGCGTTGCTGTTTGTGGATTGCGACCCGGCGGAGGTGGACGTGAACGTCCACCCGTCGAAAACGGAGGTGCGGTTCCGGCAGGGTAGCCTGGTGCACGACTTCGTGCGCGATGCGCTGCGGGCGACCCTGATTGAGCAACGGCCCGTGCCGAGCGCGCCGGCGCCGGTGGGACCCACTCCGCAGGCGGGCGCGCATCTGCCCTATTCGGAGTTCTCACAGTCGATGGAGAACTTCCGGTATGACGAGGCGCGGCCGGTGCTGCCGGAGCAGACTCCGGAGTACACTCTGAGGCCGGTGGCGCCGCCGCCTCCGCGGTTCGACTTCAGCCAGGGCACGCCGATCTCCATGGGGACTTCGACGGTGGATGCGCCGGAACCCTTGCGGCTACGCGTGCCGGATACGCATGGCGGCTTCCCGTCCGGCGTGGAGATGGATGCCCAGCAGGGCATGGTCTCGCTGGGCGACCTCCGTGTACTGGGGCAGATCCACGACAGCTTCATCATCGCCGCGGGACGGGACGGTCTGTGGATCATCGACCAGCACGTGGCGCACGAGCGGATTCTCTTCGAGAAAGTGCTGGCCCAACAGGCGCGGGGGCAGGTGGAGCAGCAGCGGCTGCTGATGCCGATCGTGCTGCCGCTCACGCCGGCGCAGCAGGTGGAGTACGACCGGATCGCGGAGGAGTTGGAGAAGGCCGGCTTCGAGACGGAACCGTTCGGGCACCGCACCATCGCGGTGAAGGCGGCGCCCTCGGACCTGCCGCTGGGCGATCTGGAACGGGTGATCTACGAGATTCTGGAGATCGCCGAGAGTGAATTGCGACGCGTGGGCGTGGATGATCTACGGCGCGGGATCGCGGCGTCTCTGGCTTGCCGCGCGGCCATCAAGATCAACATGCGTCTGGAAGCCACCAAGATGGACTGGCTGCTGCGGGAACTGGCGCGCACGGAGTGCCCGATGAGCTGCCCGCATGGCCGGCCCGTGGCGTTGCGATACACGATGCGTGAGATCCTGCGGAGCTTCCATCGGATCTGACGATGCGGATTCCGGAGTCGGCGGCGCTGGTGCTGGTGGACCTGCAACGGGCGATTGACGATCCGTCGTGGGGCGTTCGGAATCATCCGGATGCGGAGGCGCGCGGGGCGTATTTGCTGGCGGCATGGCGCGATTCGGGGCGTGCGGTTTTTCACGTGAAGCACGACTCGGTGGAGCCGCACTCGACTTACCGGCCAGGACAGCCGGGCAACGATTTCAAGCCGGAGTTCGTACCGCGGGCGGGGGAGCGGGTGATCGTCAAGCGGACAGGAAGTGCGTTCGCCGGCACGGAGTTGCAGGCAGAACTGGTGGCCGGCGGACACTGCGACCTTGTGCTATTCGGCGTCATCACGAACAACTCGGTGGAAACTACAGTGCGTCACGCGGCGTGCCTGGGCTTCCGGGTGTTCCTCGTCGAGGACGCTTGTTTCACGTTCGCCCGAATGGGTTGGAGTGCAGACGAGATTCACGCCATGTCGCTGGCGAACATGGACGGCGAATACTGCGAAGTGACCACCGCGGAGGCGGTGCTATTCCCACTCAATGGTGCCGGGGGGCTTGTGGGTGAGATCGTAGAGAACCGCGCAGATCCCCTCCTGGGCGAGTAGCGCGTTGGTCATCTCGGTCAGTAGAGGGTGCGGCATGGGTACTGACTGAGCAGTCATGCCGTCGACAGAGTCGATCGGCCGGAGCACGATGGAATCGGGCCGTTCCGGCGTTCCGAGCGGCACAATGATCACCGGGAACTGCCAGACCTTGTTCTCATAGCCTGAGGCATGGCAGAGAGAACGGACCAGGGAATCGGCCGCGCGGAGGCGGTCCAGACGGGTGGCGCTGATGTAGGCCTCGGTGGTGACCAGCGACTCGACGGGCGTATGGGAACCGGCTAACGCGACCACGCGGTTGATCCCAGGGAGCCGGTTAATCAGATCGGTGGCGCGATGGTGGATGCCGGGCGTGGATGGCGGGTCTTCCAGTAGCAGCACAGGCCGGTAGCTGCGTGAGTCGCCTTGGACGCCCACCGAGTGAAGCGGCCCCAGCCACCCTTCGTCCAGCTTCTCCACTGGGCGGACGGCGTCTTCACAGAGGCAGCGGATGGCGAGTCCGGGTCCCGGAAAAGGGTGGCGGCTGAGTAGTTCGGGCGGCAACCCGAGTTCGTGGCCGACCTCGCGCACCTCGTCCTTATAGAGCAGGTGAAGCGGCTCCACGAGACGGTTCTCGCTGATCAGCTTCTGGATCCCGGCGACCCGGTTGTGGTGGGTCTTGATGAGATCGGCTTTGGCCGTGCCGCCGCTCTCGATGGTGTCGGGGTAGATGGTGCCCTGGCCCAGGACCCAGTTGGCGTCCAGGTAGTGGCCGGATTCCAGGATGTCCTGCTGCACTTGCACGAACATCTCGCCGATCAGATGCCGCTTCTTTTCGGGGTCGCGGATGCCGTCGAGCGCATTCAGGAACCGTTCCTGCGCGTGTTCGACGGCGAAGATGTTGCGGCCCGGCGACTCGAAGACACGCGCGACGCATTCGGTCTCGCCCTCACGCCTCAACCCGGTGTCGCCGTAGAGGGCCCGGACACGGGACTCGCCCAGTGCGCGGAGGCAAAGCGTGAAGGCGACCGTGGAATCTACGCCGCCCGAGACAAAGAAGAAGACGTTACGGTCGCCGGTGACGCGGCGGATTTCTTCTTCAATCCGCAGAGCCTGGTCACGCGGATTCCAGTCCTGCTCGCAACGGCAGACATCAAAGAGGAAGTTGGAGAGTAGCTGGCGCCCGCGTTCAGTGTGGACAACCTCAGGATGAAACTGGACGCCGTAGTGCCGCTTGCCGGTGTGACCCATGGCTGCGATGGCACAGGTGTCGGTGGAACCGAAAACCTCGTAGCCCGCAGGCACCTGGGTGACGGTGTCGCGATGGCTCATCCAGATCTGCTGGCGGCCACCGATCCCTCGAAAAAGCGGGGCCTCGGCGCGGGTGTCCAGATAGGCCAAACCGTATTCGCCCTTGCTGCCCTTCTGGACGGTACCGCCGAGGTGCCAGGCGATCAGCTGCTGGCCGTAACAGATGCCGAGCACGGCCGCGTCGAGGTCGAAGATGGCTGGGTCTACCTGGGGAGATCCGTCTTCGTAAACACTGGCCGGACCGCCCGAAATCACGATGCCCTTCACGCCTCGCAACTCGGAGGCGGGAGTTTCGCTGGGGCGGATTTCAGAGTAGACGCCCAGCTCTCGGATCTTACGTGTGATCAGGTGGCAATACTGGCCGCCGGTATCGAGCACGACAACCTGTGGATGCTGCTGGGCGGCCGGAGACTGGCTCAATCGCGTTGATACCTCTTATCCAATTGGACCACTGACTTCTTGGCGGTGTCGAGCAATTCGCGCGCCTTGGAGAGTGATTCGGTGGCCTTGAGAACCGCCGGATCGGTCTCGATGGCGAATCGCAGAGACTCGTCCAACGAAACCGCTGTGATCAGCGCCTCGCGCTTGAGCTGGTTCTTGACCCAGTCCTGACCCTCGGCGAACTCGGCTTCCGTGAAGGTCACGTTGTTCTTCAGCAGGTAGCCGTGGAAGTCGTTCATCATCTCGGCATCCGGAGCCCAGTCCTTGGCGAGTTGAGTGGAGTGAGAGGAGAAGTACTTGGGAATGTACTCCCGGAACGCGCTCTTGCGGGCCAGTTCGATTTGGAACTTGGTGTACTTCTGCGCGAACTTCTCGTCCGGCTGAATGCCGTTGCCGCCGTAGACGGCGCGGCCCGCGTCCGTCATCTTCACGTCGGTGGTGTCTTTCTTCGGCCCATCCTTGCGGTTGAAGTAGTACTCGTAGAACGAGCCGCTGCCGTAGTCGCGCTGGATCAGGCGGCCGGAGGGCGTGTAGTACTTGGCGGTAGTGAGGGCCAGCCCGGTGTTCTCAGATAGCGGGAAGACGGTCTGGACGAGGCCCTTGCCGAACGTGTTGTCTCCGAAGACCCAACCTCGATCATGATCCTGCAGAGCGCCGGCGACGATCTCAGCGGCGGAAGCGGAGTAGCGGTTGACCATCACCACGATGGGGTAGTCACGGGCGCCATTGCCGTTGGTGGCAGTGTACGGCTTTTCGGTGGAAGTGCGTCCGCGGTGGCTGACGACAGTCTGTCCGCGCTTCAGGAAGCGGCCGGCGACGGCGACGCCTTCATTCAGCAGCCCGCCGGGGTTGTCGCGCAGGTCGAAAACCAGGCCCTTGATGTTCGCCTCGCCCAACTTCTTAATAGCGTCTTCCAACTCGCGGGAGGTGTTCTCGTTGAAGCTCTCGATGTCGATATAGGCGATGCCGGGCTTCAGCCAGAAAGCGTTCTGGACGGAGAAACGCGGGATCTCGCCGCGGATCAAATTGAAAATAATGGGCTTGTCCACGCCTTCGCGGGCGATAACGACTTGCACCGGGGTGCCCTTGGCGCCTTTGAGGATGTCCGCCACCTCGGCCGTGGTCATGCCATCCGTGCGCTTGTCGTTCACTTCTAGAATGACGTCACCGGGCCGAATGCCGGCCTTGTAGGCGGGCGAACCGGTGAAGGGGGCGACCACAATAATGCGGCTGTCCTTCGGCTGGATCGTCATGCCGACGCCGTAATAGGCGCCGCGCTGCTGCTCGCGCATGTCCTGGAAGTCTTTGGGGTCAAAGAAGCTGGAGTGCGGGTCAAGGGTCCGCAACATGCCGGCGACAGCACCTTTGTAGATGGCTTTGTCCGCGTTGACCTTCTCGGCGGCGTTCTCTTCCACCAGGCGATAGACGGAGGTGAATGACTTGAGTCCGGCTGAGAGTTCGTCTTCCGACGACTTCGCATCAGCGGGCGCCTCGGCTCGCGCCGAGGATGAAGGGCCGAAGTTGCCCGCCACGATGGCGCACAGGCCAATGACGAGCACTGAGAAAGCAAAAGCGCGAAATTGCCGCATTACGAAATCCGTCCCTTCGGGAGGAGGGCTCCCCAGACCTGCCACAATTATAACGCAGGCCCCCTGAGCGGTTAGACGGCGCAGGGAGCCTGGAAGTTTGAGTTTTCTTGCCTCAAAACGCGAGGAAGGGGCCGGAGGCGGTGGTTAGACCGCCTTGGCCTTGCGAATCGCGACAGTCGACTCGCTCTTGGGCGGCTTGCGGGGGGTGACTGTGAGCCGCCGCACCTGGTCGGTGACGCAGACCAGGAACATGGGCTGCTTGGCGGACTTGAGGATAGCGATGATGCGCTCCTGGTTGTCTTCCAAGTAAATCGACTTGCCGTCGGTCAGCATGTGCATTTCGCTGTCGGCGGACATGCTCTGATCGACGCGCTTGCCCATTTCCTTCTGCAGGAAGCGCAGGACACGGCGGATCTTCTGGAGGCTGAAGCCCTTGCGGCGCAACTCGGCGATCACGGCAACCTCTACCACCTCTTCGGTGAGGTAGACGCGCTTATGGCCCGTGTGGCGCGGGGAAACCACCCGCTGCTCGTCCCACCATTGCAGTTGGCGTAAGCTCACGCCCGAGAGACGGGAGACATCAGCGCTGGAAAAGGCTTGTTCACCGGGCGAAGGTGCAGCCTGTCTTGTTTTTGTTTTGAACATCTTGCCCGCTTTCTGTTTGGGTCCAACGGTCATTAACGAGTCTATCGGAGGGGGTGGGGAAGTCAATTCGCAAGATCTAGTGGGCTCGCGGTGCGAAACCCAACACTTGGGGGGGCAGTGGCGGGGCAAACTGGGTTGAACCGGAGGACGCCAGGACGACGACGTCGAAACTCCTGTAGAATCTGCTTGATGCCGGAAGAAAAAGCCCGTGACCTGACACAAACCACACTTCGGGTACTCTCTATTGCGCTACTGGCTACGGCGAGTTTCTGGATCGCGCGGCCGTTCCTGCCAGCGACCATTTGGGCCACGATGATCGTGATTGCCACCTGGCCTCTGATGCTTCGTCTTCAGGCGATCTTGGGCGGAAAGCGAGGATTGGCCGTCGCGGCGATGACGCTGGCATTATTGCTGGTTTTCGTGGTTCCCGCCTCGCTAGCCGCGCTCACGGTCTTCGAGAATTCCGGAGCCGTGATGGAGTGGCTCCACTCCGTCCGGACTGAGCCGTTGCCGCAGCCGCCTTCCTGGCTTGAGGGCGTGCCATTGGTGGGCGGCAGAATGGCAGGCACTTGGCGCGAGGCGATTCAAGGCGGGCCGGATAGCCTGGTAGCCCGGATCGCGCCGTACCTGGGCCAGATATTCAACTGGTTCGTCGGCACTTTGGGCGGGCTCGGAATGCTCGTAGTTCAATTCCTCCTGACGGTGCTGATCAGCGCGATCATCTACGCCAACGGTGAAAGCGCAGCCCGTGCCGTCCGGCGATTTGGCCGCCGGTTGGGCGGCACCCACGGCGAAGACTCCATGGTGCTGGCGGGCAAGGCGATTCGCGGGATTGCGATGGGTGTTGTGGTGACTGCGCTGCTGCAGACTCTCGCGGCCGGCATCGGACTTGCGGTTGCCGGCGTGCCCGCGGCCGGGTTGCTGACGGTGTTGGTCTTTGTGCTCTGCATTGCACAGCTCGGACCATCGCTCGTCCTGTTTGCCGCGGCTGGCTGGCTATACTGGTCCGGCAACAATTTGGCTGGGACCTTGCTGCTGGTCTACAGCCTCCCCGTCGGAGCGATGGACAACGTCATCCGTCCTGTCCTGATCCGGAAAGGTGTTGACCTGCCGCTGATGCTGATCATGAGCGGTGTCATCGGAGGACTGATGGCGTTCGGAATTGTGGGGATCTTCGTTGGACCGGTCGTTCTGGCTGTCGGGCACACGCTGCTGGATGCATGGGTGCACGAGGGCGTGGAAGCTCAACTGTAGCGAGTGGCCGCTAGTACCAACCGCCACCGACGAAGGTCACGATTTCCAGGCTGGCGCCGGCCTG
>CAYVDY010000312.1:0-8251 GCA_964450255.1 uncultured Candidatus Solibacter sp. | reverse complement strand
ACATGCCGTAACCGATCCCGGAGACCTGCCAGGTGATGCGGCCGAAGCGGCGGACGTCGTCGAAGGTAAGGGTGCCGTTATCGAGTGTGAACGTAGCACGGGTATAGGGACCGGGCGGGGTGTTCCATAGGAGTTTGCCGGTCATTCGGAGGTGGATGGCGAGGTAGCCGTGATCGAGGGTGAAGAGTAGGAACTTGCCCGCGCGGGCAAGGGTCAGGATGCGGCGGTTCTGGAGATGGTGGAGGGGCTGGGCGTCGAGGATGGTGTGGTTTTCGACGTTGGGGGCGAGCGAGCGGACGATGGTTTCGACCTCCGGCAGTTCAGGCATCGAGACTCACGAAGATGTCGCCATGTTCAATTGTGACGGGGAAGCGCTGGAGCTGGATAGCGGAGTTGTAATCGTAGCATCCTGTGTCGCAGTGGAACTCCCAGGCGTGCCAGGGGCAGATGAGGCGGCCATCGAGGAAGTTGCCTTGAGCGAGTGGGCCGTTGCGGTGAGGGCAGAGGCCGTCGAGGGCATGGATGGTGCCGTTGTCGTTGCAGAGGACGATCTCGCGTCCGTTGAGGAGGGCGGGGAGCATGGCGCCGGGAGGGAGGTCGGAGAGGGCTGCGGCGCGGATCAGAGGCATCAGCTAAATAATCTCAAAAGGTCCGGCCGCGTGCACCGATGAGGTGCATGGAGACGGAAAGGCGGCCTGAATGGCCGGCCCTGGAAAGATTCCGGGGTGATGCCGTCCAAACAGGAGTAAAAGACGTGGCGTTTACGATTAACACCAATATTGCTTCGATGCAGGCCCAGGAATATCTGCGCACGACTGGCGAATTTCAGGCCAAGACGATCAACCGCGTGACCTCGGGTCTGCGCATTATCAACTCGGGGGACGACGCCGCGGGTTTGGCGATTGCGAACACGTTCCGCAGCGACCAGGCCGTGCTGAGCCAGGGCATCCGAAACGCCAACGACGGCCTGGCGACGCTGCAGACGATCGACAGCGGCATTTCGAACATCGGCAAGCTGCTGGACCGGGCGCGCACGCTGGCAGCTCAGTCGGCTTCGGGGACCTTCAGTGGCGACCGCGACGTGCTGCAGTCGGAATTCAGCAGTGTGTTGACGGAGATCGACCGGCAGTCGAAGGCGATTGGCCTGAACCTGGGTGGTGATTTCGCGAAGAGCCTGACGGTGTTTGTGGGCGGCGGCCGCGGCGCCGACGGCGCGGCGGTGATCGCGAACGGCACGGCGACGGTGGACCTGACGAACTCCACGGTGGACTCGCAGAGCCTGGGACTTTCCAGCTATGCGGTGACCGGTGTGACGAACCTGGATGTGCAGAGCACGTTCACGACGGCGTTGAACTCGCAGTCCTCGATGGCATTCACTGTGTCGGGGGCTGGATTTGATGACGTTGCGGTGACGGTGAATCTGACCGGCGTCAACGATCTGAAGGGATTGGTGACTGCCATCAACGAAGGAATCGCAACGGCTGCCGCCGGTGTGACTGCCGCCGCGACGGCGTTCAAGGGCGCGAACATCTCGGCATCGATCAGCTCGGACGGGAAGTCGTTCAGCCTGAATTCGGCCGACAACGCGTTTTCGGTGGAGAGCGGCGCAACCGGCGCAGCGGACAACTTCCTGGGGACGACCTTTGCTTCGGCGGCCACTAAGGAGGCCGGCGGGCTGCAATCGAAGCAGGTGGCTTTCACGGCGTTGACTGCCGCGAATACCCAAAAGATCACGATTTCCACGACCGATGACGCAGGCACGCTGCAGTCCATCGACATCACGCTGGCGGTGGGTAATGCGCAGGTGAACGCGCAGACGATCAACACAGCGCTGCAGACTTCGGGTCTCTCGGAGTTGAAGAAAATGTTCGCGGCTGAGGGCGGGAGCTTGACCGACAAGCTGACGATCGTCGGCAAGAAGGACTTCAAGATCACCGTGCAGGCCGCGACGGCGGCGGAGGGCATCACGGCCGGAGTGGGCTCAACGGCAGCATCGGCGTCAACGGGCGCGACCGGCAGCGTCAGCATCGGCACGAAGTCCGGCGCGGAGGACGCTGTCAGCAAGCTGGCCACTGCGGTGAAGAACCTGGGCGACGCCCAAGCCGTGGTTGGTAAGGGCCAGAACACGTTCAACTACGCGGTCAGCCTGGCCTCGACTCAGTTGACGAACCTGGCGGCGTCAGAATCGCGCATCCGCGACGCGGATCTGGCTCTCGAAGCGGCCAACCTGTCCCGGGCCCAGATTCTGCAACAGGACGGTGTGGCTGCGTTGGCGCAGGCGAACTCGGCTCCGCAGGCAGTGCTTTCGCTGCTCCGTGGCTAACCAACCGCGATTGTTGGGTGGACCTTAGCCTGGGATGAGTGAAGGAGCCTCAGCCCTCCATCGATTTCTTCGGTGGAGGGCTGTTGTGCGTCAGGTCTTCCGCCGATAGAGGCCTAAGGTAAAACGCCATGAGAACACCTGAGACAGTTGCCGCGATGACGCGTACCGCGAAGAAGTACCACCGGGCCGGCGTGGACGCACTGGAGAAAGACCGGCCGGAGGACGCAGTTCGGGCGCTGCGGCTAGCGGTGGAATTGGATCCGAATCTGGATGTCGCCTGGAATGACCTGGGTGTCGTGATGGAGGCTCTGGGCAATTCGCAGGAGGCGGTGCGCTGCTACAAACGGGCGCTGGCGGTAAGGGCTGGGTTTGTGGAAGCGCGGACGAATCTGGGGATGCTGCTGCTGCAGATGGAATTGGCGCAAGTATTGCGGCGTCAGGCCTTGACGTCGAGCGCGGCGTAGCGGGAACCGGCGCCGGCGGAAAGTCCGCTGGAGAAGTTCCTATGGGACTGGAGTCGATTTAGGGCGTTGAGGGATTCCTGGCGCATGTTCCGGGCTTCGCCGCAGGCGGCTTCGCCTGCGACGGCGGCGGCTTGCAGCAGGAGCAGATCACTGGCGGAGGCCGGCTTCACAGCGCGCAGGGCGTGTTCACGCCGCTCCAGATGCTCGAGAAACTGGGGGCTGCGTTCGCGGAGAGCCGCTAGAAGAGCGAGGCTGGACTCGTGAAGCTCGCGGATGGCGTCGTCGGCAGGCATGCGGGATTAACCCTCGTTCCTTCCGTTGGTCAGCAGATTGAGGCTATCAATGGAAGCCGTCAGCATGCCCTGCTGGTTCTCGAGGCGGGCGAGGAGTCCGTCGGCGGCCTGGAGCTTTGCCAAAAGAGTGATCTGCATGGCGGAAACGCGATCTGTCATAGTGCTGATCTGATCGGCGAGGCGGGCGTCGGTCTGATCGAGACTCGTGATCTGGGAGCGGATGAGGCCGCTGATAGGGTCACTGATCTCCGTGAAGCGGTTGGTCAGGGCGGCTAGGCCGGTGGTGGAATTGCCCAGGAACCCGATGATGTTCTTGAGGCGGGACTCGCCGGCGGTGCTCACGAGGGTGGAATCGAAGGACATGACTCCGGAGGAATCGAGGGTGATCCCGAGATCGGCCAGTGACTGGATCGTGCCGGAGCCCTGGATGCCGGTGGCTTCGCGGAGACGGCGGTACAGATCGGAGATAAGAGAGTCGCCGCTGAGGACGCCGGCGGTTTCGCCGACGTGGCCATCGAGGCTGGAGACTAAGTCGTTGTAGGACGTTACGAAGTTCGACAGCGCGCCGACCACGGGAGAGGCATTGGACGCTACGTTTACGTTGATGATCTCGCCGCTGGCGGAGGTTGAATTCAAGCGGAGGTTGACGCCGGGAATCACGCCGGAGACGAAATTGTCGTTGCTGCTGACGAGGCGGCCGTTCACCTTGAAACTGGCGGAGGAGCCGGGATTGGTCATCTCCATGGTGGCGGAGGCGGCATTGCCGGACTCGGTGCGAAGTTCGAGAGTCTGCTGGCCGGCCTGCTGAGCAGATAGAACCAGAAAGTAGCGTTGGGCGCCGGCAGTTGCCCCGGTATCGATGAGGCTGGCGGAGGCTCCGGCGCCGAGCGCGTTGATGGCATCGCGAAGGCCGCTCAAATTGTCAGTCTCGCCGGTCAGCGTGATTTCGTGCGCAACGCCATCTATCAGAAGCTCGACTTTGTGGTCCGGGCCGGTGGAGATGGAGGTGGAATCGGCGGTAGCCCAACCGGTGGTGCTGGTAGCAACGGCGGGTTTGGCCAGCGATGTAATATCGGTGATCTGATAGTTGCCGGTGGTGGCGCCGGTGCCGAGAGAGGCGGTCACGATACTGCTGGAGGAAGAGACCGAGGTGGCTCCACCGGTGCTGAGTGCGCCAAGCGACTCCAGGCTGGCGGCAAACCCGCCGACCGAGTTTCGCAGGTTAGTGAGCGCCGACTTCTTCTCGGTCAGGCTCTGCTGGTCGTTCTGGAGCGACTGAACCGGCAGCGAGGCGATGGCAACAGTACGGTTGACGATGGACTGGAAGTCCGATGCGAAGTTGCTGATGCCCGTAAAAGAGAGCGGTGTCAGACTCATGGTGAGAGTTTCCCCTCATGCTTATCGGCAGCAGTGGCGAGGACTTGAGTCAGCCCTCTACATTTCATGGACTACTCCCCTAAAACTGCCGTGGGAGATGAATAGAACGCCCTCCTTGTGATAGCCTTTCTCTTTGGGGTTTGGGACAACCACGTCCCGTGTAACCCGGACGGCACCAGATAGCATGGAACAGATTTTAGAAACCCTGAAGGGTATCCTCGTCCGAGCCCTGCCGACGTTTTTCCTCGTCATCGCTCTGCATTGGTTCTTAAAGAAAGTCCTGTTCCAACCGATGGAGCGGGTGCTGGAAGAGCGGCGGAAGAAGACGCAGGGCGCGGTGGAAGCCAGCGAAGCCACGCTGGCACGCGTGCACGACAAGATGGCGGAGTACGAAACCGCTCTAGGTAACGCGCGGGCGGAGATTTTCCGCGAGCAGGATGAGTCTCGAAAGAAGCTGGCCGCGCAGCAGGCGAGCCTAGTGGACGCGGCGCGGGCATCGCAGGCGGAGAAAATCGCCGAAGTGAAGCGCGGGCTGGCTGAAGAAGTGCAGCAGGCGAAGGCAACGCTTTCGAACGAAGCCGAGCGGCTGGCCGAGCAGATCGCCGGCGCGGTCCTGGCCGGGAGGGTGCAGTAGTGAAGAGGCTGGCGTTCCTCCTGTTTATCTCGTGTGCGCTGTGGGCGAGTCCGGAAGCGGAAGCGGGCGCGCACGGCGGCGGCCACGGCGGCGGAGATCCGCTGCTGCCGGCGAAGTGGGTGAATTTTGCGATCCTGGCCAGCGGCATTGGATACGTGGCCGTCAAGTTCGGCGGTCCGGCGCTGCGGGGCCAGCAGAAGGCGATTCTGGATGGCCTGAATCTGGCGGCGAAGCGCGCGGAAGCGGCGGCTGCCGAGGCAAAGGTGATCGAGCAGAAGATCGCGGGCCTGGGCGTCGAAGTGGATCTGCTCAAAGACAAGGCGCAGACGGAATTGGCGGCTGAGGGTAAGAGGCTGGAGCAGGAAACCGCCGAAGCGATTCAGCGGTTGGCCCATGCGGCCGAGCAGGAAGTGGCGGCGGCGGCAAAGTTCGCGCGGACCGAGTTGAAGGCGGAGGCGGCGCGGCTGGCGTTGGAACTGGCGAAACAGAAAGTCCGGGCACGGATGAACACCGAGGCGCAGGGCGCGCTGGTGGACCGCTTTGTGGCGGATTTGAACACGCAGCCCGCGGCCCGGAGGTAGAGGAAGCCGATGTCGAACCTGGCTGTCGCAAATCAATACGCCAAAGCTCTGCTGGATGCGGTCTCCAAGCCCGGTAACGGGGTATCGGCTGAGCAGGCGCTGGCGCAAATCGATCAGTTCATAGAACTGGTGCATAGCTCGGCGGAGTTGCACACTGTGCTGTTGTCGCCGGCGGTGACACCGGTGGCCAAGCAGAAGGTTTTGGCCAGGCTGGGCGACATGCTCGGCATGCACGGGCAACTGAAGAATTTCCTGTATGTAGTGACGCGCCACCGGCGGCTCGCCTTGATGGCGGAGATCCGGGAGCGGTTCCAGGCGTTGCTGGATCAGAGCGTGGGCATAGTGCGGGCGAAGGTGGAGACAGCTCATCCGCTGAGCGACGCGCAGCGGCAGGCTCTGGAAACGGCGCTGGCGCGGATTACGGGCAAGCAGGTTCGTTGCGGCTACGATGTGGACGATGCTCTGCTGGGCGGATTGGCCGTCCGGATGGGCTCGACGATGTACGACGGTTCGGTGCGCGGCCAGTTGGAAGGCTTGCGCCGCCGGCTCAGTGAGTAAGGGTTTTTGTAAGGGATCGGAATAACGTATGGCTCAGATTCGTGCCGATGAAATCGCTCGCGTATTGCGCGATGAGATCGAGAATTTCGACAAGGCAGTGCAGGTCTCCGAGACCGGCTACGTGGTGACCGTGGGTGACGGCATCGCGCGCGTGCACGGGTTGGACCGTGTCATGGCCGGCGAGCTGATCGAATTCCCGCACGGGGTTTCGGGTATTGCGCTGAACCTGGACGAGGATGAAGTGGGCGCCGTGCTGCTGGGCGAGGCGTATGCGATCAAGGAAGGCGACGAAGTGCGCCGGACGGGTCGTATTATGTCGGTGCCGGTGGGTAAGGCGCTGATCGGCCGCGTGGTGAACGCGCTGGGACAGCCGATCGACGGCAAGGGGCCGATCGACACGACGGAGTTCCTGCCGATCGAGCGGATCGCGCCCGGCGTGATTGACCGCAGCCCGGTGAAAGAGCCTCTGCAGACTGGACTGAAAGCCATCGACGCGATGATCCCGATCGGCCGCGGCCAGCGCGAGTTGATCATCGGCGACCGTCAGACGGGCAAGACGGCGATCGCGATCGACACGATCATCAATCAGAAGGGCAAGGGCGTCACCTGCATTTACGTCGCGATCGGGCAGAAGCGCTCGACGGTGGCGCAGGTGGTGCGGACGCTGACCGAATACGGTGCGATGGACTACACGATCATCGTGGCGGCCACGGCGTCGGAATCTGCGGCTTTGCAGTACATCGCGCCTTACTCCGGCTGCGCGATGGGCGAGTTTTTCCGGGACAACGCGGGCCATGCCCTGCTGGTGTACGACGATTTGTCGAAGCACGCGGCGGCGTATCGCGAGATTTCGCTCCTGCTGCGGCGGCCGCCAGGCCGCGAAGCGTTTCCGGGCGACGTGTTCTATCTGCACTCCCGGTTGCTGGAGCGGGCGGCGAAGCTCAGCGCCAAGCTGGGCGGCGGTTCGCTGACAGCGCTGCCATTTATCGAAACGCAGGCGGGTGACGTTTCGGCTTACATTCCGACGAACGTGATTTCGATTACGGACGGGCAGATATTCCTGCAATCGGACATGTTCAACTCGAACTTCCGGCCGGCCGTGGACGTAGGCATCTCGGTGAGTCGCGTAGGCGGCAACGCGCAGACGAAGGCGATGAAGCAGGTGGCCGGCTCGTTGCGCCTGGATCTGGCGCAGTATCGCGCGCTGGCGGCGTTTGCACAGTTCGGTTCGGATCTGGACAAGGCGTCGCAGGCCCAGTTGAGCCGCGGGCGGCGTCTAACTGAGATTCTCAAGCAGGGCCAGTATCAGCCGCTGCCGGTGGAGAAGCAGATCCTGATCATCTACGCCGGCACGAACGGCTGGCTGGACGATCTGGAAGTGGAGCAGTGCCTGCCGTTTGAGACCGCCTTGTACCACTTTGTGGAGAACGGGCATCCGGAGTTGCTGAAGACGATCCGCGAGAAGGCGGCGTTGGACGACGGGATCAAAGCGCAGATCGATGCAGTACTGAAAGAGTGCAAGCAGCGGTTTGTGGCTGGCCTGAAGGCCGCGAAGTAAGGGCAGAGGGAGGAATTCCATGCCCAGTTTGATTGATATCCGGCGGCGAATCCGCTCCGTCAAGAACACGCAGCAGATCACGAAGGCCATGAAGATGGTGGCCACGGCGAGGCTGCGGCGCGCGCAGGAGCGGGTGATCAACTCGCGCCCCTACGCGAAGATGGCGGCCGAGATGCTGCGGAATGTAGCGGCGGCGGCGGCCACTCAGAAGGGCGCCGAGCGGGCGAGCGAGCATCCATTGTTGGCGTCGCGGCCGGAGAAGATGGCTGCGACGCATCCTGGGCGCGGACCGCTGTCATTGCCACGAACAGCAGAAGCGCAAGCGCGAGACCCATGTGGCGCGGCGCGACCAGGCGGTTAGCCATATCCGTCCCTCTTCTTGGGATCGGCGCTCAGCCCAGTTTTCTTCCGTCATTCCGTCATTCCGGGATGGTCCGCAGGACCAGACCCGGAATCTCGAGAT
>CAYVDY010000311.1:0-8260 GCA_964450255.1 uncultured Candidatus Solibacter sp. | reverse complement strand
CTACTGGGTGGGGGCGTTTGCCGGTGTGGAACGCGGCGGGTGTAATTGCCGGATTGGTTCACCTCCGGTCGGGAAGGCAGCCATGTGAAATCGCTCTGGTCGTGATTAGGACGACAGGGCGCTGTACGGAGCCCTCTCGCTTGCGACAGCGCGGTGCTACTGACTAAGGCTGACCGTATTCCGTCATCTGACCAAGTTCGGTCAGATTCTTGGGGATGCCCGTGTGTCCGCGAATCGACTCGAGGTGGTCCGGAGACACCCTGTTGCGTTTCCTACTATCGGGAAACTCACAACCATCCATGTACGGCTTCATTGGTAGGTGGATGGCCCTCAGCATGCACCGCAGTAGTTGCTAACTTGCAGCAAACCGAAAGGATACAAAACATGAAGACAAGGATCGTTTCAATGATGGTAACGATGTTCGCGCTGGCTTTCACCAGCGCGATGAGCGCAGCCGCGCAACACGAGCAGCACGGACAGGTGAAGCCTCAGTCTGGCTCGACCGACATGAGCAAGATGAAGCAGGCGCCTGCGAAGGGGGGCGGCATGATGGACGGCAAGATGATGGAAGGCTGCCAGGCAATTAAAGCGCAGAAACAGAGCATGAAGGAAGATATGAAGGCTCAAGACGCTCGCCTCACCGAACAGATGACCGCGATGAACGGCGCGCCGGATAACACTAAGGTGACCCTGATGGCCGCCGTCCTGACCCAAATGGTGGAGCAGCGAATCGCCATGGATGCGCGAAAAGCAAAGATGGAGGAGGCGATGATGAAGCACATGATGCAGCACATGCAGATGGGCAAGGAATCCATGTCTCAATGCCCGATGATGAAGGGCATGAAAGACATGGACGAATAATTATCGAGCGCCTACAACGAACAATAGAAAGAACAGAAATGATTACCGAGCGTCAAGATGCCCCTCGGCGAACAGTCGCTGCGGTCCTGGGGCGGCTATTTCAAATGATATTGCCGCCTCCGCTACGGTCCGGATTGGCTACCTATTGGCTGACCGCAACGCAACGAAGGAGGCTTTATGATGAACCAGAACGGATGGATGGGCGGAGGGACGGGCGGAGAGATGTGGGTCTTGACGGTGATCGGCGTACTGGTGGTGGTCCTGCTCGTCGTCCTAATTGCCAAGCGATCCAATAGCTAATTGTGCGATCACGACCCGTTGTGAAGCAAACGGTTCAGGATGGAGGGGATTCTTTGCTCGTCAAACTATCTACTGACAAATCCGTCACGGAAGCCGCGGCTGCGTTGCAGGCTGCGGTCCAAGTTAACCAATTTGGGGTCATGCAGGTTCACAATCTGAGAGAGACCATGGAGAAGAAGGGCGTCAGATTCGACCACGAATGTCTGATCTTCGAGGTCTGTCAGCCGCAACAAGCGAAGAAAGTTCTCGAGCAAAACATGAGCGTCTCGACCGCACTGCCATGCCGGATTTCCATTTACGAGGAGGGCAGTAAGACCATTCTGGCTACCTTAAAGCCGACCACGCTTCTGGCGATGTTCAATACACCGCAACTGGAAGGGGTGGCGCAGGAAGTGGAGGACACGATCGTCAAAATCATGAAGGAAGCGGCGTCACGTTGATTGGCTCAAGTCAGTAGTGTCCAGCTATTGCATTGTCCCTGTGGGGACACTTGCTGGGCGCCTGTCGTGAGGCTGCTGGTGAATGGCAGTTGGCCCGCCCCTTGCGAGATATGGATCGGCCATGAGTGAAACGTCAGCGACTGAAGCGAGGCACCTGTGGGGTCTGAGGCGCGATTTCCGCAGAGACACCGACACCCTGAAGGCTGCATATCTGTTGACCGATACGGGCGACGAGTAAGGTTAAGTCGTCTTGTAGTTCATGCGCGCCAATGAAGCGCGTCACTGCATCAAGAATGCTTTGCTGGATCTCGCGTACCGGCTGGTGCCAACTGGCCTCCAGAATTGCCAGCAACCTATCATCTCCGAATTCCACATCGGATGTGTTCGTGGCCTCCGCCAGCCCGTCGGAGTACAAGACCAGCACATCCTGGTCGCTGACGGCAACCTCGCCCTGTTCGTAACCTGCCTGCGGGAGCAGGCCGAGCACCGGCCCTCCCTTGTCAAGCCGTTGACATTCGAATCCGCCGACGGGACAGCGCCTTACGAGCATCGGTGCCAAGTGACCTGCGTTCACGTAACGCAGCACATGTTCCGTCGGACTGTAGAAGGCCAAGAAGAGGCTTGCGAATCGCTCTCTTGAGGTCACGGCGGACATCAGCTTATTGAGGTGATCCGCGGCAGCGGCGAGATTCATACCCTCGTCAAATGCGGCGATGCTTCGTACAGCACCGTGAAGGTGCGCCATGAGGAGGGAGGCAGGAAGGCCCTTCCCGGAGACATCCCCCAATACTAATGCGATTTGACCGTGCCGAGCCGAAAACACGTCATAGTAGTCACCTCCAACGTGGTACGCGGGAAGGCATTCCGCCGTGAAGTCAAGTTGCTCACTGATAGCGGATTGACTGGAGAGCAATCTTTCCTGAACCGTGCGTGCCAGAGCGAGTTGGTCCTCCAATTTGCGTCCCCGCAGATAGCCTGGCAAACGAGCGAAAACAACTGTCATCGAGATTAGGAGCGCAAGTGCGGATGCCGTGCTAATTGCGAGATTGTTCCGCAATGCCCCGAAAAGATCATCCGGCCCATGCATCGCCACCGCGATTTCCGCCACGTTAGAGAGAGGGCGTGCCACCTCGGCCGAGTGGGGGCTCGTCCTCTGCCGCTGATTCTTGAGCCAATACTGGATCGGCAGGGCCACAACCAAAACATCGCCGTCCGGAGTTGAGCGGATCTCCGAGGCACTGTGCGCCCTCCCTTCCTGCAGGGTCTGAATTGTTTTGCGCGCAATATCACGCCCGTAAGGTCTTCCAGATTCCGCGAGGAGTCCACCTTGAGCATCCGTGATTCGAAACCACGCGAACTGGCCAACCCGCTCTTCGCAGATCTCACCGAGCAAATCGTGGAGCTGCCCGTTGGTTTCAATATTGAGCCGGCGCGCCCGATTTTCGAGCAAGGACAAGTGTTGGCCGGCCTGCCAAGTGAGATGATCGCGTACCAGATGGCGGGTGACGTAGCGGTAGGTTAGGCTGCTTTCGACCAGAAGCACAACACCAAGCAGAAAGCCGGCGGCAAGCGCCACGTTGAACCATCCGAACCATTGACGCTTCATCATCACTCCCCACTCCAAGAAAAGAAACTCGATAGACCGTGACAGGCCGCCACTCCCGACAGTACACCGTCGACGTTTGCTTTGGCGACGGTGATTAATTCTCGCGAATGAACTCGTCCCGAGGCCTGCAATGGTTCAGGTGTGGCTCAGCGGCTAGGTCTTCAGATCCACCCAGCTTACCTGCGAGCAAGTCTGGTTCCAATGTTTGCGCCAGCGCGATCCGTCGGGCGACGTGACGCGACCATCAGCGGTGTATTCGACCACAGAGTGACAAGGACGAACGAGACTCACGAAGGGTAGGTAGCGCGCGGTGATACAAGAGAGTGGTAGTTCAACTGCAATACAAACTCGCATCATGAAGCTGAAGACCAAACTACTGTTGGCGAGTTCCGCGATCGTCCTCGTTGTTCTCGGTCTCTCGGAGTGGATCGGCTATCACCAGATGAGTCAATTCCTGAGCGGCCACGAGATGCGGATGGCGTCAGAGATGAATCACGGGGCCATCCTGGCGGATTTGCAGCAAGGCAGGCAGGACCTTTTCGTGCGATTGGCGACGCTGCATACGTTCCATGGAGTCATCACGATCATTGCCCTAATCCTGGCGTTGAACGCTCTATGGAGCCGGACCGTGCTGCGCCCTTTGGCGGACTTGCTTCACCACATCAACTTCATGCGCCGCGGGAATTGGGGAACTGGAGTGCCCGTTCGGAGCAAAGACGAGATAGGCGAGTTGACCGAGGCCTTCAATGAACTTGGCGAACAGCTCACCCTGACTGTACACCAGTTTGCGTCGACCTCCACGCTGTCGGCACTGTCCCTCTTGGGACAGTCCTTGGTCAAAAAGGCCGTCCTGGCTTCGGATCTCTTGCGGGCGGCAAAAGGCGGTATCGAATGCGAGCAGGGGCAGGCCGAAGCCGCCACGGAGGCCGAGCGCGCGCGCTGGGAACTTGCGATCAAGATGGTGGAGGAGATTCCCGTGCTGTTCGAAGCGGAGTTTCAGCGCCAGCTCAGCCTCCATTCGGTGCCGCCTTCTCCCCGCACCACCGATTTGCCGGAAGGCAACGCGGTCAGCCAACTAGACACTCAAGCGATCGTGTCCGGCCAGACCATCGACCGTCTTCACAATCTTGTCCATCACGCGATGATCCGTCCCGAATCGGCAAATCGCGTCACAGTGCTGCGCGAGATCTGAGAAGAGGAGATAGGAAGGCTGCGTCCGGTTCGCCGCCACGAATGAAGGCCGTTTGAGCTGGGCAATCACTTCCCTCTCGCGAACGTCCGGCACCACCAGGCACAGTTTCGTCTCGTGGTCCGGAAGGGCGAGAGCCAGATCACTGAGTCTCAGGATGCCCGAGTAGATTGATGTGCTCTTCTCTACTTCAAACGCGTCGACGATCCGATGGGTTTCCTTTTCGAGCCAGAGGACGTCGATCAGTCTGATAGTTCCTGCGATGTTTTGATCGAGGCTGAGAGCCGGCACACACGGCAGGCACATCTGCGAGAGGTAGTTGCCATTAAAGGACCGGCTGCGGTCGTTGCTTGCCACACAGACCTCATAGCCGAGTGCGCTGCCGATCCTGCATAGCAGATACTGCATTTGTGTGTGAGCTTGATCTTGGGCCAGGTCGTCCTGCACCTGCTGGTGGCGACGGTGGCGCAGGCTTTCAATCTTCTTTCTCTCGACCTCGAGAACCAGGCCGGCATTTTCTTCGAGCACCAGCTTCCCGGCGCCAATCTCGAACAGAAGGCCCGAGATTGCCCCAAGATCGTTGGAGAGCACAGCTCGAAACTGCTCGTTCGTTCGCAGGACCGCGTCTCGCATATCCAGGTAGCTCGCCCAAGAGCCCAATTTGCACTTGGCGTCGAAGAGGAGATTGAAGCCGTTCAACATGGCAGTGTTGGACGGCGGGATCAGAGTGGGGTGCAAGAAGTAGAGGATGTTGGCGGCGGCCGGGCCGAGGCCCTTGATCTTCAGCTTGTCCAAATGATGGATTTCACGCAGGATTTGGTGTTCCCGCGAAGCCGACAGACAGTTGGCCAGGAACTGGCCGAAAGCCCGCTGGTTTGTTTCGCACTCGTAGATATCCGGAATGCGGAGCTTCGGCTTCCAGTAGAAGGCGTGCGCCGCTCCTTCAAAGACCTGCTTTTGCTCCGTGATGCAGTTCAGAACGAACTCAAGGGAGGAGCCCCGGAAGTCGTTCCCAAACCGGCCGGCGCGAATCTCATCAACGACTTGTTCAACACCCCGGCGAATGCTGCGAAACGCCTTCAGCCGTTCAGCGCTGTTTGTGAACCAAGTGTTATAGACCGACTCTTGGTCACCGCGATAGGTCTCAACAATCTTTCTGAATCGTTCTTCCTGAAGCATTCTTGATTGCCAAACGCCAGTATACGAAGCCTTGAACCATTGGCACAGCACACGTTCAGACGCGCGCCATATCTGAACTGAGCGGTATCAGGTAGGACGAGTGACGAAAATCACCTTGACTCTAGACCTAGGTACAGGGTCTAGCCTGAGATTGGGTGGGCGAAAGGAGTTGGGATGAAGGCGCTGAAGATCGGCGAGGTTGCGGCCCGCGGCGGAGTAAACCTCCAAACCATTCGTTACTACGAACGAGAACTGCTTCTCCCGAGACCCCCGCGGCTCGCTTCCGGCTACCGAATGTTCCCCGAGCAGACAGTGCGCCGGGTACGGTTCATCAAACGCGCGCAGGAGATCGGCTTCTCGCTCGCTGAAATCCGGGATCTGCTCTCGATGCAGGTTGACCCGAACAAGGACTGCACGGATGTACAGCGACTGGCAAAGGCCAAGGTAGCCGAGATCGAGGAGAAGATCCGCACGCTGGAATCCATGAAGCGAGTGCTGACTGGGCTGAGCGAACTGTGCCGGGGCCGTGGGCCGGCGAATGAGTGTCCGATTCTCGAGAGCATCGACGCAGAGGAAGGGCGATGAGAGTCGAGCTGATCTACGATGCGGGCTGCCCGAATGTAGCGGCGACGCGAGCAAATCTTTTACAGGCGTTCGCGGCGGCCAGACTCGATGCGAAGTGGGCGGAGTGGGAACGATCCTCACCCGCCAGCCCTCCCTACGTCGCTCGCTTCGGTTCCCCCAGCATACTGGTGGATGGATTCGATGTAGAGGGAGACAACCCGGCGACAAGTGTTTCCTGCTGCCGGCTCTACGCCTCCGCCGAGGGGCGATACTCCGGAACTCCTGCCGTGGAACTCATCGAAGCATCGCTCCGCAGGGCAGATCTGAAGGTCACCTCGGCCAAGACAACTGGCACATGGAAGCAGAGCCTCTTCACTCTTCCTGGCGTTGCGATGAGCTTTCTCCCCTTCGGGGGCTGCCCTGCGTGCTGGCCACTCTACGCCGGCGTCCTCTCTACGTTGGGATGTGGCTTCCTGCTCTCATCGGCCTACCTGTTGCCTCTCACCTGCCTATTCCTGTTCTTCTCAGTTGTTGTCCTCGCCTATCGAGCGAGATTGCGCCGCGGATACGGCCCGTCTGTTCTTGGGCTGATTGCCGCGATCCTCACTCTTTGGGGGAAGTTCTCCCTGGAGTCGAACGTCGTCGCCTACGCGGGCGTGGGACTCCTGATCAGTTCCTCGATATGGAATAGCTGGCCGCGACCCGCGGCACGGGTTTGTACAGTTGAGAGTTATGGAGAAATCATCATGACTGCGAACAAACGCAACGTAGAAGTGTTTAGCGCCGGGTGCCCGGCGTGTTCTGGAACAGTAAGCCTGGTGCAGCAGATTGCCTGCTCTTCGTGTGAGGTCGAGGTGCTTGACATGAACAAGCCTGAGGTCGTAGCAAAAGCGAGGCAGTACGGCGTTAAAACAGTGCCTGCCGTGGCGATCAATGGGAAGCTCGCAGGTTGCTGTAATGGCGCAGGGCCGAATGAGGCCGCATTGCGGAGTGCCGGTCTGGGCGTCGCCACGTAGCAGGCGAGCATCGCAGGGAAGATGACACGCGCCGCAAACCAGCCCTATTTCAATCGGGGCAATGAACTTGGGAATTGGAGAACCCAGCCGACCATGCCAGTCGGGCTGGTGGCAATGATCGGCCCCAAACGATGATTCGCACTTGAGCGATTGTTCAGTGTCCCGTCGGGCCATGATGAAGGCGCAATTGCGACCCGCTGTGCTATTTGACAACAGTAGTCTCTGACATCCCTCTGTGGATGCGCGCCTTCTCCCGCATTTCCAAGGCGACTTTGCGGCAGTGCTCGGCATAGTAGCGGCAGTGTTGGGGAGTCAGTGGTCCCATCGGGTGCTTCGTACTACTCATCACTGGTCGTAGCGCGAACAGCTCCGCCAAAGCTCGATGTTCTCTAGCTTCGGCTTCGTGCTCCTCCGCCTTCGCCTCGTAATAGACAGATAGCTTGGCGTGTTCGAGAGGAGTACTGGCGTTTTTGAGCAGATACCGGACCTCTTTCTTGGAGAGGGGTTTGAACCGTTCGGCGGCCGAGACGATTCCGGCGCCTCCAGTGAAAGTCAAAGCGAGGATGCCTATGAACATCAGGCCAAGTCGTCCAGAGGAACGGGGTATGTTCGTCATGTTGCTTCGGCTCCTTGAAATGGATCGGCATCGTAGGATGCCCGCCTGGCTTGTCACCTGCAGATTACCTGCCATCGTTTGAGGTCGTCGCAGATCGATTAGTTAAGCGCGGGGTTGGTCCATACGGCAGGCGGTTCATCGGAAGACGCAGAAGTCCGGACCCGGTCCGGTGCCGCAGGGTCTGAGCGCCTTCGCAATTCATTCCGTCTCGTTCACGATATTACTGCCCAAAAGTGCACAATCACTGTGCTTGCAGGGACAGAACCGGTACGGCGCGGGTTGGAGCCCCGACCAGACAAACTGCCAGGTGCAGGCTGGCCGGGCGGCAACCTCATCAAATACCAGCAGATTAGGACATGCCGGGAGGCCGCGAGGCGAGTTCACCTGGTGTGGACGACGACGTGCAACGTTCCTCGTATGCAGTGAGGCAAGGCGGACATATCGGCTACCACTCCTCCGGTGCGATGCGTCTTGCTTGGCTCTGGCTCC
>CAYVDY010000310.1:0-8285 GCA_964450255.1 uncultured Candidatus Solibacter sp. | reverse complement strand
GGCCCTGATCAAGGACAGGATGGTGGCCCACGAGCTCCTCCAGACGGCCGGCCAGGCTGGCACCGACGCCGAAAAGATCGCGGCCTACGACGACTTCCTCACCAAATACCCTCGGCATCCCGGCGCCGTCTACGCATGGAATCAAGTCCAGCCGCTCCACCTGAAGGCCGGCCAGCTCGATAAGGTCATCACGGCGGCTGACGCCATCCTGGCCGCCGATCCCGACAACAGCCCAGCCGCCTACAATGCCCTGCAGGCCGCTGAACAGAAGAACGACATCCCCGCCATCATCCTCTGGGCCAATCGCACCGTCGATGCCGCCAGGAAGGCCATCGAATCCAAGAAGCCCAAAGAAGAAGACGAGGCCGCCAACTGGGCCGCCAACGTGGACTTTGCCAAGCAGGTGATCGCCCGCTGCGAATACTCCTTCTACGCCAGCGCCCTCAAAGTCACCGACCCCGCCGGCATCGCCGCCCTCTACGAAGCGCTTGAAAAGATGAACGCGCAAAGCCAGTACGTTCCCATGGCCGGTCCCCGCTACTTCATCGCGCTCCTGCAGCAGAAAGACCTTCCCAAAGCCCAGGCCTTCGCCGAAGCCGCCGCCGCCCGCAATCAGGCCAACGAGGACATGCTCCTCTACATCGCCGACGCCAACCTCAACGCCAAGGACTTCGACAAGGCTGCCGCCTACGCCGCTCAGCTCAGCGCAACCCTACCCGCACAACCCGCCCCGCAGGGCGTGGCGGCCGCGGATTGGGAGGCAAAGAAGAAGAACACCCTGGCTCGCGCCCACTGGATCGCCGGTACCGCCGCGGGCGCCAAGTCAGACTGGCTCAACTCCGACAAATCCATGCGCGCGGCCCTGCCGCTCATCGAAGGAAACGCCGCCCTGAAGGACCTCCTCCCCGGCACCTACTTCTATCTGGGCCTCTCCAACTATAGCCTCTCCAAAGGCCCCAAACCCGACGCTGCCCGTCGCGCCGACGCCCGCAAGTACTTCACGCTCTGTTCCGCCATCACCAGTCCGTTTCAGAATCAGGCCGCCAAAAATCTCAACGCCATGACTCTTGGCAAATAACCAAACCAAATGAACATTCTCGTCCCAAACCTGGGCTCCACCTCACTCAAATACCAGATCCTCGAAATGCCCGCCGAACGCGTCATTGCGAAAGGCCGCTTTGAACGCGTCACGGATTACCGCTCCGCCATCGCCGAGATCCGCGCCGGCGACACACGCGTGGATGCCGTCGTCTTCAAAGCCGTCCACGGCGGCCCCGCCTATCGCGGAACATTCATTATCGATGACGCCGTCGAACAGGCGATGGCGCAGTTCCTGCTCGCCGCCCCCGTCCACAACGCCATCTACCTCGAAGCCATTCGCGCCTTCCGCGAAGCCATGCCCGGCGTCCCCCTGGTGGCCGCGTTTGAGACTGAGTTCCACCGCACGATGCCGGAGTACGCCCGCTGGTACGGCATCCCCGCCGACTGGCGCACCCAGTTCGGCATCGAGCGCTACGGCTTCCACGGCGCCTCTCACGAGTTCATCTCCGGACGCGCGCCCGAGTTCCTCGGCTGCCAGCGCGAGGACCTCCGCCTCATCAGTTGCCACCTCGGCGGCAGCTCCTCCATCTGCGCCATAGACCGCGGCATCTCCGTTGATACCACCATGGGCTTCTCCCCGCAGTCCGGCCTCGAAAACGCCACCCGCCACGGCGATCTGGACGTCTTCGCTGTGCTCTACATGATGGATCGCAACAACTGGTCCACGGAAGAGGTCCGCACGCAACTTGCCCGCACCAGCGGCCTCGCCGGCCTGTCCGGCGTCGCCGGCGGCGACGTCCGCGACATCACAGAAGCCGCCCGCGCCGGAGTCCGCGAGGCGTCTCTGGCCCTCGACGTCTTCACCTATCAAGTGCGCAAGACCATCGGCGCCTACGCCGCGGCGATGGGCGGAGTCGATGCCGTCGCGTTCACCGGGGGCATCGGTGAAAACTCGCCGGCCCTCCGCGAAGCCTGCTGCCACGGCCTCGCCCACCTCGGAGTCGAACTCGCCACCGAAGCCAACGAGAACGGAACCGGAGACCGCCTTCTCTCCACTCGCAACTCCAAGGTGAAGGTGCTGGCCCTCGCCACCAACGAGGAGATCATCGTAGCCCGCCGCGCCGCCCGCGTTCTGTAGCCCTACAGCACCCGCAGCAACCCGCGCCGTGTCTCCGCGAAGTCAGCCGGGCCGACATGCTCCGCCACCACCGGCACGTCGGCCGGCACTCCGCGCAGCAACTCCGCATAGAGGGGATAGTTGACCACGCCCTTCAGCGGCCCAGGCAAATCGTAGCTCCGGCCATCCGCCGCCATCCGGAAGTCCTTCAGGTGCACCACGGAGATCCGCCCGCGCAACACCCGGAACATCTCCCGCATCGCCTCGTCCCGCGCCACGTACCTCGCCACCGGGGTCAGATTCGGCGGATCCATTACTGCCCCCACCAAATCCGGCAGACGCGCCAGAAGGCGCCCCAGAGCGTTCGCATCCGGGCAGGCCAACGTGATATAGGTCTCCAGCGCCAGACGCAAACGAGCCCCCTCCAGCCTCCGCAAATACGCTTCCAGGAACCGGACGATCACGTCCTCCGCCGCCCGCGTGAAGTTCCGCTCGTCCGCCTCCATCAGCCCCGTCCGATACCCGCCCGTCCATGCCACCAGCCGCCCGCACCCCATCTCCCCGGCCAGCCCGATTGCCCGTTCGAAATCCGACACCCGCGTGTTCATCACCACCGCGTCCGGCGCCAGGCAATTCACGTAAGCCCCCAACGCTTCGCACCGCAGACCCTCCGCCCGCACCCACGCCGGCACGCTCTTGACGAACGCCGCATCCGCGCGATCCCAGGCGAACGCCACCTGCACCCGGACAAACCCGGCCGCCCTAGCCGCAGCCAGCACCTCCCGCGCACCAGCCTCCTTCGCGCCCAACTGGCACATGATTCCAAGACGCTCATTCCACCCTTCGGCCCCGGCCGCCGCAACCGCCAGACTCCCCAAAAATGCGCGCCGTTTCATCAGTAGTTTCTCTCCTTCCACATTGAGAGATACCACGGCTTGACACCAACTTCACCCGCAGGCAAACTCAACACACCAGCATCGAGTGCGACGCCAATGAAACTACGCCAATCAGCCGCGATCGCGCTCGTTAGCCTTCTCCCTGTCATTGCGGAAGGCAAGGCTCCACCCAAGGCATTTGAGGATCGGGCCATCAGCGCTACGCCCGTCCCCCCCGAACGAGGTGAGCGCCGGTCCCGTGCCGTGCGCGTCCGCACCAATCTCTTCGATGTGCACGCAGCTACTCTTTTCCAGATCCAAAAACCTGAGTCAAAGACCGCCCTCCCGGACGTCGCGATGAACTTCTTCTCCGGCACAGTTCTTCGCGTTCGCTGGACCACCGCAAAGGTTGATCCAGTCACCGCCACCGTCGAATGGACCGGCTCCATCGATAGCGCGCCCTTGGGCAGTGCCGTTCTGATCGTGAACGGCCAAAGGTTCACAGGCAACTTCAGCCGCGGTGACGGGATAACTTATCAGGTGAGAACTGACGCCAATCGCGTGGTCCGGGTAAGGGAAATTCATCAATCGGCCTTCCCGGCCGAGCGCGCCCCGCGCACACCGGCCCAATGACCAGAATCAGCGCAAGTCTTGGAGAAACCGTGACGAATGCAATTTTTCGAATGAGCTTGGCGGTGCTGTTGGCCTCCGCCGCGTGGGGACAATCCGCCCTGCGTACCCCATGGCGGGTCCAGGACGCCCCTGCCGATCTCACCGATCGCGCCGTCCGCCGCATCCGCGCTATCGAAGTAGATCCCACCGCCTTCAATGCTCAATCCGCCAAACAAGCGCAGTCCCGCCTCCGCGCCGCGCGCCGGGGCGCCCCTGCGGCGGCTCCTCTGGCCGCCACCAGCTTTGCCTTGTTCGACGACGTCACCCTGACCGTCAACTGGCACGCCGTCTCCCAATCCGACGATCTTCGCGCCCATATCTGGTCCGGCGCCGTCATCGGCACGCAGTCCGGCGCCGCCGTCGTCGTGGTGGAAGGCGATCGTGTTTCGGCAAACCTCACCCGCGGCGACGGCATCATGTACCAGGTCCGGACCCGCGACGACGGCACCCAATGGGTTCGCGAGCTGGACCAGAAGCAGTTCCCCGACGAGCTCCCGCCCGCCCCCGAACCAGCCGCCTATGCCCTCCGCGCCGCCGCCGCGGCGCCTCAGCCGCAGCAGGATCTACGCCAGCCCGCCTCCGGGCAACCCGCCGCCGACGACGGCTCCGTCGTCGATGTGATGGTGGTCTACACACCCGCCGCCCGTAATAAGGCCGGCGGGCCCGAAGCCATGCGCCAACTCATCCAGCTCGGGGTGGCCGAAACCAATCAGGGCTATGCCAACAGCGGCGTCGCACAGCGCATCCGCCTCGTCAATACTGCCGAAGTCTCCTACGTGGAATCGGGCGATCTCGGAAAGGACCTCGATCGCCTGCAGAGCCCCTCCGATGGCTTCCTGGACGACATCCAGCGCCTGCGCAATTCCGCCGCCGCCGACATCGTCAGCCTCTGGGTGAATGGCGGCGACGCCTGCGGTATCGCCTACCTGCTCACCAACCCGAACCGCCCCTCACCCGATCTCGCATACAACGTCACGGAGATGGGATGCGCCACCGGCTACTACTCCTTCGGCCACGAAATGGGCCATAACATGGGAGCTACCCACGGCCGCGACGATGGCACCGGCCCAGGCGCATTCCCCTACTCCTACGCGTTCAAAAAGCTCAGCGGCGGTAAGTTCAGAACCATCATGGGCTACGACACCAACTGCTCGTGCCCCCGCATCAACTACTGGTCCAACCCGCAGGCCGTCTACGATGGCTCCCCAGTCGGCATAGACCCCGCCAGCCCTTCCGCCGCGGCCAACTTCCTCACTCTCAACAACACTCGACAAACCGTCGCCGCCTACCGCCAATCGGTCCCAGCCGGCGGAGGCTCGGGTGGCGGCGGCACCGGCTTCCCCGAATCGCCCCACCCCTACCCGCCAAGCTCGGACCAGACCGTATCCTACACGCTCCCTGGCGGCCCCACCTCTCTGAGCGTTACCTTCGACTCCCGCACCTACCTTGAGGCTGGATACGATTTCCTGTACGTCCTCGACGCCAACAACAACCAGATCGCCGGCAGCCCCTTCACCGGCGGCGCGCTCGCCGGCAAAACGGTCTCCGTCCCCGGCGCCACCGTCCGCCTCCGTCTCGTCAGCGACGATTCCACCGAGGGCTTCGGCTTCCTGATCACCTCCGTCATCGGCAACGGCTTCTCCGCCGGCGGCGCCGGCCTCCCCAAATTAGTTGTCACCGCACTCACTTCGCCGCTCAGCGCCCAGGCCGGCGGCGCCGTGCCCGGCGTCCGCAGCCAGATCGTCAATCAGGGCAACGCCGCTGCCGCTTCATTCCGCGTGGGCTTCTATCTCTCCACGCAGCTCCCCGTCACCTCCGCCGATAAGTTCACCGGCTGGTTCTGCACCTTCACAGGCGGGCTCGCCGCCGGCCAGGCCACCACCTGCAATGGCGATCTCGGCCTGCCAGCAGACGTCATTCCGGGCCGCTACTACTTCGCCGCCATCGCCGACGACCTCAACGCTCTCCAGCAATCAGACCGCTCCGGCAATTCACGCGCGTCCGATTCCGGCCAGCTCAGCGTCACCGGCGGCGCTCCCGCCGATCTCACCAGCCCGCCCACCGGCTCCCAGCTCACCGGCACCACCGCCACTTTCCGCTGGTCCCAAGGTATCGGCGTTTCCAGATTCATCCTGGCAGTGGGCACCACCAGCGGCGGCCGCGATATCTTCTACCGCGATATGGGCACCAGCCTTTCGGCCGAAGTCACCGGACTGCCCTCCAACGGCGGCTCCATCTTCGCCACCCTCACCTCGCATATCGGCGCCGATGCCCGATCCACGGTCTACTACTACCGCGCCGTCAACCAGCCGTCCGGCGGCGCCTCGCCCCGGCTCGTTGTCTCCTCACTGACCGCACCCACCGCCGCCACTCCCGGCGTACCGATGGAGGGCATGACTGTCGCCATCGCCAATGAAGGCAACGCCGCCGCCGGTCCGTTCCGCCTCGGCTTCTATTTCAGCCGCACGGAGAACATCTCCGCAGCTACCTCCACGTTCTCCGGCACCTTCTGCAACTTCCCAGAGGGCCTGGCCGCCGGCGCCGCTTCCTCCTGCTCCGGCCAGGTGAGCGTTCCCAATACGCTTTCCAACGGAACCTGGTACTTCGCCGCCATCGCCGACGATCTGCAGCAACTCCGCCAGGACGACTCCAGCGCCAGCGCCCGCCTCGCCGACACCGGCGGTGTCGAGATCTCCGGCCGAGCCCCCGCCACCATCCTCTCGCCCGCGCCAGATGCCACCCTCACCGGATCGACCATCACCTTGCGCTGGAACGCCGGCTCCGGCGTGGAAGAATACTACGTCACACTCGGCACCACCGCCGGCGGCAACGAAATCTACGAAGGCAACCAGGGGCAGAGCCTCTCCGTCTCCATCAGCAGCCTGCCCACCGATGGCCGCAGCCTCCATCTCCGCCTGTTCTCCAAACTCGGTGAAGACTGGCTTTACCACGATTACCGCTATCGGGCCTTCAGCTCCGGCGCCGCCGGAACGCTGCCGCGCCTTGTCATTACCCAGCTCACCACGCCAACATCAGGAAGTGTCGGCGCCAATCTCGCCGGCACCCGCCTCGTCATCACCAACAGCGGCAACGCCAACGCGGGCCCCTTCCGCATCGGCTATTACTATTCGCAGAGCCGCAACGTCACCACCTCCGACGTCTTTTCCGGCTGGTCCTGCACTCTGGCCCAGGGTCTCGCCGCGGGAGCCTCTTTCACTTGCAGCGGCGAGATCGGCGCCCCCACCACACTCACCCCCGGCGTCTGGTATCTCGCTGCCATCGCCGACGACCGCGAGGTGATTACTCAATCGGATCGCTCCGCCAATACGCGCCTCGCCGATTCCGGCGCCATCACCTTCAGCGCCGCGGCTGGCGGCGGCGGCGGCGCCCTCCCCGAATCCAGGCACCCCTACCTCTCCGATACTGATCTCAGCTGGACCTACCGCCATCCCTCCGCCGCAGCCGCCATCAAAGTCACGTTCTCCGCCGAAACCCAGGTGGAGGACGAATACGACTTCATCGTCATCTACGACGGCACTGGCCGCCAGATTCCCGGCAGCCCCTTCACGGGCGCCAGTCTCGCCGGCGCATCAGTCGTCGTCCCCGGCAGTATCGTCCGCATCCGCCTCGTCAGCGACGACAGTGTCGAATATTACGGCTTCAAAGTTGACTCCATCACGGAGTCTCTCGACAACGAACTACCCCAGTCTACCCACCCCTATAGCAACGACCAGGACGCTACCTGGACCTATACCTACCCCGGCAACCCTCTGGCCATCCAGTTGAAGTTCGACGACCGCACCGCGCTGGAAGACGGCTACGATTTCATCGGCATCTACGACGCCGGCGGACGCCACGTCACCGGCAGCCCGTTCACAGGAAGAGAACTCGCGGGAAGGAGCGTCCTCGTCCCCGGCAACGTCGCCAGGATCCGCCTGGTCTCCGATGACTCCGAAAACGACTGGGGCTTCGCGGTGGTCAGCGTCGATGCCGTCAACAACCTGCCCCGTCTCGTGATCAGCAGCTTCACCGCGCCAACGTCCGGCCGCATCGGCGCCACCCTCACCGGCATGCGCGCCGTTGTCGCCAATCAGGGTAACGCCAGGGCGGGCGTCTTCCGCATCGGCTACTACTGGTCGCAGAGCCCCAATGTCACGATCGATGATGTCTACTCCGGCTGGTCCTGCAACGCCGCAAACGGCCTCGACGCCGGAGCGACATTCGCTTGCTCCGGTGAATTCGGCATCCCCGCCTCGCTCTCACCCGGACGCTGGTACGCCGCCGCCATCGCCGACGACAGGCTCGCCGTTCCGCAGATCGATCGCACGGGCGCAACCCGCACCAACGAGAATGGAACCGTCCTGCTGGGAGTCGCCGATGTCCTCCGGGATGGCGCCGTCATTCCTCAGTTCGGCCTCGACATCAAGTCCGACGCCACCAGCACGCGCGCGCTCGACGCTCCGTCCGAAGGCCGCACCCGTCTGGCGCCCAAGAGCACCCAGCACGTCTCTGGAGCCCAACGCTAGCTCATCAGATCTTCCACGGCGATCGGCTGGGCTTTGACCTCCACCCAGCGAGGA
>CAYVDY010000309.1:0-8287 GCA_964450255.1 uncultured Candidatus Solibacter sp. | reverse complement strand
CGTCGAGGTGACGATGTCGGCATACTCGCACGGGTTGGGGTAAATACCCGCCGCAACCAGGCCGGAAAAGTGCGCCATGTCAACCAGGAACAGGGCGTCCACCGAATCGGCGATTTCGCGGAATCGTTTGAAGTCGATGATGCGCGAGTAAGCGCTGGCTCCGCCAATGATCATCTTCGGCTTGTGCTCTTCGGCCAGCCGCGCCAGTTCGTCGTAGTCGATGGTCTCGTCGCCCGGCTTTACGCCGTAGGGGACGATGTTGTAGGTCTTGCCGGAGAAGTTCAGCGGGTGGCCGTGCGTCAGATGCCCGCCGTGCGAGAGATTCATCCCGAGAATCGTGTCGCCCGGGTTCAGCACCGCCGCGTAGGCTGCCTGGTTGGCCGATGATCCCGAGTGGGGCTGGACATTGGCGTATTCGGCCTTGAACAACTCCTTGGCGCGGTCGCGGGCGAGGTTCTCCACCACGTCGGTCCATTCGCATCCGCCGTAGTAGCGGCGGCCGGGGTAGCCTTCCGCGTACTTGTTCGTGAAGACGCTGCCGGTGGCTTCCAGAATCGCTTCCGATGTGAAGTTCTCGCTGGCGATGAGTTCCAGCCGCGAGTGCTGCCGCTCCACTTCATGCTGGATCGCTTCCGCGACCTGCGGATCTACTGCGGCCAGCGGCCGGCTCATGCGCTGTTGTGCGTTCATTAGTTCGATTTCTCCAGGCTCGCGATCTTGTCCACACGTCTCTGATGACGGCCGCCTTCGAACGGAGTCTTCAGGAAGACGTCCACGAGTTCCTCGGCCTGTTGCAGATTGTTGTAGCGTGCCCCCAAAGTCAGGACGTTTGCATTGTTGTGACGCCGGGTAAGTTCGACCTCATCGGGGTTGAAGGCCAAAGCGGCGCGCACGCCCTCCACTTTGTTGGCGGCCATGGACATTCCGACCCCGGTGGAACACACCAGGATGCCGCATTCCGCTTCGCCTTTGGATACAGACTGAGCAACGGCTGAGGCATAGTCGGGATAGTCTGTGGATTCGCTGGAGTGGGTCCCGAAGTCCACCACTTCCAGTCCCTTGGCCTCCAGAGCAGCCCGCAACTCTTCCTTGAGGGCAAAACCGGCGTGGTCAGCACCAATTGCGATTTTCATGGGGAGAAGTTCAAGTTTATCACGCCACCCTGAGGACCACCGGGTCGAGGACGAGGGGACGAGGCGGAGCTCCGGCAGGGAGCCGGCCACGAGCTGCTGTAACAGACCATCTTATTCTCTATCAAAGTCAGGAAAAGGCCCGAGCCCAGGGTGAAATTAAGTTCAACCCCCGCCTGGCTACGGCAAGTCCGCACGGTCGATTCCACGTAGGTATTCACCAATGCATCTACTCAAGCTCACCATTCTCAGCGTCGCCCTGGGTGTCGTCACCCTTATGCGCGCGTTCGCCCAAGCTCCCGACACCGCCTCCGACAAGGCGCGAATCAAGGCATATGCCGACATGCTCCGCAAGGAGATTCGCAAGGACGCCAAAGCCATCATCGACCAGGCGATGAGCCTGGAACCCGAACAGAAGGCAAAGTTCTGGGGTGTCTACGCCGGTTACCAGAAAGAAGTGAAGGGACTGTGGGCTCAGCGCGGCGCCAACATGGAAGTACGCTGACAACTACGACAAGCTGATCGACGCGGTGGCCGGCGAACTCGCCAATACGGCAACCGCAAGAAGTACCACGCGCAGATGAAGACGGCTCTGGGAGCCAAAGTGGCGGCGTGGTTCCTGCAGGTGGAGAACATGCTGGGCCAGATCATCGGCCTGCAGATCAACTCCGAGATCCCGCTGGTCAAGTAGCTCATCTGTTGGGGCCGGCTGGGCGATAGCGTGACCGGCCCTGATTGACCGTTGGCCCGCCTACCCCTCGAGGGCCTCCCGGCAGAACTCCACGCACCGCCCGATCTCCTTCATTACGTCCGATCCCTCCGGCACTTTGTACTCGAACTCGATTGTGCCCTGGAACGGATACTTCTCCTTCTTCATGATCTGGAGGACCTCTTTGATGGGAGTCTCTCCCTGGCCCCATACGGTGTTCGACCCGTTGTTGAGCTTGCGGTCTTTCAAATGCACATGGGTGATGCGGCCGGCGTACTTCTGGAGAAACTCCACCGGCGACTTGTTGTTTCCGGCGATGAAGTGCCCGATGTCCAGGTTGACGCCGTTGTACTTGGAGAACGACATCGCAGTCTCCCAGCTCTCGGGGCGGCCGAACGCTTCGGGGTTCGTGACGTTGGCGTGTCCGTGATAGCCCACCATCAATTTGTGCTTCGCCGCGAATGCGCCGAACCACTTCGTCTTGCTGACCGGAATCTCGCAGGAAATCGCCTGTGCGCCAACGGCCTTCGCGAGCTGGAAGACGTAGTCTGCGACGTCGTCGGACATAGTATCGACGCCGTCGAACTTGACGATTTCGATGCGCACACCGGCGTCTTCGTATTTCTTGCGGAACTCCTTGAACTTCGAGATCGGGGCGGCGAGGCGCCACTTCTGAAGCGCCTCCGCGGCGGCTTTGCGTTCGGCCTGCTGCTCGGGCGTGAGATTGCGTCCCCCGCGCGGAGCGGGCGGCGCGCCGAAGAACTGCTCGATGGGCTGGGAACGCAGTTCCACGCCGCTCAGGTTGAGGGCGATCAGGTCCCTCAAGACACTGTCAGCATCCGCCGGCCGGCCGTGGAAGCTGTACGGCGTGTTGAGGCCGATCTGCACTCCGCCGAACTTCGAGTTTGGCTTCGCCATGAGCTGCGCCGCCGGGAGAGCCGCCAGCGCTATTTTGGCGAGATCGCGTCGAGTGTAGCTGCTCATCACAGTCTGAGCTCCCATCCCTTGCGGAATACCGGTTTCACGTACTTGTTGGCTTCCGCGCTGTTGGTGAAGTTCACCGACTTGCCGTCCCAATCGAGCCGGCCGGAGACGCGGAATGCAATTGCGGCCAGGGCCAGCCACTCGGCGTAAGGTCCGGCGATGCTGAAGTCTGAACAGCCCGCGTCGCCGCCTTTGCAGGCGCGGATCCAATCCAGCATGTGGCCGGGCGAGCGGGTGAGGAGTTGCGGCGGGAGGGTGTATTCCGCCCATCGCGCGGAAGGCAGCAGCCACACGCCCTCGCCGCGGTCACGCGTCGCCATGATGCCCTTGGTCCCGATGAAGACGGCGCCGTTGCCGGTGAGGATGCCTGGTTGCGGGCCTCCGCCGCGAGTTCCGAAGACGGGCACGCCGGGCCCTCCGTTGCCCAGCGGTTGACCGCCGGGGCCGGTGGGCCGAGGGCCTGCGGGGCGCGCGGGCGCGGCGCCCTCGGCGCGAACGCCAACCCCGGGGCGGCCCCTGGCGGCGAGGTTATTCGAAGGTGGCAGGATGGTCTCGTTCTCCATGCCGGGCACATGGTAGACGTCGGGATCGTCGGGGCGTGCGGAGTCGTGGTAGAAAACCTTCACGGGGACCATGCCGCCGCGGGCAGGGAAGTCCAAACGAATGGTCGCGCGATTCGGGAACGTGATGCTGCTGCGTCCGTCCTGGCTGACGCACTCGACGCTGCTGGGCGAGCCAAGTTGTAGTGCGTGGTGGACTGGGCCGGCGGTGTGTGTGGCCCAGTTGCCGATCTGACCCGTGCCGAAATCGTAGAATCCGCGCCAATTGTAGGGCACGTAGTAGGGGCTGTAGGGCCGCATCGGCATGGCGCCGAGCCAGTGATCCCAATCGAGAGTCTCGGGCACGGATGCTTCGGGCGGTTGAGTCTGAAGCGCTGTCGGATGGGTGCCGGGCGTGGTGGAAATGTGCGCCTCCACCACGTCTCCAATGGCGCCGGACCAGATGATTTCCGCCGCCACGCGGTGGGACTCATGCGAGAATCCCTGGTTGCCCATCTGCGTGGCAACCTTGTACTTCAGCGCCGCTTCCTGCAGAAGGCGCGCTTCCCACGGCGTGCGCGTGAGCGGCTTCTCAACATAGACGTGCTTGCCCCGTTGCATGCAGGCGAGGGCCACGGTAGCGTGCATGAAATCGGGCACGCCGATCGTGCACGCGTCGATGTTCTTATCTTCCTTGTCGAGCATGACGCGGAAGTCTTTGTACAGCGGTAGCTTCTCGTAGCGCTTGAGATTCGGCGCGGCGCGATTGACGTCGACGTCGCACAAAGCGACGATGTTCTCGGTCTGGGCCGCGTTGTTGAGAATAGCGCCGCCCTGGCCGCCGCAGCCGATGGCCGCCACATTCAATTTGTCGTAGTAGGGCTTGTAGCCGAGCGCGCGCAGCGACGGCACGCTGCCGAAGCCGCCGGTGGGTACTGCGCCCGCCAATAGGGTGCCAAAGAAGAATCGGCGTCTGGAAACTGAGTGGTCGGACAAGGTGGGCTCCTTCGGTGCGGCTGACCTTGAGGGGAGGCGCCGGCACCACGATTATATTGGAATCCCGATGTGCCCACACGTCCGGCGTCCGGGGGACGAATTCGAATTCCATACGCCTGGCGGCTGACCAAACCCGAAGCGGCTGCATACCGCAGAACGCAAATGAGTAGCGGATCGGGAGGGATTGCTACTCCAGTCCGCGCACTCCGGACTTGGCGAAATGTGCCATATTTCACTTCGCCATTGCGCAGCGGACAGAATCAGTCGTATATTGTGGAAGAACCCGTTGTTGCAACTCACTTGCATCTGGCGGGAAGTTAGCCGGTGGGGCGCCAAGCACTATTCTTGGCGGAACGAACTTGGCGTCCCACCGTCACAAACCGCTGTTCAGGCAGCCTGCGAGTCCCTATTGTATCGGGGTTCTCCGCCGTTGTCTGCGGCCCTACTGGAGGAGCCCCGTTATGATGCAATTCTGGATGATCCCACTGTTTGCCCTGTTTGCCAATGAACCTGCCGTGCCCGCAACCGCGGTATCGGAGAACGGCGTCGCCGGCGTTGTCAGGGACGCGTCGGGTTCTGTGGTGCCGCACGCCCGCCTGCTATTGCGCGGCCCCGTCGATCGTGAGGCGACTAGTAGCGACGAGGGTGTCTACTCCATCCTCGGACTGCGCGGAGGCCAGTACCTCCTGATCGTCGAGAAAGCCGGTTTCGAGCTGGCGCAGAGCTCTGTGACGATCTCCGATGCAAAAGTGACGCAGGATGTCGTGCTGCAGCCAGCGCCGGTGCGGCAGACGATCGAAGTCGTGGATACGGCTGATATCGCCGCCGAGGCGATCCTCAAAATGCCCGGGTCTTTGCACGAGACGCCGCGCTCTGTGACGGCGCTGAGTTCCGGTGAGCTCCGGGAGCGTAACGTGCGCAACATCCCGGAACTGCTGGCAACCGTCCCCGGAATGTCGCCAAACAGCTACCGGACCGGCGGCTACCACTTCTACGCGCGCGGATTCCGGATGTCCCCCGAAGATACCCGCGTCGATGGATTCCCCGGTATCAACCTGGGCGGCGGCTACGGCGCATCGCTATTTGGTATCGAGCAGGCTGTGATGCTGCGCGGCCCGGCCGGACTGCTCTACGGCTCCAATAACTCTCCCGGCGGCATGATCAATCTGGTGACCAAGCGCCCGCAGCCCGTCCGCTCCACCCGGCTCGACCTGCGTGCCGGCGGCTATCAGGGTAACGGCGTGTCACTCTCCCAGCGGCCTTCGGTCAGCTCTGACTTCGATTCGACCGGGGCCGTGACGAGAGACTCACGGATCCTCTACCGGACGCTTTTTACCGCCGAAAACAACAACTACTATACGGCGAACGTGCGGGATCGCAACCAGTTTGCAAATGGCGCGCTGACGTTCCGCCTTGACCGCCTTGGCCTGTATAGCATCACGCCCATGTTCCAGTACGGCAAGATGGTTCGCCCATCGGGCGGCGGCATCGTCATCTCACCCTCCACGTCGCTCTCCACAAACGACGGCGTCTCCGGCCCCATTAACCTGCGCGATCTCTCCCCGCTGGATGTGAACCTCTCTGCCGGTTTGCAGAACTACTACTCCTCGCAGGCCGGGTTCGATTTCCGTGCCGTTCCCACCACGCGCTGGAACATCAATGTCGCCTACAGGCATTTCCGCAACGACCGCCATATCAATCAATGGACGCCCCAGGTGAGCACCCCCGCGCAGATCGCGCTGCTCACTGGCCGCAACGAGGTGCAGCGGGTGCAATCGAAGAGCGACGCGCTCAATCGCTATCAGAACCTCGACGCCAATACCTCCTACGAGTTTCGCGGCACAAGCTGGAAGAGCACCATGCAGGTGGGCGCATACACGCGCGTGACCGGTGTTCAATCGACTTCGCTACTTGGGCCAGCGCCACCCGCCGGCTCACCGCTCAATATCTATACCGGATTCGCGCTGACTCCGATTCGGGACGCCTATCCGTCCATCGCATTCGGTAACCGCGTATTGACAACCAATTGGAACGGCTATGTGCAGAACCGGACCACGCTGCTGAGCGACCGACTGGTTCTTGCTCTGGGGCTCGGTTATGGTCAGAGCCATCCCGGCGGCGCGCCCGTGCGTAAGGGCGAGGTGATGCCGAACTACTCGGCGCTGTTCAACGTCACCAGATCTTTAGCGGTTTTTGGCTCGTACTCCACGAGCTTCAATCCGGTGGATCCGACTCTGGAGAACGTGGCCGGCCAGCGCGGCACCTTCGACCCCACAACCGGCAACAACTACGAGGTGGGGGCAAAGTTCGACCTGCCGAGCCGGCGGGCGTCGGCGACTCTGAGTTTCTTCAAGAACAGCATCAGCAATGCGCTGGTGCAGACCGGCATCAACGATGTGAATCCGAACGGTGTCCGTTACTACCAGGAGGCCGGCAGTCGCCGCGGCAAGGGGATTGAGTGGACCACCGATCTGCGGCTGGTGCGCGATGTGTTCTTCAACGGATCGGTGAGCTACACGGATTCGATCTACACGGGCGCCGGTCCGGCGAGTGCGGCGATCACACGGGCGATTCCGGGGTCGAAGGCCGAGAAGACTCCGAAATGGGCGTGGACGGCGAGGACCGATTATCAACGCTCCGAGGGCAGGTTGGCCGGCTTCGGCGCCAGTTTCGCATTGCTCTGGCAGGATCAGCGGCTCGGCAGCAACGGAGCCCGCACGTATGCCGCGCCCGACCCGCTGATGCTGCCCGCCTATCTGCGCGTCGATGCCTCGCTCTGTTATCGCCTGAACCGGCACCTGGACTGGGCGTTCAACATCGAGAACCTGACCGATCGCCGCATCTTCATCAACGCGACGACCGGATCCTCAATTGAGATCGCGCCTCCGCGCACCGCCACCATCCGCATGAGCTACCGGTTCTAGGAGAGAGATGAATTGATGCGAGCGATGTGGTGGAAGCAGGTCCGGCTCTGGCATTGGGTCAGCTCGGCGATCTCGCTGGTGGGCATGATTCTCTTTGCCGTCACCGGTATCACTCTGAATCACGCAGCGGCGATCTCCGGCAAGCCGGTGGTGGAGGTCCGGGATACGAAACTGCCGGGTCCGCTGCGGCAGCAGTTACCCAGCGCCAAGCCCGGCCTGCCGCCGGTGGTGCTGGAGTGGTTGAAGACCTCGCTGCGTGTGGTCCCCGCAAACATCGAATGGCAGAGCGAGGATGAAGTCTACGTCGGGATGCCAGGACCCGGGGCGGATGCCTGGCTGACGATCCAGGTGGACACTGGCGCCGTGCACCTGGAATCGACGAGCCGCGGCTGGATTGCGTACTTCAACGATCTGCACAAGGGCCGCAATACGGGAAAGGCCTGGATGTGGTTCCTCGACGTCTTCGCCGTAGCGTCAGTTGTGTTCTGCCTCACCGGATTGCTGCTGCTACATCTCCATTCGCGGGGGCGCCCGTTCACCTGGCCGGCGGTGTCAGTCGGCTTCGTCCTCCCCTTCCTCCTGATCGTGTTCTTCATTCATCGCTGACGTAGAAAGGACTTCACTGCAAACGAATGCGCAAACGAATTGCCGCTCTCCTGGCCGACGTTCCAGCCACGTCTCTGGCCGCGAACCTCGCCTTGACCATCGAGATCCCCAACGTGTCCGTGGCTGAGTACCACCGTCCCTATGTGGCGATGTGGATCGAGAAGCCGGACCAGACGTTCGCCGCCAATCTGGCGGTGTGGTACGACACCCGGCCCAAGACCACTGACAACGGAACCACCTGGCTGAAGGACCTTCGGCAGTGGTGGCGCAAGAGCGGCCGGGAACTGACGATGCCGGTGGATGGCGTCAGCGGGGCCACTCGTCCGCCGGGCATCCACAACGTTGTTTTTGCTAACGGCAAGGGGATTCGGCCCGGCTCTTATCTGCTTGTAGTTGAAG
>CAYVDY010000308.1:0-8311 GCA_964450255.1 uncultured Candidatus Solibacter sp. | reverse complement strand
CTCGAAGAGATGACGGGACGTCCGCTGGTCCAGTGAGGCACGATTCCATGAAAGCTCTTCGCATCGTTCTGTTCTTTGTGTTGATCGCCATCGGGTTCGTCGGTGGCTTCGGGTATGGACGTTGGTACGGCCCGCGCGAACACGCGGGCGCCGCAACGAACAAGCCCAAGGGCTACCACTGCCCGATGCATCCGAGCTACCACTCCGACAAGCCAGGCGAATGCCCGATCTGCGGCATGAAGCTGGTGCCGGATGATGACTCGGCTCATCCCATCAGCGCGGAAGCTCAGAAGCCGACTGGCAAGATTCTCTATTACCGGGATGCGAAGGCTCCCGCCTTCAAGTCCGACAAGCCGGGCATCAATCCGGAAACCGGCAGCGACCTCGAGCCAGTCTACGAGGATGATCCAGCCGCGATGCCGATGGGCACCATCCGGGTGAGTCCGGAGAAACAGCAGGTGATCGGCGTCAAATTCGGCGAGGTGACCCCCGGCGCCGGCATCCACTCTTTCCGCTCTGTCGGGAAGGTCACGATGGATGAAACGCGATTCGCCAAAGTTCAAACCAGGGTCGAGGGCTGGATTGAAAAGGTGTACGTCGATTTCACGGGCAAGCTAGTGGAGAAGGGCCAGCCGCTGTTGACTATGTACAGTCCAGAAATGTTAGCCAGCCAGCAGGAGTATCTGCTTGCGATGCGTAGCCGCGAGATCATGAAGGACAGTCCCCTTGCCGGCTCCCAACAGCAGAGTGATTCGCTCCTGGCAGCAGCGCGCAAGCGGCTGGAACTATTCTCCTTGAGTGCAGCTCAGATTGAAGAAATCACACGGACCCAGCAGCCACTGACGAACATCACGATCTACTCGCCCATTAGCGGCTACGTGATGATGCGTAACGCCTTTCTCAAGCAGCGCATCACTCCCGAAACCGAACTCTACACAGTGGTCGATCTGAGCAAGGTCTGGATCATGGCCGACGTGTTTGAGAACGAGGCTTCCATGATCCGGATAGGAATGCCGGCGCGAGTGAGCCTTTCCTATGGGAGCGGCAGGAAGATCAACGGCCGAGTGAGCTACATCCAGCCCGATGTTGACCCCACAACTCGCACATTGAAGGTACGCATCGAAGCCGACAACCCGAACATGACACTGAAGCCCGACATGTTCGTGGACGTGGAATTCAGCGCATCCATGCCGGCGCGCATGACTGTGCCAGCGGAAGCAGTTCTCGACACCGGGTCGAAGAAGACGGTCTTCGTCGATCGTGGCAACGGCTACCTGGAGCCTCGGCAGGTCGAAATCGGAGAGCGGATCGGTGATCGCATCGAGATCACTAAGGGCCTAACCTCGAATGAGCGCATTGTCGTCTCCGGCAACTTCCTAATCGATTCGGAAAGCCAGCTGAAGTCTTCGGCCGCCGGAATGTCAGGGCATCAGCACGGAGGGTCGACTTCAAAACAACCGGCCGCTTCCAGGCCCGCGCATTCCGCTGGGGAGAACAAAAAACATGATTGATGGCATCATCGAGTTCTCCGGCGCGAACAAGTTCCTGGTTTTCATTCTTATCGGATTCGCGGTTGCCGCCGGCATCCATTCGATGCGGACCATCCCGCTCGACGCGATTCCGGATCTGAGCGACACGCAGGTAATCGTCTACTCCCGGTGGGATCGCAGCCCGGACATTATGGAAGATCAGGTCACCTACCCGATCGTCACCAGCATGCTGGGGGCGCCAAAGGTAAAGGCTGTCCGTGGCTTTTCGGATTTCGGCTATTCATTTGTCTACATCATCTTCGAAGAAGGGACGGATATCTATTGGGCGCGCTCGCGGACCCTCGAATATCTGTCCGCCGTCCTCCAACGGCTCCCGCAGGGCGTCAAGACGGAGTTGGGCCCGGACGCGACTGGAGTCGGCTGGGTCTTCCAGTACGCCCTGGTGGATAACAGCGGAAAGCATTCGCTCGCGGAACTCCGGTCCCTGCAGGATTGGTTTCTCCGCTACCAGTTGAAGTCCGTGCCGGGCGTCGCCGAAGTTGCGCCCCTAGGTGGCTTCGTCAGGCAATACCAAGTGAACGTTGATCCCAACCGGCTCCAGGCATATAAGATTCCGATCATGAAAGTGGTGGAGGCCGTCCGGAACGGCAACAACGATGTCGGTGGCCGTCTAGTTGAGTTCAGTGGCACGGAATACATGGTGCGCGGACGCGGCTACGCCAAGAGCGTCGATGACATCGGCAACATCGTCTTGCTGAGCACGGAAGGAGGCGTACCCGTCCGGGTGAAAGACGTTGGCAATGTGGTCCTCGGCCCGGACATCCGGCGAGGCATCGCCGATTGGAACGGTGAGGGCGACGTGGTCTCAGGCATCGTCGTGATGCGGCAGGGCGAGAATGCTCTCGACGTGATTGAGAGAGTCAAGGCGAAAATCAAGGATCTCGAACCTGGCTTGCCGCAAGGGGTGAAGATCGTTTCCGCGTATGACCGTTCCGATCTGATCCTCCGCTCGATCGAAAACCTGAAGGTGACGCTCACCGAGGAGATGGTGATCGTGGCACTGGTGATCTTCATTTTCCTCTGGCACATCCCGAGCGCGATCATTCCGGTATTCACGATTCCTATCGCCATCATCATCTCGTTCATTCCGATGAAGATGATGGGCGTCAGCGCGAACATCATGTCGCTCGGCGGTATCGCGATCGCTATTGGCGCGATGGTGGATGCCGCCATCGTGGTGGTGGAGCAGACTCACAAACACCTCGAGGAATGGGATCGAACGGGCCGCAAGAAAGACTACCACCGTGTCGTCATTGATGCCGTGAAGGAAGTGGGTGGTCCCAGCTTCTTCGCGCTACTGGTGATCGCCGTCGCGTTCTTGCCCGTGCTGACGCTGGAGGCTCAGGAAGGCCGCCTGTTCAAGCCGCTGGCCTACACCAAGAACTTCTCCATGATCATCGCCGCGTTTCTGGCGATCACGCTGGACCCGGCCATGCGGCTGTTGTTCACGCACATGGACAACTTCCAGTTCAGGCCGCGCTGGCTGGCCCGTGTTGTAAACGCGGTCCTGGTTGGCAAGATCCATTCGGAAGAGAATCACCCCATTAGCCGGATCCTGATGCGGATCTACGATCCTATCTGCCGCTGGTCGCTTCGCTGGAAATACCTGGTCATCGCGGGAGCAATTGCGATGGTCGTAGTAACGATACCAATCTACCAGCAGCTAGGTTCCGAGTTCATGCCTCCGCTCGATGAAGGCACGCTCCTATACATGCCGTCGACTCTGCCCGGTATCTCTGTCGCTGAGGCGCAGAAGCTGATGCAGGTTCAGAACCGGATCATCAAGAAGTTTCCGGAAGTCCTGACCGTGATGGGCAAGTCGGGCCGGGCGGAGACATCCACTGATCCGGCGCCGTTTTCGATGATGGAGACCATCATCGTCCTGAAGCCGCAGGACCAGTGGCGCAAGATCGATACCTGGTACTCGAAGTGGAGTTGGGCGCCGCGATGGCTCACGGCAGCGTTCGGTCACATCACGCCAGACCACATATCGAGCGAGCAGCTTGTTGAGGAAATGAATGTAGCGCTGCAGATGCCCGGCGTGTCCAACGCCTGGACGATGCCCATCAAGGCCCGCATCGACATGCTGACCACCGGAGTGCGCACGCCAGTGGGTATCAAGGTCTACGGCTCCGATCTAAAGCAAATCGAGAAAATCGGCACGGATATAGAGGGCATGTTGCCGAAGGTGCGTGGAACGAGAAACGTGTTCGCCGAAAGAACGGGCGGTGGCTACTTCCTGGACTTCGATTGGAAGCGAGAAGAGATGGCCCGCTACGGTCTCAGCATGGAGGATGTGCAAGCGGTGCTGATGAGCGCCGTGGGTGGGGAAAATGTGACCACCACAATCGAAGGTCGGGAACGCTACCCCGTCAATGTCCGCTATATGCAGGATTTCCGCAGCGACATCAACCGGCTCAGCCGCGTCCTGGTGCCATTGATGGACGGCAAGACGCAGATTCCTGTCTCCCAACTCGCGGATATCAAGATTTCCACTGGCCCGGCCATGCTACGCGACGAAAATGGGATGCTCAATGGCTATGTGTACGTCGACGTGGCCGGGCGCGACGTAGGCAGTTACGTGGAAGAAGCCAAGAAAGTGGTCCGCGAGAATATAAAGCTCCCAGCTGGATACACCCTCATCTGGAGCGGTCAGTACGAGGCCATGCAACGGGTCCGGGAAAAGCTCACGGTGATCCTTCCTCTGACGATGTTCCTGATCATGATGCTGCTCTACATGAACACGAAGTCGTTTACGGAGACCATGCTGATCATCCTGGCTGTCCCGTTCTCGGCGGTGGGCGCGATCTGGTTCCTGTACGCGCTCGGTTACAACATGAGCATCGGCGTTTGGGTTGGCCTAATCGCGCTGCTCGGTGTCGATGCCGAGACGGCCATCTTCATGCTGCTTTACTTGAACATCGCCTATGAAAGAGCGAAGAAGGAGGGCAAGATGAACAGTCTGGCCGATCTCCAGGATGCGATCCACATCGGTGCCGTGAAACGCATCCGGCCTAAATTCATGACCGTGGCCGTGATGTTCATGGGTCTCGTCCCGATCATGTGGTCCACCGGAGCCGGTGCCGATGTGATGAGGCGTATCGCTGCACCCATGATCGGTGGAATCTTCACGTCCTTCATTCTGGAACTGGTCGTCTATCCGGCAATCTATGAGGTTTGGAAATGGAACACAGAAGTCAAAAAGCTAATCGCTTCGTAAGCCTGCTCGCCGCGTTCATCGCGATCGCTCCGGCCGGCGCGGCCGTGCTCACCTATGACGTTCGGCACCAACGTGCGCTGAAGGATCACGTCGGCGTGCTCACGATCAATGAGAAAGGAGTGGGCTACCAACAAGTGCTCCCCGAGGAAAAGCGGAAGAAGCATCCAAAGAAACCGCCGAAGCTAGAGAGTGTTCAGTTCGACTACCAGGACATCCAGGAGCTCTGGGTATCTGCGGACAAATTGGTGCTGGTGACCTACAAGGATCGGAAGTGGTTCCTCGGCATCGACAAGGAATTCGAGTTCTTCCTCCCCAAAGGCAAGTCGTTCGAGGCTGCCTACACGGAACTGAAGGGCAAACTGGACCGCAGATTCGTCGCCGCAGTAGCCGACTCGCAACCCGTCATACTGTGGGAGCTCCCAGCCAAGCTGCTCGGCTCGATTCAGGGCTCCGATGGCGTCCTCCAGGTCGGGCCGGATCGAATCGTCTTCAAGACGGACCGTCGCAGGCAGTCGCGCACGTGGCGGTATCAGGACCTTGAAAATGTCAGCACCTCGGACCGTTATCAACTCACACTCACGACTTACGAACGTGCCAAGTCGCACTACGGCAGCATGAAGGGCTTCAACTTCCAGCTCAAGCAGCCACTCGATGAAAAGCGCTTCGAGACGCTCTGGAAACGGCTAAACCAGGAAAAGGGACTTCAGTTTCTGACCTCGATCGAAGAAAGGAACCAAACAGCAAAATGAAAACGTTGATCAGCAGTCTCATCTTTGGCTCGGCCTTACTCGCCGCCGCCGACAAACCGCAAACATTTACCGGTGTCATCACCGACACCATGTGCGGCGCCAAGCACACCATGGGCATCACGCCGGACGACAAGTGCGTCCGTGAGTGTGTGAAGTTGGATCCCAAGAAGACGAAGTACGCGCTCCCGGTCGGCGATCAGATTTACGTCCTGAGCGATCAGGAGACTCCAGAGAAGTTCGCCGCGCAGAAGGTCACCGTAACCGGAACACTGTTCGAGAAGACGAAGGTCCTGAAGGTCGACAAAATCGAAGCCGCAAGCTCCGCAAGCGGGCATTCAGGTCATTCCCACTAGGGGTACACGCATGAACATCAGGCGGAACGTGTTTGCGATGGCCAGCGTCGCGGTGTGCCTGGTAGCGGGGCTGTGGATGTACTGGTTTGTCACCGCTCACGGATTCAGTGCGCGTGAGAAGCCATCAAAGTTGGAAGCGGTTCTGGCCAGGCATGCGAGACGAATCGCTTCGCCACCTGGAGCAAGGGAGCTTAGGAGCTTGGTGAGCCCAGCCCCGTTGGCTATCGCCGAGGCACGGGATCACTTCGCCGATCATTGCGCTATCTGCCACGCGAACGACGGCAGCGGCCGCACGCAGATCAACGCCGGGCTTTATCCGCCGGCGCCTGATCTCAAGGAAGCGGATACACAGGGGCTCTCAGACGGGGAGTTGTTTTACATCATCAAGAATGGCATCCGCTTCACTGGGATGCCGGGCTGGGGCGGAGAGGACGAGGAGAACTGGAAGCTCGTCCTGTTCATTCGCCATCTACCGAAAATCACGGCTAAAGAACTCGAGCTGATGAAGGAAGTGAACGGCCTCGAGATCCACGGCGGTGAATCTCATTAGCTCGAAAGAAGGAGACGGAAGAATGTTTCACAAGCTGTTTGCGACGCTGGTCCTGACTAGTCTCGTGGGTGCCATCGCAGTGATGGCCCACGATCCCAGCCAACATAAGGGAACGCCAACCAAGGGCGAGGTGCTGTCGATCGCCAACGACCGGATCGAAGTCAAGACTGACAAGGGCGTGAAGACGATCACGGTGAACGGCAAGACGACGTTTGAACGCGGGAAGACCAAGGCATCTCTGTCCGGTTTCAAGAAAGGTGATCGGGTCGCCGTTTTCGGAACGATGTTGGCGAGTGGCGAGTTTATCGCGAAAGAGGTGCTGCTCGACAACAGCGCGCCAGCCGCTGCCCCCAAGCACGACCCGAGCCCTAAGCATTGACCGGCGCCAAGTGCTGGATGCGACGATCGGCAGATGCCTGAAAAGGTTTGCGCCGCGGCTATGAAGGTTACAGACGCCCCGTGCGAGAATAAGAGATCCTCGAAGTCGGCGCCCATCGAAGCGGTTTATTGGAGGGGTGGGCGCAAAATCCAATCAACTGGGACATACCTAATGAATCTCAAGAAGAAGCTCAGCACGCTTGTTTTGGCCGCGTCTAGCATCGGCGCGGCATTCGCCTGGCAAGAGCATTCACACGAACATCCGGGAGGGAAAGCCTCGCAGGTCACCGGGCTGGTGGTCGATATCGCGTGCTTCGTGGGCCACGATAGTGCAGGCCCCAAGCACGCAAAGTGCGCCGAGGCGTGTGCGCGGGCGGGGAATCCTCTGGCGATCTACGACGAGGCGGCGAAGACCTTGTATCTCCCCGTCTCGCTGGATCACAAGAACCCCAACGCGAAGTTAATGGAGTACATCGAGAAAAAGGTCAAGGTCTCCGGTTCGGTGATGGAGAAGGCAGGCCTCAAGGGCATCGCGATCGAGAAGGTGGAAGCCGCCCAGTAGCCGTTTGGACCTATCGTGGAAACTCCGAGGCGAAGTCGGAGTCTCTCAAGGCTTGGCCTCCGAGTTGGCTGGCGAAAGCCCCCGCCGCTTTCTGACCTTGAAATACAAGCACGCATGCGGCGCATCGGTCGAAGTGTGCTTCGAGCGTCCTGTTATTTTCACCCATGGCAGGATGATGCTGGAGGCAGGGGCTCACATCGCTATTCCGGACCAGGTAGCTGTTCTCCGGATTAAACGGACTAATACTGAAGCAGTCCGTCAGAGCTCAACCTCTTGGACCCGCCGCTCAGACTGCTGTTGTTCTGAAAGCGCACAGGCCAGGCAGCAGAAATCGCCGCATTTGCAGTCCACCAAGACGACTGGCTTCAGGTGGGAGTGTGTAGGCCGCTTGCAGGCGCCGCACGAGTGATCGCCTCGTTCCCTGAAAACGCGTCAAGCAGAGGATCTAGATCCAGCCACAACAAGTTTGGCGACGATGCCTGCGAGGATGCTTCCTCGGCTCGGTGCATGGCGATCACTCCGCTGCCGCATTCTACATCCGGAAGTTGTGATTGAGATACAGTTCACCACTCGCACTGCACCAGAGGTCGCTGTCGAAGGTGCCCAAATGACTTCTATGCCAACGTGCGATTGCCCTCGATGTGCCAGTAGAATTAGAGAATGCGTCAGCGCTCACCAGGTTGGTGAGCGGGCTACAAGTATGCATTTATGATCTGCAGACCGTGCGGCAGTCCTTAGCAGCCCGTGGTAAAAGCCCGTTCTCAAGTTAGCGACTAGCCAACCCCTACCTCCGGCATTTTAGGCTGCACACGGTTCAACTTCGCAGCCGCCGGTCATCCATGCCGCGTAGAGCGCCAGTAGGATGACCCAGGCGGCCAGAATTCGATCCTGGACCCCTTGCAGAGTCCTCGGCTTCCCGATTCCATGCTTGGTTCTGATCATCAACGCA
>CAYVDY010000307.1:0-8318 GCA_964450255.1 uncultured Candidatus Solibacter sp. | reverse complement strand
CCCACATGATACCTCACGTCCAGCACCGAGTCCGCGGCCCGTTTCCGTAGATCCATGTTCTTGATGCCGTTGTCCCGCGGAGCTTTCTCCGCCGCGGCATCCTTTAAATCCAGCGCAAACGGCCCAGGGTCCAGAATCGTGTCGGGATAGCCGTAGATCCTGCCTTTGCCGAGCGTATACACGTCCCGATCCTCAGCCGATTCCACCTTCCGCGCGCCCACGCCCGCCCACCACGGCGTCTTCTTCTCCGCTTCCGCCGCCGGCGCCGCCAGCACCGTCCCGCCCGCCTTCACGAAATTCACCAGATTCTGCACTACTGCCGCACTCAGCGGCACATTCGCCGCCGCCACCACGTCGAATCGCGCCGGCGTCAGCGCCGGGACCTTCGCCAGCGGCAACACCACCGGAGCCAGATTACGCCGGTACGCCAGATTCAGCACTTCGCCCGATTGCTCCAGATCCCCGGCGAGCACGGCTACCCGCGAATACGCCTCGTAACGCACTGCCGCGCGCTGTTGCTTGAGGAACTCTGCGACCCCTGCCAGCGATTTCCACGCCGTCACCGCCCGAGCCTCGCCCTTCAGGAGGGCCGCCCGGTAATCGTCCGGCACTGAGAGAATCACATGCCCGCCCGCGGCATACGCATCCGCCAGCGAAACCTCCACCGAACGCGGCGGCACGCTCCGCGTCTCTGGCACTCCACCGTCCTTGTCCGGTCGGTAGCCCAGCACAGCCGGCCTCCGCGGAAACATCGCCCGCAGATATGCGACCAGCGACGAGTTCGCATCCAACCAGATTCCCTCGGTCGCCCCGGCCGACGACGCACCCTGTGACGCAATGCCCGGCCACACTCCGCCCCGCAGCACCGCCAATGCCGGCGCCACGTCCCATCCGATCTGTTCCGGCTTCAGGTACACGATTGCCACATACCCCGCCTGCGCCTTCAGGAAGGCCTGGAACGCCTTCTCGTCCTCGCCGGCGCTCAGGGCCACCGCCGCGAACCCGGCCGCCTTAGCCTGCGCCACAGCCCCGGCATCCGCAGCCACCTCGGCGATCATCGTCACGCCGGGCGCCTGCGGAACCTTCCCGGTCGTGATTACCGCCTGCACGCCAACCTGCCGAAGCAACTCCACCGCGGCCGGCGTCGCATCCGGCCACCACGCGATCAGTCCGCGCTCCGGATCCACCGGCGGCGCGCCCTGGGCCAATACTGCAAGCAAGAGAATGAGGCACCGCATGACGTTCACTTCAACAGATCCGGCAGATTCTTCTTATAAGAGTACGCTTTCCAGTCCGGGCCCGCCAGACCGTTCAGATCCCACACAATCGCACCCTTCCGAATCGTCAATTCCGCCACGATCTTCTGCGTGGCCGCCAGCCGCGCGCCGGCCGAATCCAGGAATCCGAACTGCCCCTTCTCCACCTTCAACACCGTCACATCCGCCTCGGCCCCCACATCCAGGTTCCCCAGTTCCGGCCGCTGAATCGAGCGCGCGGCGTTCCACGTGGACATGCGGATGACCTCCTCCAGAGGCGCGCCCAGCGCCAGTGTCTTCGACATCACGTTCGCCATATCCTTCATCCCCGCGTTCATCGAGCCCGTGTGCAGGTCCGTTGAGACCATGTCGGGATAAAACTTCTGCTGGAACGCCGGCACAGCCACCGGCCAGTAGAAGCTCGCCCCGCCGTGTCCCAGGTCAAACAGTACGCCCCGCTTCCGCCCCGCCAGCATCACCGGGTTGAACTCACCGTTCGGCAGAACCTCCATGCGATGCCCGGAGTAGCAATGCGTGTAGATATCGCCGGGCCTCAGCTTGTCCAACAACAGCGCGTTGAGATTCCGCTGGTTGTCCGTTTTGCCGAAGTCCACCATCACCGGACGATTGGTGGCCGTCCCAGCCTTAACGGCGTTGTCTACGTCAATCCAGCCGCCCTTCGAAAAGTGCGCCACCTTCAACCCGACGATCACGTCCCTGTTGGCCTCGACCATCTTCACGGCCTCATCCACGTCCATGTCCGCCGGGTCGTTCTCGCCCTTGGGCGCCATGCCCACCGCACTGATGTTCAGCAGCGCCAGAACTCTCGTCTTCGCCCGCTCGATCACGCGCTGCCGGAAGTCTGGAAAATTCCGCCAGCCCGACGTGCCCGCATCCACCATCGTCGTCACGCCCGTGCGAAACGAGAACGTGTCCGGATACACACTCGAATCGCCCGTCAGCGCCTTCAAACCCGTACCCGCATAGACGTGCACATGGACGTCAATGAGCCCCGGCGTCACATACAACCCCGCCGCCGAAACCGTGCGCTTTGCCGCCGTGGCTGGAATATTCGGCGCCACCGCGGCAATCCGTCCGCCCGCAATGGCCACATCCATCACGCGGTTGATGTTGTTCTTGGGATCGATCACGTGGCCGTCCTTGAGCAGCAGATCATATGCGGGCTGGGCCACAGCCGTGAGACAAAAAAGAGCGAGCAATAGCGAGGATCGTAGGTGATTCATAAAGACGCCTTCTTGCCTCACAGTGTAGCCGTAAGAACAGACAGGTGAAAGCCCCTCCAGACGGATTTGCGCTAGCATTTCGGATATGCGTTTCGCCTTCCTTCTGCTTGCACTGACGATGCCGCTTGCCGCCCAGCCCAAGGTCATCACCCCCGCCGGCGCAGCCAAACCCGTCGGCCCATACAGCCCCGCCCTAGACCTTGGGACGTACGTCTACGTCTCCGGACAGGGAGTCCGCGATGGCGCCGGAGCCATGCCCAACGGTATCGAAGCCCAGACCCGCCAGTGCCTCGCCAATGTAAGAGCCAATCTCGAAGCGGCCGGCCTTGAATTCCGCCACGTCGTATCCTGGCAACTCTACCTGACCGACATGGCCAACCTGCCCACGGCAGAGCGCCTGTGGGCCGAGGTCGCCGGAGGCGCCGCCCCGCCCCGCATCACGCTCGGCGTCACACGCATGCCCACCGAGACCACTGTGGAGATCACCGTCGTAGCCCGCCGCAGCGCTGGCGATCGCCTCTACCTGAATGGCGTCTACGCCCAGACTCGCAAGGAGGCCGAACAGAAACTCGCCGCTGCCCTGAAATCGGCCGGCCTCAATCGCAAGCAACTCTCGATGGCCAACTGGTACACCACCGGCGCTCCCGAAGAGGGTGTCGTCAGCGTGGCCGCGCTCCCGGACAACGCCAAGTGGGCCGTTTCCGCCATCGCCTCCAAACGCAAGGAACCCACCACCGTCTTCTGCGAGGTCGTCTCCTCCAACGGATCCGGCACCGTCGAGCAGCAGACCACTGATGCCTTTGCCAACCTGAAAGCCTGCCTCACACGGCAAGGCGCGGACTTGGCCCACCTCGTCGCCACCAACGTCTACCTCGACGACATGACCAACTTCGCCAGGATGAACGCCGTCTACGCCACCATGTTCTCCAGCTCATTTCCCACCCGCACCACCGTCCAGCCCGTCCCCCCCGCGCAAGCCGGCAAGGCAGTCCGCCTCTCCGGTGTCGCTGAGAAACGCTGAGCCGGTTGCGTTGACCGCTCCCGTGAGCCACACTGCAATTCAAGAGGTATCCGCCATGGCCGACCGCCGTACTTTCCTTCAGTCCCTGTCCACACTGCCCGTCCTGGGCGGACTTTTCAGCAGCGCTGCGGCCGCCAAGCCCGCCCCCCGCGACTTCTTCAAGGAACTCGCCGTCACCCCGTTCATCAACGCGGCTGGAACCTACACCGCGCTCACCGCCTCCCTCATGCCGCAGGAAGTCATGAGCGCCATGCAGTACGCCTCCCGGCACTACGTCCATCTCACGAAGCTCCAGGACGCCGTCGGCGGACGCATTGCCCAAATGCTCGAATGTGAATCCGCCATGGTCACCTCCGGAGCCGCCGGAGCCCTCACCGTCGGTACCGCCGCCTGCATCACCGGCAAGGACCAGGACAAGATCCTCCGCATCCCGGATCTCAGCGGCATGAAGAGCGAGGTCCTCATCCAGAAGTCCCACCGCTACGGCTACGACCACGCCGTGCGCGCCTGCGGCATCCGCATGATCGAGATCGAGACCGTCGAGGAATTCGAAAAGGCCGTTACCCCCCAGACCGCCATGGCTCTCTTCTTCAACGACGCCGAGCCCCGCGGCCGCATCGACGCCCCAGCCTTCGTGGCCCTCTGCAAGAAACACGGCATCCCCAGCTTCAACGACGCCAGTGCCGATGTGCCGCCCGTCACCAACCTCAAGAAGTACACGAAGATGGGCTTCGATCTTGTTACTTTTTCAGGCGGCAAAGGCATTTGCGGGCCGCAAAGCGCCGGCATCCTCCTCGGACGCAAGGACCTCATCGAGGCCGCCCGCCTCAACACCTCACCCTATAGCGATTCCCTCGCCCGCGGCCAGAAGGTCAACAAGGAAGAGATGCTCGGCATGCTGGTCGCGCTCGAACTCTACGTCAACCGCGACCACGACGCCCAGTGGAAGGAATGGGAGCGCCGCGTCTCTGTCCTCACCAGCGCAGTCAAAGGTCTCAAGACCATGGCCACGGAAGTGAAGATCCCCGACATCGCCAACCACACCCAGCACCTCTACATGCGCTGGGATCCGGCAGTCCTCAAAATCACTCCGCCCGACGTGCGCAAGAAACTGCTCGAAGGCACGCCCTCCATCGAGGTGACGCCCTCCACCAACAAGCAGCAGCTTGTCTTCACCGTTTGGATGATGCAGCCCGGCGACGCCGAAATCGTCGCCAAGCGCCTCAAGGCCATCTTCCGCGAAGCATAGCCGCTAGGGCACAATCCGGTAGTTCGGCAGCGGCGTGTCGGCGGCATGGCCGATGACGTAACCTGCGACCGGCCCCGCCGGAATCAGAAATACGCTGTAGAGCGAGTCCCACTCCTCGCTGTTCGCCAAGATCGCTAACGCAATGCCCACCCCGGCGCCCAACCCGATCAGTGCGCCCATTAGTCCCTTCTTGCCCTTCTTGCCCTGAAACTCAAGGCCCGTCACCTCGGCCCGCGGGATCCTCACTTCATTGTTATAGGCGGCCTTCCACCGCTTCTTGGTTTGCCGGTTTCCGTCTACCACCAAGGCGGTCTCGTCCACGGCGCGCAACGTGGTTTTGACCTCGTCACCCGGCGAGAGTCGCACCTTCACGTCTCGCTTCATCAGCTTCTGGCTCGCGACGGCCTCCCGTAACTGAGCCCAGTTGACCGCTTGTTCCGGTTGCTGCGCCACGCAGACCATCGGAACAGTCAGACATATTGCCATGAAGCTACATAGATGATCAGGTCGCATGAATACCTCCGACTCAGTTTGCAGGCTACGGAACAATCCGGAAATGCGGCAGCGGCGTGTCAGCGGAATGCCCGATGAAGTACCCGGCGACCGGCGCCACCGGCAGCAGGATGGCAAGCCCTGTTACCTCGGACCGTGGAATTCGCGCCTCGTCACCGGACGTGGATTTCCATCGCTTGTCGGTCTGCCGGTTTGCCACCACGACAAGAGCGTCTTCCTCCACCCCGCGCAGCGTAGCCTTGACCTCTGCACCCGATGAGAGCTGGACCTTCGCCGTACGCTTAGTCAGCTTCTGACTCGAAACGGCTTCTCGTAGCTGAGCCCAGTTGACCGGCTGCACGGTTGGTTCAGCGGCGAACGCCAGCGGAGAGGTCAGGCAGACGATCAGTACACCACTCAGATAATCGGACCGCATACTCGCCTCATGGGAGGAGTCTGCTCTCGGCAAATCTGGCTGTCAAGTGAAATCGCGGTCCGCAGAACCTATCCTTTGTCCGGCTTTAGCACCGCAATAAAATTCAAATTCCTGTAAAGCTGGTTGTAGTCCAGCCCGCACCCGATCACAAACCGGTCCGGTATCTCAAAGCAACGGAAGTCGATCTGCAGCGGCACGATCCGCCTCGTCGTCCGGTCCAGCATCGAGCAGATCGCAATTGAGTTCGGCCCGCGTCCCGAAAGATGCTGCATCAGATACCTGGCCGTGAACCCCGTGTCCACGATGTCCTCCACCAGCAGCACGTCCTCGCCCTCGATCGACTCGTCCAGATCCTTCGAGATCCGCACCACCCCCGGCGCGGACGAGTGATCCCCAAACGAGGAGATCGCCAGGAAATCCATCTTCATCGGAATCGTCAGTTCCCGCGCCAGAGCCGTCATGAAAAAGACAGACCCTTTCAGAACCCCCACCAGCTTGAGATGCCCGTCCTTGTACCGCTCGGAGATCTCCGCCGCCACCACCTTCACCCGCTCCCGTATCTCGTCCTCGGAAAAAAGCACCCGCTCGATCATCGGCATCGCCGGCGTTTTCATGATTCCCCCTACTCGCTCTTCTCAGCCCTCGCGGCTAAGCCATACTTCAACACCAAGTCTTGCAGATCCTTCTGGTAAAACACCTGGATATTGACATGCGGATAGATCTCGCGCAACAGCCGGATCTTCCGGTTTTTCTTCGTCACCAAAGACTGCTTCATCGTCGTCAGCTCCACATAGAGGTTGGACTCCACCAGAAAGAAATCCGGAGTGAACGCCTCCAACACTCTACCGTGCTCGTCCCACTTGATCGGAAAGCTGCGCGGCTCGTACTCCCACGCAATCCGGTAAAAATCAAGCAGCCTCGCAAATGTTTCCTCGCTCGGATGGCCGAACTGCACCTGCTTCAAATGCGCCGGCGCGCCCGGTTGAATCCCGTGCGCCGCCAACCGCAGCCGGATCCGGAACTGCAGTTGCGCCTCCGCCGCAGGAGACAGAAACCCCATCTGATCCAACGCCCGCGCCCGCACACCGGCTTCAATCAATTCCGCCATGTGCGACGCATCCAGCGTCTCCGCATTCAAGGTAATGTCAAACGTCTCCGGCGCCGCCGTCGCCCGCCCGAACCGCGCCTTCCGCACCGCCCGGATCCCTGCGGCCCGCTCCTGCAGGCTCCGCCGCGCCGACGCCCGGTCCATCCGGTCGTCCAACATTGCGTTGCCGATCCGCCTCGCCGGCGGCGCCACCACGCGCACGCGCAGCACGGCCGGATAACTGCGGAACAACAATTCCGCCCCATCCACGCCCACCACGAGGTTCGCTGTCGACGCCACCCGCAGCAGAATCGACGCCGCCATGTCCGGCCACGCCCGCGAGTTCGTCTCGATCACCGGGCCGAATTCCTCAGCCAGCATCGTGTCCAGTTTCTCCGCGCTGATGTGCGAATACCCAAGCCTCTGCGCCGCAAGTTGAGAGACCTCTCTCGCGCGGCACCCCGGCTCTCCAGACACTGTGACGACAGCCATGGAACATGCTCATAATATCGTAGGTACAACCTCTCCATGCGCTCCACTCGCCGATCCTTCGTCAAAACAATCTCTGCTCTCTCCGTTTCAGCCCCCGCCTGGGCTGCCGGACGCGAAATCCACTGCGACGTCGCCATCATCGGCGCTTCCACCGGCGGCTGCGCCGCCGCCCTCGCCGCCTGCCGCGCCGGTATGCGCGTCGTCATGACCGAGGAGACAGACTGGATCGGCGGCCAGCTCACTTCGCAGGCTGTCCCCCCCGACGAGCACCCCTGGATCGAGTCCTTCGGCGCCACCCAGGCCTATCGCGCCTACCGCAACGGAGTGCGCCAGTACTACCGCGACAACTACCCGCTCACGCCCGAAGCCCGTGCCAACACCCGCCTCAACCCCGGCGGCGGCTCCGTCTCCGCCATCACGCACGAGCCCCGCGTCTCCCTCGCCGTCCTCGAATCCATGCTCGCCCGCTACCAGAGCGCCGGCCTGCTCACCATCCTCCTTGAACACAAGCCCAGCGCCGCCACGATGCAGGGCGACCGAGTCGAATCGGTCACCATGAAGAGCCTGCGGCACGGACCCGATAAGACAATTCAGGCTCCTTACGTTTTGGACGGCACGGAGATGGGCGACCTCCTCCCGCTCACGAAGACCGAGTTCGTCACCGGCTACGAAGCCAAGTCCCAGCCCGATAATCACCAGGCCTTCACCGTCTGCTTTGCCCTCGGCCACGAGCCCGGTGCCAACCACACCATCGACAAGCCCGAAGAATACAGCTTCTGGCGCGACTACGTCCCGAAGATGACGCCCGCCTGGCCCGACAAGCTCCTCTCCTGGTCGATGACCGATCCGTTCTCGATGAAGCGCCGCGAGGTTTTCTTCGATCCCACCCTCAAGGCCAAGAACCCCGGCCTCAACCTCTGGCTCTACCGCCGCATCGTCCAGACCGGCATCCACCAACCCGGCTCCGTCCGCAGCGAGGTGACCCTGGTGAACTGGCCCCAGAACGATTACTGGCTCGGCAATCTCTACGGCAACACGCCC
>CAYVDY010000306.1:0-8321 GCA_964450255.1 uncultured Candidatus Solibacter sp. | reverse complement strand
CCTGCGTGCCGTCCTGGGTGATCGACGACCCGTCGGTGGACAACATCGCCGCCGGAGTGCGCGACAAGTCCGCACTTTGGGACGTTAACACGGAGACCGAATACCACGAAGAGAAGAAGTGAGTGATATTAAAGTGCAGCTGGCAGTAGCAGCCGACTGCCCGACCAAGACCCAGCCCACCGCCTTTGCCTTCAGCTTCTCCAAGCTCACTTCAGGCGCCTGCTTCCGGACGTCGTTGGGTTGGGGTTTTGAAATGACTGGACGAATGACCTCGCCAATGGGTGCTCGCAGCAGCCCCGGCCAGACCGCTACGCGGATGCCCCGGCCCTAGTCCCGGATACTGAACGCCACCACCTCGCTAAGCTTAGCCTTGGCTCGCCCCTCATCGATGACATCGGCCCCCATCGCCATGCCCGTAATGAAATCCGGCACGGCCCCTGCCGCCGTCAACGCCACACTCGCATTCACCAGCACGATATCCCGGAACGGCCCCGTCTCCCCACTTAGCACGCCCAGCGCAATGTCGCGATTCGTGGCGATGTCCCCCCCACGCAACTGCGCGATCTTCACCCGCCGCACGCCAAACTCTTCCGGCGTCACTGTCCGGTGATCGATCGCCCCGCGCACAATCCCGAAAACCTGCGATTCGCCCGTCGTGCTCACTTCGTCCAGCCCGTCATGCCCGTGCACGACATACCCGCGCTGCAATCCCAGATTCGCCAGCACCACCGCCATCAACTCAGCCGCCGCCACCGAAGGCGCCCCCACCAGTTGCGCCGTAGCGCCCGCCGGATTCGTCAGCGGCCCCAGGAGATTGAATGCCGTCCGAGTCTTCAACTCCGCCCGCGCCGGCTGCGCATACTTCAGCGCCTGATGCATCACTGGGGCAAAGAGAAACCCGAACCCCACTTCCCTGATGGATTGCGCAATCAAGAGCGGATCCGTGAGTATCCTCATCCCCAAGGCTTCCAGTAGATCCGCGCTGCCGCACTGGCTGGAAAGCGACCGGTTGCCGTGCTTCGCCACCGCCACGCCGCAAGCCGAAACCACGATCGCCACGATCGTCGAGACGTTGATGGTTCCCTGCCCGTCCCCGCCAGTACCACATGTGTCCAAAACCACTCGATCCGTGATCCCGTGCGGAATCGGCGTGGCCGCATCGCGCATCGCCTGCGCCAAGCCCTGGATCTCCGCCGCCGTCTCTCCTTTCACGCGCAAGGCCGCCGCGAAGGCTGCGATTTGCGCCGTCGTAGCTTCTCCGGCGAGGATGGATGCCATCGCCGCGCGAGCGTCAGCCGCGGGCAGATTCTCTCGATTGAGGACGCGATGCAGGAAGGGCAGAAAGGCCATGCTATATTGGGGTTCGGGGCTGTATTCGAGCCTACCACAAGCGCATTCCTATGAAAATTCACGAGTACCAGGCCAAGGAAATTCTGGCCAGATATGGCGTTCTTGTGCCACGTGGGCGAATGGCGCTCACGGTCGCGGAAGCCACCCAGACCGCTGAAGAATTGGGCGGACGCGTTGTCGTCAAAGTGCAGATCCACGCAGGAGGCCGCGGAAAGGGTGGAGGCGTCAAACTCGCTGCCGACTCCGCCGCCGCCACCGAGGCTGCCAACAGGATTCTCGGCATGACTCTCATCACCCATCAGACCGGCCCCGAAGGCCGCCTGGTACAGCGCCTGCTGATTGAAGAGACCCTCCCGATCGCCAAGGAACTCTACCTCGGCATTGTGCTCGACCGTACTAGCGGCCTGCCCGTCATGATGGCCTCGGCTGCGGGCGGCATGGATATCGAAGAGGTGGCCGCCAAGACCCCCGAGCTCATCCTCAAGGAAGCCTTCGCCCCCGGCGTCGGCCTCATGGGCTGGCAGGCGCGCAAGTTGGCGTTCGGCATCGGCATCCCCGCCGCCAGCGTCGGTGCAGCCGTTAAGACCATGCAGGCACTCGCTCAGTGCTGGCTGGATCTCGATTGCTCTCTCGCCGAAATCAACCCGCTCGTCCTCACCGAGGACGGCCGCGTCGTCGCCCTCGACGCGAAGGTCACATTCGACGACAACGCTCTCTTCCGCCACAAGGTTGAAGCCGCCCTGCGCGACCTCAACGAAGAAGACCCCCTCGAAGTGGAAGCCTCCAAGTCCGGCCTGAACTACATCAAGCTCGATGGCTCCGTGGCCTGCATGGTCAACGGCGCAGGCCTCGCCATGGCTACCATGGACATCATCAAGTACGCGGGCGGAAGCCCTGCCAACTTCCTGGATGTCGGCGGCGGCGCGAACAAGGAACAGATCTACAACGCTTTCCACATCCTCATGTCGGATTCCAGCGTGAAGGCTGTCCTGATCAACATCTTCGGCGGCATCCTGCGCTGCGATACCCTTGCCGCCGGCGTCGTCGATGCCACTCGCGAACTCGGCATGACGCTGCCTCTCGTCATCCGGATGGAAGGCACCAATGTGCAGGAAGGCCAGCGGATCCTCAAGGAATCCGGCCTCAACTTCACAATGGCGGAAGGCATGAAAGACGCGGCCGAAAAAGTCGTCGCGCTCGCAAAGTAACGGAAGGAACCTGTCATGAGCGTACTCGTCAATAAGAACACGCGCGTGCTGGTGCAAGGATTCACTGGCAAAGAGGGAACCTTCCACGCGCAGCAGGCCATCGCCTACGGAACCAACGTCGTCGGCGGCGTGGTCCCCGGCAAGGGCGGATCCACGCATCTCGATCGCCCCGTCTTCAACACGGTCAGCGAAGCAGTGAAGGCCACCGGCGCCAATGCCAGTGTCATCTTCGTGCCGCCACCTTTCGCCGCCGAGGCCATCATGGAGGCAGCCGACGCGGGACTCCCGCTGGTTGTGTGCATCACGGAGGGCATCCCGGCGCTCGACATGGTGAAGGCCTGGCAGTATCTGAAGTCCAAGCCCGCCACGCGCCTCATCGGCCCGAATTGCCCCGGCATCATCACACCCGGCGAATGCAAGATCGGCATCATGCCCGGCCACATTCACAAGCCCGGCCCGGTCGGCGTCGTCTCGCGCTCCGGCACACTCACCTATGAAGCGGTGGGCCAGTTGTCCAAGCTCGGCATCGGCCAGTCCACCTGCATCGGCATCGGTGGCGACCCCATCATCGGCACCACCCACATCGATACGCTTCGCCTGTTCAATGAGGATCCCGCCACCGAGGCCATCATCATGATCGGCGAGATCGGCGGCAACGCGGAAGAGCTCGCAGCCGCCTACGTCAAAGAGTTCGTGAAGAAGCCCGTCATCGGCTTCATCGCCGGCCAGACAGCGCCCCCCGGCCGCCGCATGGGCCACGCCGGAGCCATCATCTCCGGCGGCTCCGGCAAGGCCAGCGACAAGATGGCAGCCATGGAAGATGCCGGCATTCTGGTGTGCCAGTCGCCGGCGGAAATGGGCGAGCGCGCCAAGGCCGCCCTCAAGCTATAGAGAGAAACAATGGAACGTACATTCGCAATCATCAAACCCGACGCCGTCGCCGCAGGCAACAGCGGCAATATCATCGCCCTCATCGAGAAGAGCGGATTCCGCATTGTGGCCGCCCGTAAGCAGCACCTCACGCGCCCTGTGGCCGAAGGTTTCTACGCTGTCCACAAGGAGCGCGGCTTCTTCGGCGAACTGATCGACTTCATGACCGAAGCCCCCGTCATCCTGCTCGCCCTCGAGCGCGAAGACGCAGTCGTCAAGTGGCGCGACGTTATGGGCGCAACCGACCCAGCCAAGGCCGCCGAAGGCACGGTCCGCAAGCTGTACGGCACCAACATCGGCCGCAACGCATCCCACGGCAGCGATAGCGACGCCAACGCAGCCATCGAACTGGCGTGGTTCTTCCGCGGTTACGAACTGGTCTAGACCAACGAACATCACCAACGGAAAAAGGGGGTCCAGCTTCGGCTGGACCCCCTTTTTCTGTCTCGATCTTCGGTCTTACTTCACCGCAAAGAAGAACCCGCTGTAAACGCCGCCAGGGCTGCTCTTGGCCGGGTTCGCGCCCACCGGCAGATTCGCTGATGTCGTCATGCCCGCCACGAAGGGATTGCCGTCGGCGCCAAGCGTCACCGCCGTCGCCGCATCCATGCCCGCACCGCCGAACGTGGTGGACCACACCAACCCCGCCGTGTCGGCCTTCGCTGGATCGACCTTCGCCGCAAACGACTCGCTCTGCATCACAGGAGGCTGCTCGAAGCCGGTCATCCCCTTCACCGGGAAGTCTGTAGACAGCGTGTAGCCCGCCACCGTCGCCGTGCCCGTGGCTGCGTCCAGAGCCAGGCTGTAGGCCACGTCCGTATTCGCCCCGCCCAGATACGTGCAGTACGAAACAAATGCAGCACCTGACTTCGTTGGGTCCAGCCGCACCAGGAATGCATCGATTCCGCCCGCGTTTGCCAACTGAGACGCGCCCGGCGTTACCGGCAGGTCCTTCGATGACGTGTAGCCAGTAATCCACAACCGTCCCTGAGCGTCAAGCACCATCGCCTGCGCGGAATCCAGATCCGAGCCGCCGAAGTAGCTGGCGTAGAGAAGCGAATCGAACGCCTTCTGATCCGCATCAAGCTTCACAACGAACAGATCGCCGAACGAGTTCGGGCCGGCCTGATACGCGGCGCCCGCGATCGGGAAATCCCACGACATCGTCGTCCCGCTCAGATACACCTTGCCGGCGGCGTCTACGGCCACACCTGTAATCAGATCCGTGGAGTTCCCGCCCACGAAGCTCACGTAATTCACCACCGATTCCGGCTGCTGCGAGGGATCGAAGCGGACCACAAATCCATCCAGGCCTCCGCGGTTGGAGGGTTGCATGGCAACACCCGAAACCAACCCGGTCAACTCTCCGGAATTCGTGTAGCCGGCTATGATAGCCCGGCCCTGCCCGTCAATCGCCACCGCCTGCGCGTTCTCTATCAGCGGGCCGCCAAAGAACGTCGAAAACGTCAGCGTGCTGATTCCGCTCTCCGTCGGGTCGTAGTAAGCCACGAAGGCATCCGTCTCGCCCGTAATAACTTTCTGAGAAGCGTAGCCGCCCATCGGAAAATCCGAAGAATTCGTATTGCCTGTCACCACGATGCGATTGCTGCCGTAGGTCATCGCGGTGATCTCATCGTTGCCGCCGCCGCCCAGGAACGTGTAGTGCGTCAACCGCCAGCCATTTTCAGTCGGCGTGATCCGGGCCATGAAGGCGTCTTTTGCACCCTTGTTTTCCTTGCTGAACGGATCAACTTCCTCTGGGATGTAAGGGTAGATCGTGTTGGCCGCTCCTGCCACCCAGAAGCTGCCGTCCGGTGTTGCCACCGCCGCGTTGACAACGTCCTGCAATTCCCCGCCCGCGTAACCGGCAAAGGCAATGGTCGGATCGATCACCAGTGGCAGCGAACGGTCATAGGCGCCCAGCGCCAGCCGGACCTCGCCATTCCGCGCTACCTGATAGCGGCTCTCCACCGGAATCCGCCGGCCGTCCTTCTCCTGATAAGAGACCGGCGGCTGCTGCACGAACTCAGAGTCAAACCGCAAGCTTCCGTCCGCCTGCAACTGGGGACGAGCGCCCACAAATTTCATCCGGATCGCAGCAGGATTCGCTCCCGCCGCCACCACAAAGTCATACTCCAGGTTCCGTCCGCTGTTGTAGTAGACGACATCCACGCCGGGGTACACGCCGCGCGCTGCCACGCGCTCAAAATGCGCGACATCGCGCCGCCATTGATCCCGGCGATTGCCAATCAGGTACTGCGTCGTGGCCCCTTGCTGCTCCACACCCTCCAGGACGGCCGCAGGCCTGGACCCCGGGAAGCTCAATCGCATTTGGCGGCCGGCTGCGCTCAATGCCGCACCCTGCGGATCGATCGCCACAGAGACGCGTATCCCTCTGGAAACAAAGTTCTTTCCTTGTGCCGATGGCTCAAACCAGGCCGGGATTTGGCCTAGCGCCTTCCGCGGATCACTGGTTACGGCTCCCAGCGGAGACATCAGGGCCGGGCACAAGCTGGCGGCGGCGAGAATGGACGACAGAATTCGCATGCGAGTGGTTCATAGGCGCCGCGCGAGCGACCCCAATCTCTTCATTATACGGGGCTCAGCGCGGTGACGGGTACAGTGCAGTCGACAAGTCCGGATTATTCGCGCTCATCCATCTTGCCGAGAACCAGAAAACCGCTCTCTACACTCGCCCCCAGGATTCGAGTCCACATTACTCGCGCCCGGCCATGCGCCTCGGCGTGCTCAAATACCACTTCCTGTCCGGCGGTGAGTCCTGCAAACGCATGCGCCGCCCGGAATCCGTGCAAACTGATGTCCACGAGATCGCCCTCGATCGGTGAACCCGGACCGCCATCCCACCGCAGCGTCAGCGCACCCGCGGCGGATCGCCGCGGCTCACGCCGTTTTTCCGGATAGTTCTCTGCCATGATATTGTTTCAGCTTTCTGCTGAGCGTCCGGCGTGAGATGCCCAACCGCTCGGCGGCCCGCTGCCTGTGGCCATCGGTTTCGTCGAGCACTCGCAGAATCGTCTCCCGCTCCAGATCGTCCAGATCCGCGCCGGTTCGCGCCGCCAGAGACGGAACCGCCACCGGTCCGGGCGCGACGCTACGCCGCTCGGGCAAGTCCAGGTCATTCGACGTAATGACGCCGGAACTCGCCATGATTGACGCTCGAGTCATCACATTCCGCAACTCGCGCACATTGCCCGGCCACGGATGCCGCTGCAGGCTCAAAAGGGCGTCCGCACCGATCTCCAACCCCGGCTGCTGTTGCTTCACGAAGTAGCTCGCCAGTGCCCAAATGTCTTCGTGCCGATCTCGCAGCGGCGGAACCCGCATTGTCATCTGGCTCAGCCGGTGATACAGATCCCGCCGAAACAGCCCCGTCGAACCGGCCATCTCCAGATCCGCATTCGTCGCCGCCAGAACACGGACATCCACGCTGATCTTCTTTGTACCGCCCAACCGGTAATAGGGCATCCCGTCCAGCACACGCAGCAGCTTCACCTGCATCCGCGGCTCCAGTTCCCCTACCTCGTCCAGAAACAGGGTGCCCGTGTGGGCCAGCTCAAACAACCCCGGCTTCGATCCGTCCGCCCCGCTGAAGGCGCCCCGCTCGTATCCGAATAGCTCGCTCTCCATCAGATGGTCCGGCAGGGCTCCGCAGCTGATGTCGACGAACGGTCGATGGCTGCGCAATGACATATGGTGGAGCGCTCGGGCGATCACTTCCTTGCCCGACCCGCTCTCACCCTGGATCAGCACCGTTGCGTTCGAACGCGCCACTCGCTCTGCCAGATCCAGTGTGTCCAGCATCCGCTTGCTGGCCACGATCGCTCGCAGGCCCAGAAACTCGAATTGTCTCACCGTCGGCGGAGCCATTTCGCTCACTCTCCTATTTTCGGTACTACTGGCAGCCACCCACACGTGCATCTTCACCTATATCGATGAGCGATTCACCTTAGTCATTTAGTTGTAAGGTTTTAGCGCAGTGCAGCCGATAGCCACTCAGGCAGTAACCATGTCCACAGTCGCCAAGACCTACCAGCGCACAATCATCGTTCTGGGTGCCACCGTGCTCATGCAGCAGTTGCGCGACGGCACCCTGCTGGATCCAATGCAGTATTTCAGCTACCTGGTACTGGCTGTCTCGGCTGCCCTGTTCCGCGTCGGTTACCGCACTGAACAGGGCCAGATTCCGATCCACCTGATCTTCATTCTGATCACGATGCGTACGCTCTCGCCGGCTGAAACGGTCCTTCTCGGCTCAGCCAGCGCATTCGCTCACGCCTGGACCGGCTCCAGGGAGAGCCGCCAGAGGTGGACCGAATGTCTTTTCGCCGCCGGCGCAATGGCCATCGCCATCGGCATGTCGGATTTTGCGATCAACAGCCAGTATCTCTCGGTAGGCCGCAGTGAGATCAACGACGCTCTGCAGGCCATCCTCACCGGCACCACGCTGTTTGTTGGATTGTCGGTGCCTTGGGCCACCAGAGATTCGCTCCTTGAGGGCAGCCGGATCGCCGGCGTTTGGAAAGAGCGCCACTTCTGGATGCTGCCCTACTTCGTCGCCGGCGCAGTCCTGGCGCGCGTCTTCGATACCGCCCGAAATGAAGTCGGCTGGCAGATCCCGATGCTGGCGCTGCTGATTACATTTCTTTTCTACCGCTCCTACAAACTCTATATGGGGCGCATGGAAGATGGCCGCGACCACGCCGAGGAAATGGCCTCGCTCCACCTCCGCACCATCGAGGCCCTCGCGCTGGCCATCGACGCCAAGGATCAGACCACCCACGCTCATCTCGAAAGGGTCCAGGTCTATGCCGT
>CAYVDY010000305.1:0-8340 GCA_964450255.1 uncultured Candidatus Solibacter sp. | reverse complement strand
GGGCCAAATCGGGGAGTACGGGACGAGGCAGGCAGGCGACTCCCCGCTTGGCTCTATTCGATGCCCAGTGACCCGCAGAACATTCCCCCAAACCGCCGCGCTGACTGCCGCGGCGCGGACCAGGCTGCGGATCGTCGTGCCGATGCCGATGGCAACGCTGGGCAAAACGGGGATGAAGGTCTCCCGTTTTGTGGTAGGCGGCTATCACATGAACGTGCAGGGCGAGGAGGTGGCGACTCGGATCATCCATCGCGCCATCGACCTGGGCGTGAACTTCTTCGACAGCGCCAACGCCTACCACAAGGGCAAGAGCGACGAGATTTACGGACGCGCGCTATCCGGCGGTTTGCGCCAGAAGGTGCACGTGATGACCAAGTGCGAGGTGTACTCCAAGCAGGCCGCGATGGCGATGCTGGAGGAGCAACTCCGCAAGATGAAGACCGACTATCTCGACCTGTGGCAGTGCCACCAGGTGAGCGAGATGACCGAGGTGGACCAGATCCTGGCGCCGGGCGGATCACTGGAAGCGTTCGTCGATGCGAAGAAGCAGGGCAAGGTGCGGCACATCGGGTTCACGGGGCACCGCGATCCGAAGATTCACCTGAGGCTGCTGGCGGCGACGGACGCGTGGGAGACGGTGCAGATGCCGATCAACCTGATCGACCCGCACTATCTGAGCTTCATCACGAACGTGCTGCCGGTGGCCCGGGGGAAGGGGTTGGGCGTGCTGGCGATGAAGTCCAACGCGATGGGGTCCATCACGAAGGGGAAGGTCGCCAAGATCGAGGAGTGCCTGCGGTTCACGTGGAGCCAGGACGTGGACGTGCTGGTTTCCGGCGTGGAGTCGACGTCGCAGCTTGAGGACAATGTGCTGGTGCTGAAGACGCTGCAGAAGCTGAGCAAGCAGGAGATCAGCGTGCTGCTCCACAAGACGAAGCAGGGGGACACGGGTTCAAAGATCGAGAAGTACAAAAGGAAAGAGGGGAGCGCCAAGGTGCCCCCCTCTGCCTATCACCGCGACGGCGATCCTATTTCTTCTTGAAGACGTCAGGGGATGCGCCGGGGTTGAATTTGACCTCGGTGAGCGACCCTTCTCCCATCTTCTGGCCGTTTTGCGTGATGAGCGAGGTGTGGGCGACCATGAGGCCGTCCACTTCCTTGTAGTCCGAGAGGGTGCTCTCGGTTTCGGCGGGGCCGGTCATGCCCTGGGCCTTGTAGGCGAGCTTGGACGGCAGGTGGGTGGCCTTGTCGAAGGTCATTTTCACCTCGAACTCGCCGGATTTCCAGAGGACCGAGTCGTCGCTGAGGCTGTTAACCTCGGCCTTGCCCGTGGCGGCGGCGACCAGGAGGCCGATGCCGCCGGCGGAGGTCGGGATGCTCTTGGCCAGTTCAGGCGTCATGTTGGGCGGGAGGTCCATGACCTGGGCACCCTGTGCCATCCAGCCGGTGGATCCGTCGAGGACCTGGGTGATGGCCATCATGGGGAGGGTCATCACCATCTTGTAGCGATCGGGGTAGAGGATGATTTCCTCGGTAGTGGCATCGAAGGCGCCCTGGGGCAGGGTGAGCTTGAGCTTGCCCTTGATGGAGACGTCCTTGATGGCCTGGAGCTTGGGGAGGCCGCCCATGGCGGTGATGGCCTGGTCGATGAGGGCCTTGGCGGCGGCAGTGCCGGCGGCGGAGGTGATGACCTTCTCCTTGACCTTCAGGAGATCTGGCGTGGTGAAGTCTATGTCGTCGCCCTTGATGACGCGGGTGGGACCGTAGACTTCGAGAGCCTTGGAGAACTCCTTGGCGTTACCGACGGCGACGACGGTGAGCTTATCGGTTTGGAGGAATTTCTGAAGCGCGGCGACGAGCTGTTCCCGCGTGAGGGCCTGGACGTTCTTGCGGTAGTTCACCCAGTAGTCTTCGGGGAGGCCGTAGACGTAGTTGGTGAGGATGCGGCCGGCGACGGCGCCGGAGGTCTCGGTGGCGATTCCGAAGACGCCGAGGGTGTAGGCCTTGGCCTCTTCGAACTCGGCCTGAGTGGCGGGGTTCTCCTTGAACTCCTTGAGGAGATCCATGATCATGCGGATGGCGTCGGCCGTCTTCTCGGTCCGGGTGAAGGTAGTGGCCTGGAATCCGCCGGCCTGGCGATTGGGCTCGAAGGAGGAGTTGGCGCCATAGGTGAGGCCTTCGTTGGCGCGGAGCTTCATGTTGATACGGGAGTTGAAGCTGCCGCCGAAGATCTGGTTGGCCATGACGAGGGCGAGGTAATCGGGGTGGTTGCGGGGGACACCGACGTGGCCGATTACAATCTGGGACTGGACAGCGCTGGGCATGTCCACGATGAGCACCTGAGCCTTGGGCGCGGGCGGCGGAGGGAGCTTTGCATCGGCAGCGGCTGGAGCGGTCCAGGAGCCGAAGTGCCTCTCGGCGAGGGCGAAGCCTTCCGCGGGGGTGACATCACCGGCGATGGCCATCCAGGCGCGGCCGGGGGCGTAATTGGCTTTGTAGAAAGCCACGATGTCATCGCGCTTGATATTGCGCAGGGTGACGGGGGTGCCGCTGCCAGGATAGGCGTAGGCGTGGGTGCCCATGATGGCGCGGGCGGCGGCGAGGGGCGCGATGAACTCGGGATTGGTGTAGGAGACGGCGAGGCCGGACTGGGCCTGGCGCATCTGGCGATCGATCTCTTCCTGGGCGAAGGCGGGGTTGCGGGTGATGTCGGCCATGAGTTCCATGCCGAGGCCGGCATAGGACTTCATGAACGACATGGAGACGGCAGCGACATCGTCGCCCGCGCTGGCGGAGAGGTTGCCGCCGACGTTATCGACGGCCTTGGCGAGCTGCTGGGCGGTGCGGGTGGCGGTGCCTTCGCGGAGGAGGCCGGCGGTCATGGAAGCCAGGCCGGACTTCTCGGGGGCGACGTAGGCGTTGCCGGCGAGGATCTGCATGGTGGCAGAGACGAGCGGCAGGCGGTGGTCTTCGACGACGTAGACGCGGAGGCCATTGGGGAGAGTTTTCGAAGTGGCCTTCGGGAATTCAAAGGGGCGCGGCGCTGTGGGTCCGGGCGGGGTCTGCTTGACCGCGGTTTGAGCGGAGAGAGCGGCGGCCAGGAGGGAGATGGAAGTCATTAGAGTGATGGTGCGCATGGGGTCCTCCTGTTACTGCTTCGCCGCGTCTTTCCCGGCTGCCGGCGGCTCGGGGCTGGCGGCCTGGTCGGGCTGGATGTAGAGCTTGACCTGTTTGTTTTTGGCGAGGTACTGCTTAACGACGCGCTGGACGTCGGCGGCGGTGACCTTGCGGTAGTTTTCGAGCTCGGTGTTATAGAGCTCGGGGTTCTTGAGGAGGACGGCGCAGCGGCCGAGGAAATCGGCACGGGCCTGGACGCCTTCGCGGCCGAGGATGAAGCCGGCGATGGTCTGATTCTTGGCCTTGCTCAGCTCCTCATCGGAGACGGGTTTTTCGGCCATCTCGTTGAAGGTGTATTCGAGGGAGGTGGCGACCTCCTTGATGTTCTTGCCCTGGTTGACGACGGCGAAGCCGAAGAAGAGGGAAGGCCCTTCGAGGAAGAGGCTCTGGCCCTGGGCGGCGAGGGCGGACTGTTCGTCGTAGACGAGCCGCTTGTAGAGCCGGGAGGACTGGCCGGAGGAGAGGATGGAGGAGGCGATCTCCAGGGCGTAGGTATCGGGGTGGCCGAGCGAGGGGAGGTGGTAGGCGGTGACGACGGCGTCTAGGGGCGCCTTCTTGTCCTTCACAGTGACCTCGCGGCCGACGGTAAGTGCGGGTTCCTTAGCGGTGATGCGGGGAATGGGCTTGCCCTTGCGGATGGGGGAGAAGTGCTTGGTGATGAGGGCCAGCGCTTCTTTGGTATCGAAGTCTCCAACGGCGACGATGGTGGCGTTGTTGGGGACGTAGTAGAGGGAGTGGAATTCCTGCACGTCGGCGATGGCGGCCTTGTTGAGGTCCTCCATGGAGCCGATGGGGGAGTGCTTGTAGGGATAGGTGGTGAAGGTGTTTTTGAGCACCTCTTCGACCAGGGTGCCGTAGGGCGGATTTTCGAAGCGGAGGCGGCGTTCTTCCTTGACGACTTCGCGTTCCTTCTTGAAGTTGACGTCGGAGACGTCGAGGGAGGCGAGGCGATCTGCCTCGAGCCAGATCATGCGTTCGAGGAAGTTGGAGGGGAAGGTCTGCCAATAGACGGTCTGATCGAAGCTGGTGTAGGCGTTTACGACGCCGCCGGCCTCGCGGACGTAGCGCATATGCTGTTCGGGACCGACGTTCTTGGAACCGCGGAACATCATGTGCTCGAACAGGTGGGCGAAGCCGGTGCGATTGACCTTCTCGTCCTTGGAACCGACGTGGTACCAGACCTGGAGGTTGATGACGGGGCGGGAGCGGTCCTCGGCGAGGACGATCTTGAGGCCGTTAGGCAGTTCAGAGGAGTGAATCTTGAGAGGTGGCGGGGTGTCCGCGGCGGTGGCGAGGCCGACTGACAGGGTAGCGGCGAGGCACTGCGCGCACAGGGTAAGTGCGAAGGGGCGTGCGGAAGTCGTTTTCATAGTGAAAGGGCCCAAAAGGGCTGATGAAGAGATGTTAGCAGAGGGCCGGGGGATGGAGAGTAAATTTCCCGGTCATTTGGAATGAGAGAGATATGGGTTTGGACGGCATCCGGCGAGAAGTGGGCTCCGGCGGCGATGGCTTTGGGGGCGGGCGGCGGCGGAGCGGGGTGGGCTCGGCGGCGGCGGCAATGGGTCTTGATGGCGCGGAAGAGGCGGGCTGCCTGGCGGGTGAGTTTGCGGAAGAGCCGGAGCCAAGCGCGGAAGAGGGGATTGTGGCGAACCCAGTTGGCGATGCCGCGGCGGGGGTGATCGGCGGCTTGCTGAATTTCGAGGCGGCAGAGTTTGTTTTCGAGGGTATCGAGGCGTTTGATCCAGAGTTCGAGGTAGACCCATTGGGCGCGGAGGGCGCGTTCGACGGGGTCGGCGAAGGGGAGGGTGAGCTCGGCGGCGCGGGCAGTGAATTCGGCGTGCCATTCGGGCGGGACGGTGAATTTGCGGGCGTAGAGGTAGTGGATGGCGTTGTTCTGGGCAGAGGCGGCCTTGCCGGCGGGGGTGCGAGGCCCGGTGGATTTCTGGGCGTTGGCGCGATTGGCGGCGAGTTTGCGCGGGGTCATTCGGATGAGAGACATGGCGGGGGTCCTGGGGTGGCTACCTAGCAGGTGGAGTGCGCATTTCCTGATTGAGCAGTTTAGCGCGGCGGAGGCAGGTGGTTTCGGTATCGCGAACGTAGCGGAGGATTTTGAGGAACTCCGGATCGCGCAGGGCCATGGAAGCCCGGGTATGGCTATCGAGCGCCTCGAATTTGCGATTCAACTGAGGAGCCTGGTCGTTGATGGCAACATCGACGAGGGAGCCTTCGTAGATGACGAAGCGGCGGGCGCGCCAAGTGTTGCTGGCAGAGAGTTGGACAAGGAACTGGTCGTATTCGCACTGCGGGACGATTTTTTCACGAAGGGTGCGGCAGTGGTCTTGGAGGTCCACGGCGTCTTCTTCATCGAGGACGATTCCATTGATGGCGTCCAAGACTGGCTTGGGTCCGGGCCGCCGGGCGATGCGGCGTTGGGTGGTAGGGGTGGACCCGGTAGCGGTATCGGGAATGGTCGGTTTCGTCATAGCGGCCTCCGGTCAGATTATAGAGGCTGGGAACAAGGGGTTTCGGGGGGTGGATTTGTAAGTGATTGAAGAGGTGTGAGATATTTTCCTGGTTTTTGTGAAATGGGTTTGGGCTGGAGGCTGGATTTCGGAACTTGCGATGCTGCCGGCCCGAGAAGCGGAGAGCCGCCGGTGAGACAGGAGGCGCAGTTGCAGGACGCAGTTAGAGCATGTTGAGATAGGCTGACCATTTTCGCTGGAGACGGACGCGCTCTTTTGCGGACCAATGAACGGCGCGTTGCCAGGACGGAGATTTGTTCATCGGAATGCCGACATCGGGCCTGGGTGTTTCCAGGCCGGCGGGTTGGGCCGGCCTGGCTTTGGACCTACTGGGCGGGTGTCCCGACACTGCCGGTGGCGGTGAGCGACGCGGAGACGCCATCGGCGGCTTGGAGGAGAACCTTGAGAGTGAGACTCGGGCTCAGCTGACTGGGCAGCCACGTTGCCGTCCAGAGTCCATTGGGACCGGGGACGAGGGGTACGGAGGGTTCAGCGCCGCCGGAGAACTCGACGTAGCCGACGCCGGTGGAGATGGGCTGGCCGCAACCGTCGATGGCGCTGACGGCGAGGGCCGCGGGCTGGCCAACACTCGCGGAGAAGTGATCGCCGAGGCGGACCCAGGAAAGCGACGGGCGACCGGACTGGCAGTCGTTGGTCGTGACCCGGCGGGTTACGCTCACCGTGCGCACGGTGCCATCAGAGAACTCGATGGCAATTACGGCCCGGTCGACGCCCGGAGTAGTAGAGGCCGGCGCGCTGTGGACCGTGAGTTCCGCCGAGGCGCCGCCGGCAATTTCGCCCGAGATCGCACCCAGGTTCAGCCATACGGCGGCGTCGAGCGGTGAAAGGGCGGCGGTATAGGTGAGAGGCCCGGAGTTGGGGTTGGCCATCCGGACGACCTGGCGCTCGGCGCCGGCGCCTGGTTTGGCAACGAACAAGAGGCCCGCTGGAGAAACAACGGGAGTCAGGTGGTTTTCGGTCACGATCAACTGCACGTCGGCGATCCGTGGCGTTCCGCCATCCACAGGGGTGACGGTGATGCGGCCTGCGTAGTTACCCGCGGAGAGGGTTTCGGGTTCCACCCGAACGGAAAGCGTGGACGTTGGATCGGCGGCGCCACTGAATCGATCCAGCCGGATCCATGGTGCGGATTCCTGCGCCGTCCACTCCAGTGTCTCCGGGACTCGATTAAGGATGAGGAGTGGTTGAGGGTCTGTCTTGCTACCGATTCGGGCTTCAAAGGCGAGCCCGGTATAGGAGAGCTCATAGGCGTGGCGGCCCTCGACGATGAGCCTCACCGGCACCTGCAGCGAGGCGCCCTCCTGAACGATGGTAATGGCGCCGTCGACCACGCCGGGGCTCAAGGCGGAGGGGTCGGCGGTGACGGTCAAGGCCGTGGCCAGAGTGCTGTCGAACAGACCCTCGGCTGGCAGAACGCTCAGCCAGGCAGCGTTGGAGGCAGCTTGCCACCTGGAGCCCGGACCGGAAGAGCGAAGCGTGATCAGGCTCCGCGCCGGAGCACCGCCGGCGCGGGGCTCCATCTGGAGAGCAGCCGGGGTGACACGAAGGTCTGGTGCGCGTGACGCGGACACGGTGAGACCGACAGAGACGGCACGGGTCTCCGAGCCCTCCACCGTGATTTGGGCGGAGTACTGCCCGGCCGCCAAGCCAGTGGGATTGACGGAGACATCAATGACCACAGGTGTCATTCCGCCGGAGAGCGAGGCAGCCAGCCAGGGCGCGCTGGAGACGATGCGGAGTGGTTGATGGGACGGCGTGCTGGAGGCCGTTACCTGCTGTGGAGGGGGAACAGCTCCGTTCACGGATGCGTCAAACCGAAGTGCCTCCGGGGTGAGCCTGAGGCCCGGCGCGGGGTTGGCTTCCAGCCGGACGATGCGTGTGGCGCTGGCACCGCTGGCGTCGAGCACGCGAACAGTGAACGAGAACACGCCCCATTCCGAGGCCGCACCGAGCAGTTCGCCAGCCGGGCTGAGGTTGATCCCTGCCGGCAGGGCGCCCGAGGCCAGACTCCACACCAGTGGAAGCGAGCCTCCGATGGCGCGGAATGCGAAGCTCAGGTTCCGACCCGCGGGGACCTGGGGCGGTTCCCCGGCGGCGATGCTCAACTCCGGATTCACCAGTAGAGCCAAAGCCCGGGAAGCCTCAACGCCATTGGCGTCGCGGACGCGAACACTGAACTGGAAGGCGCCGGCTCGAGTTGGTGTGCCGCGCAGAGTTCCGTCGGCATCGCCCAGGCTGAGGCCGGGTGGCAACGCGCCCAGCGTCACCGACCATTGGAATGGCGCCACGCCGCCGGTGATTGATACCGGGCGCGGAGCAGCATGGCCGGCAGTTATGGGACTGAACGAGGTGGTGGTGATGGCAAGCGCAGGCAGTACGCGCCAAGTTGCAGCGCCGGTCGCGGTGACGCCATTGCTGTCTTTGGCGGTCACGATCAGATCGTATGAGCCAGAAGAGGCGGGCGTCCCGCTCACCTCACCGGTGGATTCGTTCAGAGCGAGCCCGACCGGCAGACCCTGAGCGCTGAAGCTCACCGGCGGTGTACCCCCGGTGCGGGTGACGAGTTGCACCGGCATGGGGCGGCCGCCGATCAGGACGGGCGGCTGAGCCAGCGAAACTG
>CAYVDY010000304.1:0-8342 GCA_964450255.1 uncultured Candidatus Solibacter sp. | reverse complement strand
GCACGGCGCGCACAAACCGGTTTTGTCCCGATCAGCTCGAAAAATACGGGGTTCCGCAAGAACCCCGGGCGAATCAACCTGTCCGTCGCCTCGGATACCGCAAAAGACCCGGTCCGTTGCCTTTCCAGGCAGCAAACCGGGTCTTTCTCCGAGGCCGTAGTGTGCCTGCTCCCACCTCACTCCCCGCATGCTCACCCCACAAAACTCCATTCACACGCAAACACAATTCTTTTTCCCGGCTACTATCTCTTTTCTTTTCATCTCCATCGCACCGCCCGTCCCCCTCCCGCCACACCGCCAAAACCCCGAATTGCTTGCGTCCGCCCGCTACAATTGGCGCGGAGGTTTTGACATCCCGATGAGACCGTCGATTATTCCAATTCGCACTTATGCTGCTGAACCCAATCCGCAGGCGCCCTCCCCCAGCCGCGCCCTCCATCTCGCCGATCGCATGCGCCGCCGCATCGTCGGCCAGACCGATGCCATCGACGCCATCGTCCCCTACGTCGAGCTCTTCGAGGCCGGCCTCGCTCCGGAAGGCCGCCCCGTCGGCGTCTTCCTCCTCCTTGGCCCCACCGGCACCGGCAAGACCCGCACCGTCGAAGCCCTCGCCGAAGCCATCCACGGCTCAGACCGCCATGTCCTCCGCATCGATTGCGGCGAGTTCCAGCTCGAACACGAGACTGCCAAACTCATCGGCGCGCCTCCCGGCTACCTCGGCCACCGAGAAACTCAGCCCATGATCAGCCAGCAGAAACTCAACGCCGTCCAGAGCGATTGCTCTACCCTCTCCATCGTCCTCTTCGATGAAGTCGAAAAGGCCGCTCCCTCCCTCGGCCGCCTCCTGCTCGGCGTTCTCGATAAGGCCACCCTCAAGCTCGGCGACAACTCCACCGTCAACTTCGAGCGCTCACTCATCTTCCTCACCTCCAACCTCGGAGCCGCCGAGATGTCCCGCGAGCTGACTGACCGCATCGGCTTTGCCGCCGCGCTCGACACCGCAGCCGACCCCAATCGCCTCCACGCCATCGGCCTCAGCGCCGTCCGCCGCCGCTTCTCCCCCGAGTTCGTCAACCGCATCGATCGCACCCTCACCTACCACCCCCTCGCCGCCGAAGCCGTGCAGGGAATCCTCAACCTCCAGTTGGAAGCGCTCAACGCTCTCCTCAGCGACCGCCTCGGCAACAACGCCTTCCAGCTCACCCTGAGCCCAGCCGCCAACCGCTTCCTCATCGAGCACGGCACCAGCCCGCAATATGGAGCCCGGGAGTTGAAGCGCACCATCCACCGCCACATCATCCAGCCCATTGCCCAGCTCGTCCTCCGCCGCCTCACCGTGGGCGAGCGCACGCTGCACATCGATCACCACCCCGGCGCTGAAACGCTGTCCTTCTACTCCACGGACAAGCTGCCCCTCGCCGCCTGAGGCCGGTTCACCCACAGCCACACCGCGAACCCCAACAGCGGGATCAACGTCGCCGCTAGAAACGCCGCATGCCAGTCCCGCGCATCCATCATGCGCCCGAACCACGGCATCGAAAGCGCCACAAACGCCGACCACGATCCCGCCCCTAACCCCGCAATCAGGCCCGCGTTCGCCGACGTGAACACGTGCGTTGCATAGCTGATGGAGACAATCACATTGCCGCCCGCGACGAACATCGCCCAGAACAGCAGGAACAGCAGCACCCCGAACGAGTCCACATAGCTCGCCAGCGCCAAAGGCAAGGTCCCCGCCGCCGCCGCCAGCGTCATCCAGCGGTACACCCGCATCGGATCCCGCTCGCCCTGCCGCAGCCGGTCTGTCATCCAGCCCCAAAGAAAATACCCGCACTCCCACCCCAGTGGCGGAATCCACAGCACCATCCCCAACTCCACCTGCGACTTGCCCAATGCCCGCGAGAAATACAGCGGAGCCTGATACAGCACGAACGCCAGCGGCAGGCACCCCATCGCATAGGACGCCATGAACCCCCACAGCCGCGCATCCCGCCAATCGATCCGTCCCACCGCCGGGGCCCCCGCCGGACGCGTCACCCGCAACTCCGGCCGCCGGCTGATCCGCCACCACCACACCAGCCACAGCACCCCCACCAGGCCCGTGAACAGGAATGCCGCCCGCCACCCGAAAACCTGATAGATCGGCGTCACGATCAACGGCGTCAGCACCGCCCCCAAAGACCCGCCGCTGTACGCGATCGCCACCCCGCGGGAACGCAGCCGCTCCGGCAGCGTCTGCACCACCGTTCGCAGCCCGCCCGGAAACGTCGCCCCTTCACCGAATCCCAGCGCCGCCCGCGCCACCGCAAACCCCACAAACCCGCCCACCAGAGCGTGCGACGTCGAGGCCACCGTCCAGAACGCCACAGCCAGCAGCATCCCGTTCCGCACGCCCCACTTGTCCAGCCACCGCCCCCACAGCGGATTGCCCGCCATGTACGCCACCGAAAACGACGAGATGATCCACCCATACTGTTCGCCGCTCAGCCCGCAATCTGCCAGAATCGTCGGCGCCAGCAATGCCAGCGTATTGCGATCGATGTAGCTGATCAGGGAGACCAGCAGCATCGATCCCGCGGGCACCCACTGTCGCCACTGCGCGTTCGGCATAGGTTGTAGTGTAGCGGCTCATCCCGCCAGACCGCCGCTTCATCCGGAATTTCGCCGCCCCGTCCGGAATCCGCACCCGATCCGCGCGCCTTGCCCGACACTCATCTCATGAAGAAAACACTGCTCGCCGTCCTGCTCGCCGCCACTGGGATTTTCGGCGCCGAGCGTTTCGATCACCTAGTCCGCAACGACTTCTTCGCCGGCTTCTCCGGCGACACGGACGCTCTTGCCCGCGCCATGAAGACCACCGAGGACCTCCTCGAGCAGAACCCCAAGCATCCCGAGGCCCTCGTCTGGCACGGTTCCGGCCTCTTCTTCCAATCCGGCCAGTCCTTCCGCGCCGGCGACATGGCCAAGGGCCAGGAGCTCTGGGCCCGCGGCATGAAGGAAATGGATGAAGGCGTCGCCCTCGCGCCGGATTCCATCGCCACCCGCGCCCCTCGCGGCGGTCTGATGATCTCGGTCTCCCGCGCCGTCCCCGAAGGCATGCGCGCCGAGCTCCTCAAGCGCGGCCTGGCCGATTACGTCCGCATCTTCGAGATGCAGAAGGATACCCTCGCCCAACTCCCCACCCACCCCAAGGGCGAACTCCTCCTCGGCCTCGCCGACCTCCACGACCGCTCCGGCAACCGTGAGCAGTCCCTCGAACTCGTCCGCCGCGTCGCCGCCGAAATGCCGGCCACGGTTTACGGCAAACGCGCCCAGCAATGGCTCGATACCGGTGCCCTCCCTGCCGAGCAGCGCTCCTGCCTCGGCTGCCACACCGCCGGCGCCAAGTAAACTGGAAGATCCAACATGGGCACCACCCGCAGCATCCTGATCGTCAACGCCATCATCGGAGTCGGTCTGGCTGCCCTCAACTACATCTTTGACCCCAACGCCAACCTGCGTAACATCTGGACCTACCTTATCGGGAACATGATCTACTCGCAGGTCATTGGTACAACCGCGGCCCTTGTCGTGCCCAGGATCGCCATGCGGATCTGGCACCGGCCGGGGCCGCAAATGTGGTTCCTCTATGTCGCCACGCTGCTGGCTGTCTCGGTCGCCGGCACAGCGCTCGCCGTGGTCGCCCTCTGGCTCTGCCAGATCATTCCTGCCTCCCGCATCGCCGGCCATTTCATGGGCAGCATCCGCGTCGCCACCATCATTACCCTGCTCATCGGCATCGCCGCCTTCTTCATCGAAAGCCTTCGCCACCGCGGCGAACGCACCGCCCTCGAACTCAAACAGCAGCAGCTTCTCAACGAACGCGCCCAAAAACTTGCCTCGGAGGCCCGCTTCTCTTCGCTCCAATCCCGCCTCCAGCCCCACTTCCTCTTCAACACCATCAACTCGATCCTCTCCCTCATCCGCGACGACCCCGCCGGAGCCGAGCAGATGCTCCAGCGCCTCTCCCGCCTCCTCCGCTACGCGCTCGATTCGCAACAGCGCACCACCGTCACCCTCGGCGAAGAACTCAAGCTCGTCACAGACTACCTCGAAATCGAGCACACCCGTTTCGGCCAGCGACTCCGCTTCCACATCGACGTCCCCGACGATCTGCACAACTGGCCCCTGCCGCCCTACGCGCTCCAGACCATGGTCGAGAACTCGATGAAATACGTGGTCGGCGCCCGCCGTGAAGGCGGTGCCATCCACCTTCACGCCCGCCGCCACGGCACGGCGCTCCACCTGGAAGTCCGCGACGACGGCGACGGCTTCGACCCCGCCGATATCCCCCAAGGCCACGGCCTCGATACCCTCATCCAGCGTCTCCGCATGCTCTACAACGAATCCGCCGCCCTCACCGTCGAACCCCTCGCCCCCGGCTGCGCCGTCCGCCTCAGCATCCCAGGACAGCAACTATGATGCCCCGCCATGCCCGACCACAATCCACGTCCGTATCTGAGCCGCGACCAAAGGGAGCGGTACGCTGCGGAGCCATCCAATGACCCTCCTCCGCGTCTACCTCGTCGACGACGAGGAACTTGCCCTCCGCCGCCTCCATCGCATGTTGACCGAAACCGCCCGCGTGGAGATCATCGGCAGCGCCACCGATCCCGTGAAAGCCCAGCAGGAAATAGAGCTCCTCGCCCCCGACGCTCTCTTCCTCGACATCCAGATGCCCGAGCTCACCGGCTTCGATCTCCTGGCCGGCCTCGCCGCCCAACCCCTCGTCATCTTCACCACCGCTTACGATCACTACGCCCTGCGCGCCTTCGAAGTGAACTCGGTGGACTACCTTCTGAAGCCCATCGACGACGCCGGCCTGGACCGCGCTCTCACCAAACTCGAACGCATGGCCGGCGGCGAGACCCCGCGCCCCCAGCTCGCCCAACTTCTCCAGCAAGTCACCACCGCGCTGAAAAACCAAACCCGCGCCGAAGCTCCGGAGCGCATCCCTGCCCGCATCGGCGAGCGCGTCCACTTCCTCGAACTCGCCCGCATCACCCATTTCTTCGCCGAAGACAAGCTCACCTACGCCGCCACCGGCGAGAAGAACTGGGTGATCGACAAGACCATCACCGACCTCGAGCAGAAGTTGGACCCCGCCAAATTCGTGCGCGTCCACCGCTCCACCCTCGTCAATCTCGAGTTCGTGGACGAACTCTACCCGTGGTTCGGCGGCCGCATGATCGTGCGTTTGAAGGATCAGAAAAAGACGGAAATCACTGTGGCCCGGGAGCGCCTGAAGGAACTGAAGGAACGGTTGGGGCTGTGAGTAACCCGCTCACCGTCGTGATTTCGTAACCGTCGCTCAGCCACCGCGGAATCAGAATCTCCAACGCCCCCAGCGTTGACGAAATGTTCGGGTGATGCACCAGTTCGCGCCCGTCGTGGAAACAGAGAATCGATCCCGGCGCCACGCGCGGCCCGACGTAGTCCACAATGCCCTGCGTCGGCAGCCTCCAGTCACGCGCAATCGTCGTCCACATCACGCCCATCAGGTTCAGCCGCCTTTGCGCCTCCGCCAAACCGAACCATCGAGCCCCATACGGCGCCCGGAACCAGGTTGGCGTCACGCCCGTTGTGCCCGTGATCAGCGTCTGCGCGCGTTCCAGTTGATCGTAGATGAATCGCGGCGAACGGAAAACCAGCGAAGGGTGCGAATCGGTATGGTTGCCCACCTCGTGGCCCTCCGCCGGCACACGCACCGCCGCGCGCGGCAGCCGGCGCACATGGTGGCCACACTGGAAAAACGTGGCCCGCACGCCGTAACGCTCCAGCAGCCGCAGGACGTCAATTGTCGATTCGCTCGGTCCATCGTCAAACGTCAGCGCAATCGCGCGCCGGTTCGACGGACCCTTCCAGACGGAAGGCGCCAGCAGCCGTGCCGAACGTCCCCGGACCCCATATGCAAGGACTCCGGCGGCCGCGGCAACTGGACACAGAACTTCCACCAGCATTCCAGGGGAGTGTATCAGATTGGGCTAACCGAAGGAATCCAGGGAAATCTCTCAATTGCCCCAAGATTTACCTCAATTCCAAGCCCCGGCCGGGATGTGTCCAACTCCAGGACCCCATCGTAAATCGCCAGCTTCTCCGCCAGAATCCCCTCCGCCAGCGCTCCTTCCGGCGGCTGCTCCAGATAAGGCACGACAGTCTCCGGCCAGCACACCGCCAGGTGCGCCGCCACCAATGCATCCAACGCCGTCCCGCCATTCACAAACGCAAACTGCAAACCTGAGCGCGCAATGGACGACAGCAGCGGCCGCCCGGTATGGAACCCGCCCTGATGCACCAGTTCGCATTGCACGGTATCCACGCATCGCCGTGCGATTAGATCGTCCAGCCCAAAGTCGTCCCGCTCAAACCGCCCGCCGGCCAGCGGCACTTCTTCCAGCGCCTCCAGCCGCGACCACCCCGCATGGTCGGCCGGCGGATACGGGTCCTGTAGCCACGTCACGCGCATTCCGGAAAGCGCCCTGACGGCACGGTGAATCGTCTGCTCCGCCGCGCCCCACCAACCGCTGCCATCCAGCATCAGCTCAGCCTCCGGACCGTTCACCTCGCGGAACCGCCGCGCCGCCTCCACCGTCTCTTCCGGCCCCCCGCCCGGTGTCAACGTGTACAGGCTCACCTCATCCCGCACCGGCCCGCCCAACAGGTCACACAGAGCCACGCCATAGGTCCGCGCCGTCAGGTCGTAGAGCGCCAGCTCCACAGCGTCATAGACCAGCGACACCTCGCGCGTCACGCCCGGCTGCTGGTGAAACAGGATCCGCAGCGCGTCCGGATCGCGCAGCGCGCGCCCCTCCAGAAACGGTGCGATCAGACTCTCCACCACCGCCCGCGCCGCCTCCGTCGCCGGGCCTGGTCCGTAGCCGCACAGCCCGCCTTCCCCTTCCACCATGATCAGCATGGCATTGCATCCGGGCGCCGACATCAGGTACGCGCGAACCCCGCGGATCTTCATCATTTGCGCCACAACTCCGGCAGTAGTTTCTCGGCCAACAGGTGCCGCCATGTGCCCCAATCGTGCGCGCCGCCGCCGCCCTCGTAGTAGACGTGTTTCACGTTATGCTTCTCCAGCGCTGCCTTCAACGCGGCAGTGCCCGCGCCGGTGGGCCCTTGCCCCTTCGGCTCCCACGTACCCTGACCCACCAGCAGGTAGTTCACCTTGCGGTTCACCTCCGGATCTGTCAGAAACGCAGCGCTCTGGGTCTCCGTCTCCCGGTTGCCGGCGCTCAGCACGCCGAACGAGGCAAATATATCCAGCGACCGGAAGCCCACGGTCTGCGTGTGCCCGCCGCCCATCGAGAGCCCCGCCAGCGCGCGTCCCGCGCGGTCCGTCACCACGCTGTAGCAGGTCTCGATCAACGGAATAATGTGCTGGCGCAGATCGCGCTCCAGCAGATCCGGCCCCAACTCGCGCCACTTCGGATCGCCGCGATGCACCATCTGGTTGTTCGGCATCACAATCAGCATCGGCTTCGCTTTGCCCTCGGCCAGCAGGTTGTCCAGGATGAAGTTCGCCCGGCCCTCCACGGCCCAGTTCCCGGCGAGTTCTCCGCTGCCGCCCAACAGGTAAAGAACCGGGTACTTCTGTTTCACGCTGTATCCCGGTGGCACATAGACGAACAGCTCGCGCTCACCCTTGGTCACCTCCGAGTGATAGATGTGCCGCGTCACCGTGCCGTGCGGCACCGGTTTCGCGTCGTAATACGCCGGACCGCTGCCCTGCACCACCAGCATGCTGTACGGCGGCTGATCGCCATGGCCGGCGATCGTGTTGTTCGGGTCCGGCACCGTCGCGCCATCGATCGTTACCTTGTATACGTAGATATTCGGCGCCACCGGACCAACCGTCAGAGTCCACACGCCGTCCTCGCCCTTCACGAAAGGAATCGGTTTTCCCCCAGCCGGCCCCAGCGCCAGCAGCAGAGGTCCCGTTGCCAGCAGCACCTCTTGCGCCTTCGGCGCGCTCACGCGGAACGTCACGCGCTTGTCCGGCAGCACCTCCGGCGAAATCACCGAAGCGCCGAACGGCTTGAAATTCTGGTGGTTGACGTGCGGATCGAAATCCAAATTCACGTGCGCCTGTTGTGCCGAAGCAACAGCAAAGCCCCCGGCGCGGAGGGTCCGACCGCAGCGACAACGGGGGTTCAGCCCCGGTTTCGGATGGCGGGAAGGTTTGCTAATATTATGATAATAAAAGAAAAAAACGAGAATCCTCACCCGTTCGGTACGGCCGGGACGGGAATCGGGGATTTCAGCGGATTTGGAGGGGAGTCGATGTTGGCCGCGGA
>CAYVDY010000303.1:0-8409 GCA_964450255.1 uncultured Candidatus Solibacter sp. | reverse complement strand
CGGGATGGCTTGGCCGGAAGCGTGAAGGTCTTACGCATCTGGGGAAACGGAAGGGGAGCGCCCTCGGCGGCACCGTTCGGGCGTCGTTCGCCGATCCACTTGGCGTGCCAATCGGAAGCCTCCAATAGCCCCATTGACCACGTGGCGGGCTCGCTCCACGCTGAGGCTTTGCCGCTGTCGCCCCAAACCCTCACCTTCCAGTACACCCGCCGGCCGGAACTCATTTTCTTTCCCCCGTAAGCGACCCACGTGGAATCGGCCGAAGAGACGCGGCCGGAGTCCCACATGTCTCCTTGCTCCTTGCGCAAGGCATCCTGGCTGCTGGCCACCAGGATGCGATATGCACTTTGGGCAGGGATACCGGACGCAGGACCGAGGATCCAGCTCAGTCGCGGGTTCTCCACGTCGATGCCGGCTGGATCGACCAGATATTCGCACCTCAGCCCTTGGATGGGTGCTTGCCCGCTTGCCGGAGCAGCGGACAGGACTAGGGCGGATAGCAGGAAGTAGCTGAAAGCTAATCTTAGGGAGTGTTTGGCATTCACTGGCATCTCCTCAAATACTCATAATCATGGTCGAGGACCGCTCGCTCCCCGGTGCTCGCTGGATTGACGCCGGGGCGCAAGAAAGGCTTACTGTATCATTCGGGTCAGGCGACCCCGTTGTAGTTATTCCATGGCGGTCACCAAGCAGGGACGCTTCATCCTGCGAACCCGACCAAGGGCTGTCGTGGTCTAGACGTATTCCGGTTCTCCGTTCTCGGCACGGGAACGCGTGCTCCCATGAATCGGTGGCCAACTGCATCACATCAAGCCGCGCTTTCCGGGTATCCGGGTTGGTACCGGCCGAATCATCTGGACGGAAATCGAAGATCGAGTCCTTGCGGGAATCGTGACGCGGCCAAGCCGGCAGGCCCGCACCATTCGGGTCACCAGTCTTGGCGAAGTTGACCCAGTAGCCCTGCGCCATCCGGGAGACTGCCTGATCCTCAGGCGACGAAGGCCCGCCTGGTCGCGCGGTCAGCGTGCCGAATACGAAGCCGATTTCGTCCCCGTGCGGGCTTCCCGCCCGCATCCGCTCCCGCGTCACAGCCTGAACGTAGGAGAACCGGTAGCGGCAGGCAGGCGACCCGTTGTCCACGAGGGCATTGGCGGCGATTGCCATCGTGGCCAAATCTGTCGTTCCGTCGGGATCGTAGGCCGCCTTCGCCTGGGTGTTCCATTGCCCGAATCGGGCAAAAAACTGCTCCGTAGTGGTGGCCCTCATGCGATCACCCGCGGTATCGGCGCTGTTGCTTCCGACCATGATCGGAATACAGGTCTGCCGGTTCGCCTTATACGCAGTCTTGGCCGTTTTTGTGATGAGCTTGCCCTCCACCACCGGTGTCGTCTCGTGAGCTGGAGCCCTAACGCCAGGTTGCGCCGGTGCTCCGCGAAGGACCTCTTCGGAGCTAAGGGCGCGCAGTCTGGCCAGCGCGGCTTGGTCCGTGACCTCGATCTTCATTGAGCGCGCGAACTCGATGCCGATCATTTCTGCGGATCCGGGATAGTTCGGATCTACGCTGTCCTTGCTCCTCGCCCGCGCTTCACAGCGCCACGAACAGCATCGCCACCCGGGGGCCAGAACCCACGCCGGTTCATCGTCCCTTTTCGCCGGCGGCTGCATCCTTCCCACTCCAAAACGCCTTCATTCCGTTGTATGTGTATTCCATGGCGGCCGTTCCATTGTGGGAGTAGCCCTGCTTCACCCGGTAGGCGAAATTACCGTTGGTGCCGCGATCCGCATCGACAAAATAACGAGAGGCCCCCATGCGCTGGCTCCGCCCTTGGTCGAAGGTGTACGCGAAGTCATTCGTCCCCGTCATCACAAAAACGAAGTAGTCCTGGGGACGGCGGCCGGAGGCCGCGGCGAAGATCTGCTCGTCGTTCAGCGTTGTCCCGCAGCTCATGGGCAGAAAGTAGCGAAACTCATCCAGGGCGTGCTGAAAGGTCCGCCAGGTCGCGACCGAACCCATGGAAAACCCACCGAACCCGCGGTGGTCTCGCGAAGCGATCACATCCTCGCGGCGCGTGGAGGCGGCAAAGGTCCGATATCTTCCTTCCACCGCCGGGATCAAATCGTTGAGTAGCTCGTTGTGAAAGTTCTCGGTCAATTGCATGGCCAGCGAAAAGCTGCTGGAATCCCGGCCGTTTTCATTGGTGTTGTTGTAAGTGGGACAGACGATGATCAAGGGCCGGATCTCCCCGTCGGCCATGGCGTGGTCGATGACGTTCTTGAGCCGGGATGGCCTTTCGGGAGTTCCCAGGGTCGCGGTTTCGTCGCCCCAGCCCCCGTGCATCAGGTAGAACACATCGTAGGGCTGGTCCTTCTGGTATCCGTACGGAAGGTATACGATGGCCCGCTTCTGCAGCTTTCGGGATTTCTGGCGGTAGGAAAAGGACTCGTAGGTCTGGTACGTGAGTTCCTGAAGCATCCCGGGTTTGAGAGAAGGGTCGAAAAACCCATCCGGGATCTTCTGAATGTCTTGGGGGATCGCGACTTTCGGACCTAACAGGTCCTGCGAAGCTCCATGGACGGCAAATTGTGCCACCATGCAGAGCGCCAAACTGGCAACGCAAGTCTTTCCCATTGACATGCAATCACTCCATTACCGGACCGCACCGTCGAGATGGGCGGTGCGGTCACCTCCTGCACACGCACGGACCACCGTTCGTGCGACGGCACGACAACCGTCCCGCCGCGCCTCCTGTACCATCAGTCGACCCGCTTTCCCGATTCAGTGGCCAACTGCATCACATCAAGCCGCGCCTTTCGGATATCCGGGATCGCGCCGGCTGTGCCATCGGGATGAAAATCGAAGATCAGATCCTTGTTGGGATCGTGACGCGGCCACGCCGGGAGCCCCGCACCATTCGGGTCGCCGCTCTTGGCGAAGTTGACCCAGTAGCTTTGCGCCATCCGGGACACCGCTTGATCCTCCGGCGACAGGGTTGCGCCTGGGCGGGCCGCCAGCGTGCCGAACACGAAGCCGATTTCGCCGCCGTGCGGGGCCCCGTTCCGCATGCGTTCCCGCATCGCGGTCTGAACGTAGGAGAACCGGTAGCGGTAGGCGGGCGAACCGTTCGCCGCGAAGGCAGTGGCCGCAAAGCGGGCCGGCTCAGCTTGGCCGAAGTCGTCGTTTGCCCGGGTTACCATCGTGGCCAAATCTGTGTTTCCGTCGGGATCGTAGGCCGCCTTCGCCTGGGCACTCCATTGCCCAAACCGGGCGAAGAACTGCTCCTTGGTGGTGGCCCTGACGCGGTTACCCGCGGTATCGGCGCTGTTGCTTCCGACCATGATCGGAATACGCGGCTGCCGCTTCGCCTTATACGCCGTCTCGGCCGTTTCTGTGATGAGCTTGCCGTCCAGTACCGGCGTCGTCTCGTAAGATGGAGCCCTGACGCCCGGTTGCGCCGGCGCTCCTCGAAGGACCTCTTCGGAGCTGAGCGCGCGCAGTTTGGCCAGCGCAGCTTGGTCTGTGCCCTCGATCTTCATCGAGCGCGCGAATTCGATCGCGATCGTTTCGGCCGACACTGGGTAGTTCGGATCGACGCCGTCCTTGCTCATCGGCCGCGCGGTGAGCACGCTGTCGCGCGAACCGCCTGACTCGACGATCGCCTTGTGGAACAGGCCGCGCGCCATTGGCGAAGCAATGAGGCTGTGCACAGAGACGCCACCGGCGGAGAATCCAAAAATCGTGACGTTGTTCGGATCGCCTCCGAACGCGGCGATGTTGCGCTTGACCCACTGCAATGTCGCGATCTGGTCCATGTAAGCGTAGTTGCCCTTGGTCTCTTCAGGCCGCTCACGGCTCAACCCCGGAAAGGCGAAGAACCCGAAGCGCCCCAAGCGATAATTGCCGGCGACGAGAATTACGCCCTGTTTGGCAAACTGCGCCCCAGAGGTGAAGGAGGAGGAAGCCGATCCACCCACAAACCCGCCCCCGTATATCCAGACCATCACTGGAAGCTTCGCCTTTGGCGCGGCGCTCGCGGGACGCCAGACGTTGAGGTATAGACAATCTTCCGAGGGCGGCGGCGGCACTGGCGCACCAGCGGCCGGCGGTGGGCCGAAACGTCCCTGCATGCAGTCAGACCCGAATTCTGCCGCTGGGCGCACGTCTTTCCACGGCGCTACCGGCTGCGGCGGCCGCCATCGCAGGTCGCCCACAGGAGGCGCCGCGAAGGGGACGCCTTTATACGACGCGACGCCGTCGTCGACCACACCCTGCAACTGGCCGCTGTCCACTCGCACCACAGTATTCGTCTGCTGCGCGGTGGCGACACCCATCGCCGCCAGTCCCGCCAGCGAACACGCCAGAAGCCAGGTCACCTGGGACACCATTAGGGCGCCATTCTCACGTTCTACTCGCATCTCTCACTCCCCTTGTCAATCTGTTTCTCAATTGGATCCTGCGCCCGGGCCCAGATGGCTGCCGAAGAAGGCGGATAGTTTTTTAACGGCGGGCGCGACGAACTGCGGGCGGTCGTACATGTCCATGTGGGTCGCGCCTTCGACGAGGTGGAGTTCCTTTGGCTCCTTGGCTTTCTTCATCGCGTCCTGGCTCCAGAAGAGCGTGTCCGCCTTAGAGCCGGCGATGAGGAGCAGCGGTCGGGGTGAGATTGTATCGACCTGGTCGAACGGAAAAAAGGCCATCTGTAGCGGGAGACTGGAGAATACATACCGGTTCGGTGAGTTCGGGTGCTGAGCCCGAGGCGTGCGGTAATAGTCGTACCCTTCGCGGTACAACTGCGGCGTTTTCTCCGTGAAACCGGCGGGGCTGTCGGGCACTACCGGCACCAGCCGCGCAGCTTCCCCGCGAGCTTCGCCAGAACGCGCCTCGGCGGCATCCCTCAATCGTTTCATCCGCTCCTGGTAGGAGATTGTGCCCATGCCCTCGCGCCGTGCCTCTCCGAGATTAAAGAGGCTGACAGCAGCCACCGCCTTCACACGCATTTCGGTTGTGGCGTGGCACACGGCATAACCGCCGCCGGCGCAGATGCCTAGCGAACCGATTCGCGCCCCATCGACCTGCGGATCCTTGACGAGAAAGTCGATCGCGCAACTGATGTCGTCGAGTCGTTGTGCGGGGACTTCCATCAAGTGCGGCTGGCCCCCGCTTTCGCCCTGGTAGGAAGCGTCATAGGCCAGCGTGACGAATCCCTGCTCGGCGAGATGCTGGGCATAGAGTCCGGAGGTCTGCTCCTTCACTCCGCCAAAGGGGTGCGTCACCACAATCGCCGCATACTTCCGGTTCGCATCGAACCCGACAGGCTTGAACAGATTGGCGACGATCGTTGTACCCATGTTCCTGGCCGGGTATGTGACCCGTTCGATCGTTACGCCTTTCTTGTTGAGATATCCGATAACCGCCGGTTCCTTCACCGCCGTCGTCGCTGCCGAAGCATTAGCAGCGGCCGCGGCTACGCCAGCAACAATTTGCCCTGACGCTCTGAAAAACCTACGTCGTTCGTGATTCATCGCCAATCCTTTCGCTGACCTCAGTCCAGTTTCTTCTCGGAAAGAAACTTCGACATCAGGTCAGCCACCTGTTTGTTGTTCAAGTCGGAGAACGGAAAGTGCGTATTTCCCCGAATGCCAACTTCCGGCAGGTGCACAATAGTCACGTCGCCACCATGGCGATTGACTGTGTCCCGCCACTTCCTGGCCATCTCCAACCGCACTCGCCATCCATCCTGGCCCGGATTGTCGCTAGGCTTCTCCGGAATGAAGTCTCCGTAAAAAATGACGATCGGGATCTTCGTCAGCTTCGTGAACTCGGCCATCGGCACGGCGATCGCCGTCAGCGTCCCACCCGAACTCGGCAGCGCCGCCGGAACTTCTCCCTCCGGAAACAGGAAGCCGCTCCCCGGCTCATACGTCACGATTGCCCGCACATTGCCGGTCTTCAAAACCGTGAGCCATCCCAGCCCGCCGCCTTGCGAGTGAGTCACGAAGATAGCCGGCCCGATCTTGTTGAACAGTGCCGCAAAGGCGTCTGCATTCACCTCGGGATCGTAAGGTCCAACGTTCGGCGTCATCTGCCGGAAGTACTGGTTGAGGGCCTCAGGATCCTTCGAGAACTGCACCCCAGGGAAATACTCCGGCCAGATCCCTACGCGGAACGTACCGAACCACATCTGCTCATCGGGCGTTGCATTGATCGTCGCCGAAACCGTACTACGACCCGCATTGCCACGACGCGGCTGATCGATGAGATATACCGGAAAGCGACGACGCAAGAAGATCGTCTGGAAACCCTCTCGGCCATCGGGCGTCGTTTCCCATGTCTTCGTGAACTGCCCCGTGCCGTGCAAAAACACGAGCGGAAGCTTTCGCCGGTTCGCCGGAATCTGGTAGAACACGTAAGCGTGGTCGCCGTGCAGGGTCTGTCCGTCAGGCGTTGGCTGTTTGGGGTTGAAGGTTCCAGGATTCGTGATGACCTTGCCACCCACGGCGAAGCTGCCCTGTTCCTCAATCGTTAAGCTAGCGGGTTTACTCTCTCTGGCGACCTGTGCCGTCAATGGGGTCACCACTGCGGCTACCATCAGCGCAAGAAAAATGAAAGACTGTCGATGTTCCCTGATCATTAGCTTTTCCTTGTCATCTTGGCGGGCTAGCGCGCTTTTGTCGTGTTGGAGAGATGCTCCGCGACGTCCAGCCGCGCTTTCCAAGGATCCGGGACTGCGATTTGCGAACCATCAGGCCGAAAATCGAAGATCACGTCCTTAGCCGGATCGAAGCGGGGCCAAGGCGTCAAGCCCGGACCGTTCGGGTCCCCTGTTTTGGCAAAGTTGACCCAGTAGGACTGCACTATCCGGGCGACAGCACGGTCCTCGGGTGTCGGCGGCGGAGGCGGCGGCCCGAAGCCTCCCATCCCTAAGGTGTCGAACACATAAGCGATTTCAAAACCGTGCGGCGCTCCTTCTGGAAACCTCTGCCGGAGTGACGACGGCACGTATGAGAAGCGGTACACATAGGTGGGAGCACCCTTCGCGGCGAAGGCCCGCGCAGAGAAACGAACCGGCTCGAGGTGAACCCGATCGCGGCTTGCTATTGAGATCAGAGCACGGAGTTCGATGGTCCCGTTAGGATCATAGGCCGCGATGGCCTCGGCCTTCCGCGCTCCGTACAGCGAGAAAACCGCATCTTTTGTTTTGCCGGAGACAAAGCCGCCGGCATCGGCACTATTGGCGCCGATAATCAGCGGAACTTGCGCCAGTCGACCGGCTTTGTACGCGTTTTCGGAGGTCTCCACCACAAGCCGGCCATCGATTATCGGGCCAGAATAGGTGTCGGAATTGCTGGGCGCGGTCTGTCCTTCGCTGATGACCTCGAGTGTGCTGAAGGCGCGCAGCTTGGCCAGCGCTTTGGCGTCGCTCCCGTCTATCCCGTGCTTGCGCGCGAAGTTTACGCCGATTGTCTCTGCTGACAGCGTGTCTGAACTGTCCTGACTCATAGGGCATCCAGTCAACGCGCCGTCTCGGCCGCCGCCGGACTCTACGATCGCCTTGTTGAACAGGCCACGTGCGAGCGGCGATGTCAGAAGCGCATGTACGGAGGCGCCGCCCGCGGACTCGCCGAAGATCGTTACATTGTTCGGATCGCCTCCAAAAGCGGCGATGTTCCGCTTCACCCACTTCAGTGCAGCAACCTGATCCATGTAGGCGTAGTTGCCCTTGAGCTCTTTAGGATCTTCGCGCGTAAGCGCTGGGAACGCGAAGAAGCCGATACGGCCAAGGCGGTAGTTGAAGGTAACCAGAACGACGCCTTGTCTGGCGAACTGAACCCCCGAATAGCTCGGTTGGGCGCCGCTGCCGAACAGGAAAGCGCCGCCATAGATCCACACCATCACCGGCAGCTTGGCCCCCGCGGCGGCTCCCGAAGGTCGCCACACATTCGTGTATAAGCAATCCTCCGATGATGTCGGGGACAGCGCCCGGGCGCCGGGACCGAATGCCACCTGCGGACAATCCGCACCGAATTTGCTCGCATCGCGCTCGCCCCGCCATGCAGGCATGGGTTGGGGTGGGCGCCAGCGGTTGTCGCCGACGGGCGGCGCGGCGAACGGAATCCCCTTGAAGATGGAGACGTCTCCCTCGGTCACACCGCGTACGATCCCGGAAGGAGTACGTACGCTCTGAGTCGCAGCGGGTGCAGCGTTGACAGCGGCACTCGGCGTCCCAACTGTGGGCGCTTGGCGTGGTTTGGCGTTGGTGGTCTCCTGCGCGGTGGCTGCAATCAATAGAGCGACTGCCATCAGCGATCGCGCCGGCAGATCTCTTCTAAGCCCCTTTTTGTGATTCATTTCTTCCCAAATACCTCTTTGGCAACGCCGATCGCAATCACTGCGCTCGGCCAGCCGGCGTA
>CAYVDY010000302.1:0-8410 GCA_964450255.1 uncultured Candidatus Solibacter sp. | reverse complement strand
TATTGATGACCATCGGGCAGTCGCTGGTGGGGATGATCTTCCTGGTGAATATGGCGCTGAACTGGTGGGAGGCCGGCGCGCTGTTTACGCTGTGGTTCCTGCAGTTCGCGCTGTCACCTGTAACGCCGGGTCCGACTGGATGGGGACTGATTGCCGGGAACTTCCACTGGTTGGTGACGGTGGCCTACTTCGTGTGGTTCGGGGTCGAACTGATCCGGACTCTGATGGGGAAGCGGCCGCCAGTGGCGTTCGTGGAGTTCGCGAAGATTTGGCGGACGATCATCCGGCCGGCACGGGGGTAACCCGCACCGGCCGGAGTTGGGAACCAGCCGCGGATCAGAAGAGGAACTTGATGTTCAACTGCACGCGGCGAGGATAGTTGGCCTGGGTGGCCGCAATTGCCTGTCCGAAAGCCACCACCGATGGAGTGGTGTTCGGCGCTGGGAATAGCGGATGGTTCATAGCGTTCAGGAATTCACCCTTGAACTGAACGTTGAGCCGTTCTTTGATGCGGGTGTTCTTGATGATCGAAAGGTCATAGTTGTGGATGTTGTCGGCGCGGATGAAGCCGAAACGGAGCGGGAACGTGCGCACGTTGGAGGCGAGCTGCAACGAGGCGTTGCGTTCGAATCCGGCTTCGGTATTGAACCAGCGCTGGACGGTCTGCTGGTCCGACGGCAACTTGATGTTGTTGATGTTGCCGGTGAAGATGATGTTGCCGAAGTTGATGGGCGCGCCGCTCTGGTAGGCGTAGACGCCGCCCAGTTGCCAGCCGCCGGCAATGCCTTCCACGATGGCGTTCGCTGAATTCAGGAATCGGCGGCCCTTGCCGAACGGGAGTTCGTAGATGCCGCTGATGCTGAGGCGATGGGGGCGATCGGCGTCGGAAATGACCTCGGTGGGCCGCAGGTCATCGGCCTGATAGGTTTCGGTGGCCTGCATAAACTTGGACAGCGTGTAGGCGCCCGCGATTGTATATCCCTGCGAGAAACGCTTTTCCAGGCCGATCTGCAGGGAGTGATACCAGGAATAGCCGTCGAACCGGGACTGGTTGATGGCGTCGTATTGCGGATAGGGACGCATGAGCCGTTCGCGGGAGAGGAAGGCTCCGGTGAACGTACCACTGGCGCCGGTGGGCATCAGCCCGACGTAGGGATTGGGCAAGTTGGCGGTGAGGTAGCTGATCTTGGTGTTGTCCCGGAAGGGGCTGGTGCTGAGGTACTGCTGCGGAGTGACGTTGAGATTCTGACCGATCTCGATGTGTGTACCGCGGTTGCCGACATAGGTCACGTCGAGAACATAGCCGCGGCCGATTTCACGCTGAACGCCGGCCTGCCAGCGCTGCATGTACGGGGCGAGCGGCTCTTCGTTAAAGAACGTGATGCTCTGGCCGACAAATGTCTGAGAGCCCTGAGCGGAGCCGAGCGGTTCGAGAATCCCGTTCGGGAAGGGATTCGAGAGCGTGGAGAGGAAGGTAAGGCCGTTGTCCTGAGTGGGGACGTAGTTGGTATTTCGGCTGAACCCGCTCTGTACGACATCACCGCGGCGTTGGCCGAGGAAACCGAAGAACATGCCGTAGCCGGCCCGGACGACGGTCTTGTTGGCAATGCGGTAGGAGATGCCCACCCGCGGCATCAGGTTAACCTTGGGGGTGTTGTAGAGAGTCCGGTCGAGGCCGTTGACACCGGCGAAGGTCAGACCGCCGCGCGAGTTAAATGAGGCGGCGGGTACCTCCGGAGTCGGGCTCTTGGCGTAGTTGGCGCGGGCGGCTGCTTCAAACGGCTGGATGTAGCTGGTGTCGAATCCACGCACGCTGCGGTTGTAGCGTTCGGTGAGCGGGGTTTCAAATTCCCAGCGCAGGCCGAGGTTGAGAGAGAGGCGATCTGTGACTCTCCAATCGTCGTGCACGAAGAAGCCCCACGACGTGGACTGTTCGGCATAGTCAGCAGCACGAGCCACCAGGCTGCTGCCGTTGGGCAGTCCAAGAAGCATGCCGGCAACAGACTGGCCCAAAGATCCGGGCGAGTTGGGGGAGTTGTCGATTGGGCCACGCGTCCAAGTGGAATCGAAGATGAACTGCCCGGTCTGGTTGTTGGCAAACAGGGAATTCGTCTCGCGGTAAGCGCGGAATTCGACGCCTGATTTCAGCGCGTGGCGATTGAGCGCCTTCTGAATGCTGGCGTTGATGTTGTGCGTGTCGTTGGGACGGTACTCGCCGCCGATGCCGGTGCCCTGATAGCCGGTGATGTCAAACCGCGGGAAGCGGCGAACGTCGGGCGAGATCGAGTTATTGTAGGAGGCGGGGAAACCGAGGGACGTGAGGTCGAAGCCGCGCTGTTCGGGGTCGGCGTTGGTTCCGCGGATGAAGCGGTTGTAGCCGTACCTGAGGTTGAGAACGGTGGTGGGGTTCAGCGCATACACTTCGTCGATGACCGCGGCACGAGAGCTGAAGATGAAGTAATCGCCCGTGACGAGGTTATCGAAGTAATCGTTGTAGGTGCTGTTGCGGTCGTACCAACTTGTGCGGACGAACATTCGGTTCTTTTCGTTGAAGTTGTGATCGACGCGGATAGAGTGGGTGTAGTAGTCGGCCTGCTCCATCAGTTCCGGACGGAGGTAGTTGTTGGTGCCGTCGGCGTTGCCGGCGGTCAGCGGCTTGGGATAGTAAGTGTCGAGAACCTTCTTCGAAATGGGATTGAAGAGTGACGAGGGGATGATGTTCCCCGCGAACGGATCCTGCTGGTAGCGGCCGCTTCCGATGCTGCGGCGTGTGAACGGGTTGTAGATCTGGTAATTGGCGCCGATGGCGAGCAATCTCGAGAAATCGCCGTTCTTCATCTCCGGCGTGGGCACGGTAGCCGTGCCGTTGTTGCGGGGACGGGCTTCCTTGATGCCCTCGTAGCCCCACATGAAGAAGGTCTTGTTGCGGCCGTCGTAGACCTTGGGGATGTAGACGGGGCCGCCGGTGGAGGCGCCCCAGCGGTGGTAGTAGAAGTCCGCGAGCGGGATCTTGTTGGCGTTGGCGAAGTAGTCGTTGGCAAACAGGCCCGGGGTCATATTGGTGTAGTAGGCCGTGCCGTGCAGCTGGTTTGTGCCCGACTTCAAACTGATGTTGGTGACACCGCCCTCGGTCTGGCCGAAGCTGGCGTCAAACGTGGCGGTCTGGACCTTGAACTCAGCGACGATGTCGGCTGGCGGAACGTAGGAGGAGATCACCTCGCCGTTGCCGGCCGTGGCGGTGCTGACAGCGCCATCGATGGTGATGTCACTGCGGTTGGCGCGGGTGCCGTCCATGGTATAGCCGACGATGTGGGTGGGCTCAAAGGGACGATCCAGACGGGGATCTCGGGTGAACGACACGCCAGCGGCAAGTCCGATGAGAAAGTAGGGGTTGCCGTGCGGGATGGGCAGTTCACTGACGCGGCGGCCATCGACGACTGCGCCGAGGGTGGCGGATTCAGTATTCAGCAGAGGCGTTTCGCCTGTAACAGTGACGCTTTGCTCAGCAGCACCGACTTCCAATTTGATGTCGACCTCGATGCGGTCGTTGACCCGGACTTCCAGGTCGTCACGGAGGAACTTCTTGAAACCGGCGACTTCGACCTTTACCTGGTACATGCCGGGAATGAGAAACGTCGCGGTGTAGAGACCCGCGTCGTTGGTGCGAAGGGAATTGCGTGTGCCCATCGCTTTGTTGATAACTTCCACGGGCGCGCCGGGTACGACAGCACCAGTGGCATCGGTAACGGTTCCGACGATGGAACCGCGAGCATCCTGTGCCGACGCGGTTGCGCAGGCCAGGACTACTAACATGAGTATCCGAAGCATGAGTGACCCCTAATATCCGAATATGCGAGCTGGCTCCAAGATATCCTTCGTTTACTGACATGTCAATAGAAGAGTGAGGTGGATTCGCTAAAATATGCAAGTGCTTACACTTCTCGCCGCGGCTGCGCTGATGGGCCGGATTCTGGATCCGAACGGCGCGCCGGTGGCGGACGCGAGCGTGACGGTGCGGAAGGCCTCCTTGGTGAACGTCGCGACAGTGCGCAGCGACGCGAAGGGAGATTTCAAGATAGAGGACCTCGCTGCTGGCGGGTGGATCCTGGCGGTGGAAAGGGTCGGATTCGCACCATACCAGCAAGCAGTCCAGAAAGTGGCAGGACGGCCGGTGGAACTGCTGGTGAGACTGACGCTGAGTCCGGTGCGGGCCGAGGTGACGGTTAGTGCGGAGGCAGGGGATGTGGTGGCGACGGAGCGCTCATCCCAACGGGTCGGCGTGGTCTCAAGAAGCGTGTTGGAAGAGCGGGTGACGCACACGCTGACAGAGGCGGCGGCAGGTGAAGTGGGAGTGAGCGAGCAGCGGACGGCGCCGGCGATGGGGAGTTTCTTCGTGCGCGGCATGACCGGGAAGAACGTAAGCGTATACCGCGACGGAGTGCGCTACACAACTTCGGCGCAGCGTGGCGGCGTGAGTACGTTCCAGAACCTGGTGGACGCTGGCGCTCTGGAGGCCGTTGAGTTTTTGCGCGGTCCGGACAGCGCGCAGTTCGGCTCGGACTCTTTGGGCGGCACGGTGCATTTGATCTCGAAAGCGCCGGCCCTTTCGGGCGGCGGGCGGCACATGCACGGCGAGGCAGGAGCGCTATACGATTCGGCGACGAACGCAATGGGCGCGCAGGCGCAGGGCGTATGGAGCCAGGAGCGGTTCGGCGTTGCAACGACGCTTTCGGCGAGGCGGGTAAACACATCGAGAACAGGTGATGGACTCGACTCTCATGCAGCGGTCACCCGGTTTCTGGGATTGCCCTCCGATGTGCTGGGCACCAGACTGCCCGACACGGCGTTCACGCAATATGGCGGGTCCACCCACGCGCAGTGGCAACTGACGCCGCTAAGACACCTTGTGGCGCACTACGAGCGAGGGCAGCAGGACGGCGTGAAACGCTACGACCAGTTATCGGGCGGCGACGGCAATCTGATAGCCGACTTGCGCAATCTGATGCTGGACTTTGGCTATCTGAGGTACCAGCAGTTCCAGGCGGGACCGATGGATCAGGTTTCGGCAAGCGTCAGCTACAACACGCAGCGCGAGGAGCGCGTGAACCAGGGCGGCCAGGGGAATCCGAATGGCGCAATCACGCACCAGTATGAGCGCATGAAGGCGTGGGGGGTGCAGGCACAGGCGGAGCGGCGGGCCGGGGGGCATACGGTGCTGCTTGGCGCGGAGGGGTATCGGGAGAAGATGGTGGCGCCGGCGTATGCATGGAACCCGGTATCGAACCAAGTGACACTGACGCGGCCCCGGGTCCCGGATGGGGCGCGCTATCTGAATTACGGAGTATTCGTCCAAGATGTGTGGGAGCCGGGGCGGGCACGCCGGCTCCGTTTCAACGGCGCGCTGCGGTTCGGCGGGGCTTCTTACCAAAGCCTCGCGGCTAACGGCCCGCTGGTGGGCGGGGTTCCGCTCCAGCCCCCGCTTTGGCCCGAAGATTCACTCAGCGCCAATGCGTTGACCGGGCGGGCGGGCGCTACGTATCTGGTGGGATCGGCGCTGTGGCTGCACGGCCAGTTCAGCCGCGGATTCCGCGCCCCCAACATGACGGATCTGGGAACGCTGGGGCTCCAGGGTAACGGGAGCTACGAGTCATCCTACTCCGGAGTTGCCGGGCGCGGCGCCGAGATAGGTAATCGGGCGGATGACCGCGCAGTATCGACGGGGCAGCCGGTGGAACGCCTGCGGCCGGAGACCAGCAACAATCTGGATCTGGGCGGCACGTGGAAGACGGGGAGACTCCGGGTGGAGGCGACAGCGTTCTGGATGCGGTTGGGCAACTCGGTGGTATCGCAGTCGCTGATTCTGCCTCAGGGCGCGGTTGGTCAACCACTGGGCGATCAGATCATCTCGCGTCAACTGGCGAGCGGCGTGGTGTTTGTTCCAGCGGCGGCGAACGCGGTACAGGTTCGGGCCAACTACGGCGGAGCGTCGATGCGGGGTTTTGAGCAATCGCTCCGCTTGCGGCTGACGAAGTCGTGGACGGCCCAGCAGAACTACACGTGGATCGAGGCGCGGGACCAGGCGACGGATTTGCCGCCGGATCTGGAGCCGGGCGTGCCGCCCCCTGGAGGCATGGCAAGCCTGCTGTATTCACCGGAGGCACGGCGCTACTGGGTGGAGGGGTACATCTCGGCAGCGGACCGGCAATCCCGGCTATCGTCGCTGGCGTTGGCTGACCGTCGAATCGGGGCGTCGCGCTCACGGACTAACATCGCCAACTACTTCAACAACGGCGCCCGCGTGCGCGGGTTGGTGGCTGGCGGTGTGCTGAAAGCGACAGGAGAGACGCTCGCGCAGGTGCAGAACCGGGTTCTGGGCACGGCGAACTCCGCGCCGATGTTCACGGCGATTCCGGGATACGCGGTTTTCGGGGTGCGCGGAGGGTTTCCGGTTGGAGGCAAGTCCGATGTCATGGTGGACCTGACTAACATCGCAGACAGGAACTTCAGGGGGATCGGCTGGGGCATCGACGGTCTGGGACGCGGCGTTACCGTGAAGTGGCGCTTCCGGTTGTAACGCTGCGGCGCGATCTCAACACCTGGAAGGCTACGGGCAGGATCGAGATCACGATGATAAGGATCAGCACCTTCTCGAAATGCGCGCGGATGATCGGTACGCTGCCCAGGTTATAGCCGAGGAGCGTCATGGAGACGACCCAGCCGACACTGCCGAACACGTTGAACGAGAGGAAGCGGGGCAGCCCCATTCCCGCAACACCGGCGACAAAAGCGGCGAAGGTGCGGATGATAGGGAGGAACTGCGCGTAGATAATTGTCTTGCCGCCGTGCTTCTCATAGAAAGCCTGAGTCTGTTCGAGATGGTGGCGGCGGAAAATGCGGGAGTTGGGGTTGGCAAACAGGCGAACGCCAATGAAGCGCCCCAGGAAGTACCCACAGGTGTTGCCGAGTAGGGCGGCGCAGGTGAGGGCCACAATGATGGTGACGATATCCAGTTGACCGGCGCCGGCGACAACCCCAACGGTGAAGAGTAGGCTATCACCCGGGAGAAAGAAACCGACCAGAAGGCCGGTTTCGGAGAAAACGATACTGAAGAGGAGCAGGTAGCCCCACCAGCCGGTGAAGACCGTCGTGAGCAGCTGAATGAGCTGATCCGGGTTGGTCAGCGATCGGAGAAAGTCCAGTAGCTGGTGGAGCATAGACTAGCTGCGATACGCGGCGACGAGCTTCTTGACGTTGTCCTCGTAGATCTTCACCTTCTTCTGCTTGATGAGAGACTGGACAACCCCATCGGCGAAGAGCTCCGCTCTTTCGCGCGAGCGGCGGGACTTGATCTGGAAAAGCATGTCGGCGCGCTGGACAGCGAGCTGGACGAGATCGGCCGGCTGTTTCTCGACGACCTTGCAGTAGAAGGATCCGTTGGGCGTGACCACCGGGCCGAAGACATCGCCGACGTTGCGGGAGAAGCCCTCATCGGCAACGGTGGCGGCGCCCATGCCTGTGATGGCGCCTTCGCGCGTGACAAGCTCCGAAGTCTTCACTTCGGCGCCCATCTGTTTGGCCAATCCAGCGAGGTCGCCGTTGATGGACTTGAGCTTACCTGTGGCCTCAGCGATCTTCTGCTGAACCATGTCCTGACCTTTCTTGGCCAGGAGCGCTTCGCGCACCTGCGTCTCGACGTCAGCGAATCCCGCCGGACGAGAGGGGACGATCTCCGTGACCTGCGCGACAACCAGTTTGTTCTGCGCGATCTGGACGATGGGGGAGACACCGTTCACGGCCAAGCCGGCGACACCTTCATTGAACTGGGGATTGACGCCAACTTCCTGAATGGGGTCGCCCGGCGCAGCCTTATCAACACGCACAGGGGTGATGCCGTTCGAGGTTGCGATCTTCTCCGCTTCCGGCGCGGACTTCACGAGCGCGGCGCGGATCTGATCCGCGATGCTCTGCATCTTGTCGAAAACCTGGCCGCGGGAGGTTTCCGCGGCGAGCTCATTTCTGACTTCGGCGAAGGGACGGAGGCGGGCCTCTTCCTTGGACTCAACCTTGATGATGTGGAAGCCGTACATGGTCTTCACAAGGTCGCTGATCTGGCCTGGCTTGAGAGAGAAGGCGGACTTTTCAAACTCGGGTACCGTCTGGCCGCGAGAGAGGAAGTCGAGATCGCCGCCCTTGACGGCGGAACCCGTGTCTTCCGAGTTCTTGGTGGCGAGCGCGGCGAAATCAGCGCCGCCGCGAGCCTGTTTGAGCAGGTCCTGGGCCTTCTTTTCGATGGCGGCAACTTCGGCCGGGGGCTTATCCGTGGTCTTCAGCAGGATGTGGCGGGCACGGACGCGCCCCGGGGTGGGGAACCGATCCTGGCGCTGAGCTTAGGCGCGCGTAAGGCCGGCGG
>CAYVDY010000301.1:0-8413 GCA_964450255.1 uncultured Candidatus Solibacter sp. | reverse complement strand
GTTCTATGGGGTAGGATTTATCCTAGTTACTGAGTAAGGCTATTCCCCCATCGGAGGGGGGAATAGCCGGATGGGGAGGTTGGGGTCGAAAACGGGGCGGGTATTGCTAGTACTGATCGTGGGGGAGGAAGGCCGAGGCTTGTTCGGTTGGATCCTGCACGAAGGAACTACGTCCTCTGGTGCGGCGACCGGGCCATTCGAGACGCATGTCGTGGCAGACCTCGTCGAGCATCTCGATGGTGCTGACTTTCTGTTCCAGGGCGAAGCAGGTCAACAGGAGGTTGTCGCAGATGGCGTTGATCAGGCGAGGAATGCCCTGACTGCGCATGTGCAGCTCCTTGACAACCTCATCGGGGAAGACAGTCTGGTCCGGCATGCCGGCCTTGCGCAGGCGCGAGGTGATGTACTCGAAGGCCTCGCTGAGCTGAAAGGGGGCCAAGCCGCAGCGGAGGACGATGCGCTGTTTCAACTGGCGGAGGTTGGGTGCGTCGAGTTTGCGATCCAGCTCCGGTTGGCCGGCGAGCACGATCTGCAGCAGTTTGCCGAGGCGGGGGTTCTCCAGGTTGCCGAGCAGGCGAATTTCCTCGAGCACGTCCCACTCCAGATTGTGCGCTTCGTCGACGATGAGCACGGTGGTGCGACCCTCGCTGGCCTGTTGAATCAGCAAGTGATTGAGGGCGAAGAGCACTTCGGTCTTGGATTTGTGGTTGCAGCGCAGATCGAGATCGTAGGCGATCATCTCGAAGAACTGTTCCGTGTTGATGCGGGAGTTAAAAACGAAGGCGAATTCGATGTACTGCGATTCCAGGTAGTCTCTCAGGCACTCCAGCATCGTGGTCTTGCCGGTGCCCACTTCGCCAGTGAGAACGATGAAACCCTTGCGGCTGTGCACGCCGTAAATGAGATTGGCGAGCGCTTCCTCGTGCTGCGGACTGCGGTAGAGGAATGCGGGGTCCGGACTCAAATTGAAGGGATTTTCCCGAAAACCGAAGAACGCGTTATACATAGATCCAGTGTCCGCAGCCAACCAGCCGGATTGACAGCCCAGTGCCGACTTTGACTTTCATCCTACCATGCTTCATCGGCCGAAGCCGGCCGGAACGTTAAGGCCTTTTGTCTAGTACTAACCCAGGGCGAGTTCCACCCAGCCCGGCAGTGTGGCTGGCTGATCGTTCTGGAAGACGACGCGACGCGTCTTCGGGAACGGCAGCCCGCTGCGAAGAGGCTGGCTGTAGACCGGCAGGCTCCGGAGAATCTGGCGGAACGGGTCGGCGTTGACGTCGGAGCTGACACTTTTGGCGAGGAATCCGGTACCCCAGCCCAGGCAGAGCAGGCAGGAATCGCCTTGATCCCGAACGGCCGCCAGGCGCTTTCCCAATTGATCCATCGACTGAACGACGCCGCCCAACCCGGCGGTTTCGGCGTAGGCGCGCTGGACGGCAAGCAGCTTTTCGGCGGCGGCGTTGGCGGCCTGGGTGAACACCCTGGCGCCGGCCGCCTCGCGCCAGCGGAGGGCACGGAGCATCTCGGGCTTGGCGAGAGCGAGGCTCTCATCGAAGGCTCCGCTGAACTCGGTCCCGGGCAGTGCCATCTCGGCGAAAGTTGGCGTCGAATCGCCTGGACGCTTGGCTTCCACGGCTCCGCGCGGGCTCATCTTCCAGCCCAACTCCAGCCTGTTGCCCTTTGGCAGGAGGGTAGAGGTGCGTAGCAGATAGATCCTTGTGGCCCCGCCGGCGGGAATGGCCGCCGAGTCGCCGAGCATCAAGGGACGCGTGCGGCTGACGCCTGCACTACCGAGGGTGGCGGTCTCCAACACCTCGGCCGGATGCCTGGGCGTGCGCTCGGCGCCTTCGAGCCGGGCCGCGAGTTCTTTCCATTGCGCCTCGCCCGCGCGCTCCATCAGCAACGAAGTCCGCAGCGGACCCTTGAGGGCGCTGGCCGGCACATAGATGCCGCCGGCGGCCGCGGTGGCGAAGGTGGGAATGAAGAGATTCTCGGCGGAGGTGCGGGCGTAGTAGTTGGCGGCCGAGGAGTGCTCAAAGGGGATTCGGCGGGCAGCGTAGTTCTGCGCGTAGCCGCCCCAGGAGGCAAAGTCCAGGCGCTCCGCTTTGCGGATCTGTGCCAGGTACATTTCCAGGCGCGGTCCCTTGGCCAGCATGCGGAAGATGCGCTTCTGGTCGAGGACGTTGACCTGGTCCTTCCAGACCATGTAGTCGATGGGCGAGAGCTTCTGGCCGTCGCCGACCAGCAACGGAGTCAACACGGTGAGGCGATAGCGTTTCATGCAGACACCGGCCAGGGAATAGGAAGCGCCAGGGAGTAACCGGCGCGATACACAGGATGTGGACAGCCTTCGGGCGCGACGTTGCGCACAGCCCCGCGGGGTTCCCGGCGGGAGATGAGAACCGATCCTTCCACGACCATGCGGGAGGTCATCTTCTCCGCGCCGGCGCCTTCCGCCGATGCCACCCGGCCTGAGCGCTGGGCGAGTATGTAGTCGCCGGAAGCCCACTCGACAGCATCTGTATCGGCGGGGCTGAACATGGAGAGCATCCACCAGGCGCGACGGTTATTCGCGGCCGGTTCCGTTCCGAAGAGCAACTCCGGCAGATTGCCGGGCTGAAAATCAGGCGTTCGCGCACGTCCGAAGCCCTTGGATCGCATGCCGCCCAAGCCGCTATCGGCGAGGAGCCGGAAAGCGGTCTGGAGACGCGGCGACCAGACGGCGTAGGTGGTGGGGTTTGAGAACTGCGCCGCGCACCAGAGCCCCGAAGCCGGCGCGAACTGCACACATGTGGTCATGTGGGCGACGACGGCGCCGCCGGTGAGACGATCCACCGCGGCGCTGGACCGGCGCACCACGCGAAACGGCCCGGTGGCGGAGCGGCTGTTGACCGGGATGAGGCAGCCGGAGTGGCCGTCGACCATCCAGCGATCCTCGGATGGCCGCTCGCCGCGGACAAGATCGGCGATCAGTGTTGTGGGCAGCAGCGTCGCGCCCTTCCAGCGGACCTTTCCGCTGGCCGAAGCCGGCGGCCAGAGTCCGAGAGGCGGCGGGGCATAGAGGTGCCCGCGCTGCCAGGGGAAGCAGGAACTGAAGCGCACAGCGGGTTCGCCGAATTCGCGCGCGGTGGCGTTGAGCCATTCCTCCAGCAGACCCAACTGGCCGAACGCCAAGGTCACCGCGGAATAGAGCGCGTCGCTATGCAGGATGGCCGCAACCTGATCGCGCGCCCCGTTGTCGGGGCCGATGCGCCAGGGCGTGGTGGGCCGCAGCCGGATGAGCAGCGCAGGGTTCATGTCAGATCAACCGATCAGGCGAGCTTGCCGGCGAACTCTCCGTCGCGAATGCCGGCCTGCAGCGCCGCACTGTCCTCTGCCTCCAGCAGAGCCTGTTCCGGCTCGCCGGAGGCGTAGTATGCCTTGTTCCGCCAGCTCAGTTTCCAGCCGCTGAAGCGGACGCGGCCGCTGCCGCGGGAGCCGCCGCCGCCGAGGGCGTCGTCTTCCAGGAGGCGGATGCCCTGAACGAGGGTGGCGACCAGTTCACGGTCCTCGGCGCACAAAATATCGAGCACCAAGCGAACCCTGAACTTCGCCCCGGCGGGGACGCGTTCGAGGGTACGGGCATTGGACTGCGCGGTGACGCGGTCGATGGCGTTCTCGCTCTTGACCTCGGTGAGCTCGTCGTCGAGGTTTTCGCGCATCTGGACGGTGATGGAATCCAGGTCCAGCGGCGCGTCATAGGCTGTGAGGCGTGCCGGAGTAGCCGTTTTCGGCTCCATGGCGTCGCCCGAGACCCGCTCGACGCGGCCTGGGTTGCGGCCGAACAGGAGGCAGATTTCGTCGCCGGCTTCGTCGCTCTGGTGGATGCGGACTTCCTGCCCGCGGCGGCGCGAGAGGTAGACGAGATCCGAGGGGGAGACCAGTCCGGCGGACTGCTCCAGCAGGCTCCGCATCTTGCCGCGCAGCGAGCTGCCCGGCACGTACGGCCGCCCGAAGGCGTCCTTCACCACAGGGTTGTCGGCGCCGCCCAGATCGAGCGAGCCCTTGCCGGCGCCGATGTGCAGGCCGGTCTCACAGATCATCTCGCCATCCAGCATCAGCTTGCCGATCAGGCCGAGCTTCGTATCGGAGGAATGGGAACTCATGACAGTCTCCGGGAAAATTCTCTACTCGTTGTAGGCCACGATGGCTTCGAACAGATCGCGGAAGCGCTCGTAACCCTTGGCGTCGTTCTTGCGCGTCACCTGCAGGAGCAGGCGCTCCAGCGGATCCAGGCTCCGCAACTGGTGGCGCGCGATGGTGTAGGCCAGGCGCGCACGCAGCATAACGAACTGATGCTGGCGCTCGCCTTCGGCCGAGCGGTACGCCCTTCTCACAGCGCTGAAGAAGCGCCGCAACTGGCTGCGCGTGCCGGAGTCCATATCCCGCAGGCGGGCCACGACGGCGTGGGCCTGGTTATCGAGATAAAGGCTATCGGAGACGAGCTTGTCGAGATCGATCTCGGTGGGCGGCTCGGGTCCGCGGCCACGGTCTCCGCCGCGTTCGGGTCCGCGCGGGCCACGGCGGTCGCCGCCGCGATCGGGCCCACGATCCGGTCCGCGGTCCGGGCCTCGTCCCTGGCCGCGGTCGGGTCCACGATCTGGACCGCGTTCCGGCTTGGGTCCGGCGGCTGCACCGGCCGGGGCGCCCTGGCGCTCGCGGCGGTCTGGCCGGGGTCCACGGTCGTTGGGTTTGGCTGCCCGCGGTTCCGGCGGCTTGGCCGCTGGCTTTTCTTCCGATGCCGGCGGTGGCGTCACTGCCTGGACGACCACTTCCGGAGCAGCGGCGGGTTCGGGAACCTCAGGCGGCGCTGCCGCTGGTGTCTCAGCCACCGGCTGCTCAACTGCCGGCTGTTCAACGGCCGGAGTCTGCTCGATCGGTGTCTCTTGCGGTTCGAGTTCGCTCATGTTACTCAACCTCTTCCATGTAACGCGCCCATTCCAGCGCGACGCGCCCTGAGGGCTTCAGTTTCAACTGCGCCTGGCCGCGCGTCAGAAATGCCGCCAATACCGTATTGCGGGCCTTCTGGAACTCGCGGTTCCGTTCCGGTCCGTCCAGCACGCGATTCAAGCGGCGATGCAGCCGCCACGGACGCTGCTGTGTCTCCTGTGCCCGCCGGGAGCTTTTCGCCGGCAGAATCCGATCCGTCTCGCGATAGAACGAGCCCAACTCGCCCAAAAACTGGGGAGAACAGCCGAAGTCGTGCACCAACTTCAGCATGATGCCTTTCAACTCGGCGGCTTCCGCCAGTTGCTTCCAATCCAGCACCCTGCCCATCAGCGCGAACGAGTCCCGGCCGGCGCTTTTGGCGATCTCCAACTGCTGGCCGGCTTCGACATAGACGCTGGCGGGATCGGCGTCGGGGCTCGAGGCCAGAGCCAGGGCCATTGAGAGCGACTTGCCTTCGGGGCCGGGAAACTCTTTCAGGAAGTCGTCGGCCGAGTGCTGGAAGACGCGTTCGATCTCCCGCGCGAACGGGATCAACGCGTCCCAACTGCCCACCACGGCGAATTCGTCGCCGCCGGTGTAGAGGACGCTGACCTTGCGGAGAAACTCGGGCTGCGAGCAGCGGACCTGAACTTCGCCGGCGAAGAACTGCTTGAAGAAGACGGAGAGCTGGATGTGTTCTTCCACGGTGGCAGCCTTGCGCAAACGTGCGGAGAACAGATCGACGTCGCCGCGCAGCACACCCCAGGTTCGCTTTCCGTGGGCGCGCCGTGCCAGGTCAAATTGTGACGCCTGCACGCGTCCGTCGCGCCCCGGGGCGCAGTGCGTGGCGATCCAGTGTGCTTCGCCCTCGGCGGCCAGCATGCCGCGCGCGGCAGTGTCCCAAACGGCGGCGGAACTGGCGGGCAGGCCTTTGTAAAGTGTACGGAAGAACTCGTCGAATTCTTGATCCGCCTGGAAGGGCTCGAACAGGCCGCCGGGTTCCAGCGCGTCGGCGCCGCGCCACCGGGCCATCTCTTCGTCGAGACGCTTGCGGACATCGCTCCAGGCGCCAAGGTTTTCTGTCGCGGCCCAGGCGAGCCGCAGGCGCGAGCCGGTGAACTCGGAGAGCCGGCGGGTGGCATCGATCAGGAACTCATGCGCTTCGGCCCGATTCTCGGCCGGTAGAACGACGAGGAACTGCCCGCCGCCGCTGGAGCCCAACAGCTCCGGCGCCAATCCCAGCCGCTGCAACAGCGCCCGCGGAATGGCTTCGCATAACAACGAGATGTACAGGCAACGCCCGCTGAGCGCTTCGAGACCGCCGCGGGCATCACGCCCGCTGCGCGCGTCGCGAATGAACGGCTCAATTCCAAGGAGCTTGCCTTGAAGAAAAATCTGCACGGAGACCGCCTCAGGCCCAAGTCAAACTTCGAATCTAACACAGCGACAGGGCCCCAGGCTTCCACCCTGCCGATTTCGGCGGTGAAAGTGCGGTGCGGGCGCGTGCGAGGGCGGCGGAAGATACCCTTGGACGAGGGGCGCTTGCTTTCCGTGCGATGTTACAATAACAAAGTTTGCATCAGAAATCCGATCCTCGCGGCGAGCGGCGCGCACATCTGGTCCGCCTGCTACAACAGCACAAGGCGCACGCCATTGCCATCACTCATTTGCCCAACGTTCGCTACCTTTGCGGATTCACGGGCAGCAACGCGCTGCTTCTGGTAAGTGCTCGTGAGTGCATTCTCTATACCGATCCGCGATATGACATTCAGGCAGCGCAGGAGTGCGACGTGCCGGTCCGGGTGGTGCGGGGAGCGATCTGGCCGGAAGCGGCGAAGGAGATCCGGCGCAGGCGGCTCTTCCGGTTGGCGCTGGAAGCAGACAAGGTCTCGCATGCCGATTGGGACGCCATCGGAACCCACATTGGCGCGAAGGCGAATCTGCAGCCCGTGCAAGGTCTGGTGGAAGCGCTGAGGGCTGTGAAATCGCCGGATGAGATCGAGAAAATCCGCCGCTCGGTATTGCTCAACTCGCGGGCGCTGGAACTGACGCTGCCGTTGCTGAAGATCGGCATGACGGAGTTGGAGGTCGCGGCGGAACTGGATTACCGGATGCGGCGCCTTGGGGCGGAAGGCACTGCGTTCGAGACCATCGTGGCGTGCGGCCGGCGGTCGGCGCTGCCGCATGCCCGGCCGACCGCTGAACGGCTGAAAACCAATCGGTTACTATTGATTGACATGGGTGCCAGCGTGCAAGGCTACGCGAGCGACATGACTCGGGTGGTCCATCTTGGGAAACCTGGCCGAAAGGTTCGCGCTCTCTACAATATGGTTTTGGAAGCACAACTCGCCGCAATCGCCGCTGTCCGTCCGGGCGCAACCTGCGCGGCGGTGGATTCGGCTGCACGGGAAACGTTGCGGGGGCATAACCACGATCAGTTTTTCACGCACTCCACGGGCCACGGTCTGGGTCTTGAGATCCACGAGGGCCCGCGCCTCGGCGCGAAAGTGGAATCGCCGCTCTTACCCGGCATGGTGATCACCATTGAGCCGGGCGTTTACCTCGAAGGGTTCGGAGGAATTCGCATCGAGGATACCGTCCTGGTGACGGCGACCGGCGTGGAAGTACTGACGCCGACTACAAAGGAATTCCTGGAAATTTCATCATGACCATTGAAGAAATTCGCGAGATGATACAGATGGTGACCTCCACCGGCGTGGCGGAGCTGGAAGTGCAGCGCGGCGACAACCGTGTCTGGATCAAGCGCACTGCCGGTGTGGTCACGCAAGAGATTCACATGCCGCAGCAGGCGGTGTCGCACGCGCCGGTTCCGGCCTATCAGCCGCCTCCGCAGGTGAATATCGCCGCGCCGTCCGCCGCTCCGGCGCCGGGCGAGCCGGACTTGACGGATCCAACGCTGGAAGCTGTGAAGTCACCCATCGTCGGCACATTTTATGAATCGCCCGCGCCAGGCTCGGATGCCTTCGTGCGCGTTGGTGATTCCATCAAGCCGGGCAAGGTGCTTTGCATCATCGAATCGATGAAGTTGATGAATGAGATCGAGTCTGAAATCTCCGGCACCATCGTGAAGCAGCTGGTTCAGAGCGGCGCGCCGGTCGAGTATGGCGAGGTCATATTCCTCGTCAAGCCCAACTAGAGCAGCGGCGATGATCCAGAAGATTCTCATTGCCAACCGGGGTGAAATTGCACTGCGCGTGATCTGCGCCTGCAAGGACCTCGGGATCAAGACGGTCGCTGTCTACTCCGAAGCCGATCGCTACTCGCTGCATGTGCGTTTCGCCGATGAAGCGGTGTGCATCGGTCCGGCTAAGAGTTCGCTCAGTTATCTGAATATTCCATCGGTGATCAGCGCAGCCGAAATCACGAACGTGGATGCGATTCACCCCGGCTACGGCTTCCTGAGCGAGAACTCGGACTTCGC
>CAYVDY010000300.1:0-8461 GCA_964450255.1 uncultured Candidatus Solibacter sp. | reverse complement strand
AAACGGAAGCCAGTGTGCGGCAAAAGGAGCGCGGATTACCTGCCAAACTGCGGAAACCGAGCGGAAACAAGGTCAGCCGCGCCGGCGCCCACGTGTCGGCTTCCGTCGTCGGGCCGGGGACGTTCCTGGGCGCGGCGCTGGAAGGCACAGCCGAGCGCGTATCCGGCGAGAGCGTGACCATTGTGTTCCGGTCGTTGGTCCACAAGGGAGGGAGCATTTCCATCACGTCCAACACAACCGATTTCGTCAACTCGAAGGGACACAAGCTTGTCGATGACCGGGGGCGGCCACTGAAGATCGAGGCGGGCGCGTTTGTTGCCGGTAGCGAGGAGTTCTGGGTTGACGAGGGCGCGGAAGTTCGCCTGCGGGTGTCGCCGCGGTCCTGAGCCTGTCTCCTGGGTGCCCCTTTCGTATGCGGCGTAGAATGCAATCAGCCATGCGTGTGATACTCCTGTCCCCCCTGCTGCTGCTGACCGTTCTCGCTGCGCCCCCGTCCGTCATCACCGACCACACTCTCGAGCCGCGCGAACTCTTCGGCCTCGAAAAGCTCCAGTCAGCTCTCGCCTCCATATCCGCCGCGCCCACAGTTTCCATTGAGCGCCAGGCGTCGCTGCCCGTTGAAGGATTCCGCATATCTCGTCAGGCGAATGATCTCCGGATCCAGGCATCCGACGCCTCCGGTACGCTCTATGCCTGCATCGAGCTCGCCAGCCGCATCCGCGGCGCCAACGCCCTCCCCGCCGCGCTCGACATCACCGACGCCCCACAGTTCGTCCTGCGCGGCACCAATGTCGGCATGCAGAAGACCGCTCTCACCTATGACGGGGCCAGCTACGACTACCGGTACACGCCCGAGGAGTTCCCCTTCTTCTACGACAAACAGCTCTGGACGAAGTACCTCGACTTCCTCGCGGAAGGCCGGATGAACTCCCTTTACCTGTGGAACGGCCACCCGTTCACGTCGCTGCTGAAGCTGCCGCAATACCCCGACGCGCAGGAACTGACAAACGAGCAACTCGACCGCAACATTGCCATGTTCCGCTGGCTCACCACCGAGGCCGATCGCCGTGGCATCTGGGTCATCCAGATGTTCTACAACATTCACATCTCCCACGCGCTCGCCCGCTCACGCGGCATCGCTTTCCATCACTCCACGCCCACGCCGCTGGTCAGCGCCTACACCCGGTACTGCATCTCTGAGTTCATCAGCCAATATCCAAACGCCGGCCTGATGATGACCCTTGGCGAAGCCCTTGCCCCGCAGCACGGCCCGGCGTGGCTCGCCGAGACTGTCATCCCAGGTGTCCGGGACGGCATGAAGGCCCTCGGCACCACCAGGGAGCCGCCCATCATCGTCCGAGCCCACGCCACGCGCATCGAGGAGGCAATGGCCCGCGCGCTGCCCCTCTACAGGAACATCTACACCATGCACAAGTGGAACGGCGAGTCGCTCACCTGGACCGATGTTCGTGGCGATGTGCTCGAACTGCACAGGAAGTTGGTCGGCCTCGGCTCCACCCACATCTCCAACGTCCACTTACTCGCCAACCTCGAACCCTTCCGCTGGGGCGCCACCGAGTTCATCCAGAAAACGATGCAGTCCTCCCAGCGCATCGGCATCAAGGGACTGCACGTCTACCCTCTCCGTTACTGGGACTGGCCCGTCTCCGCCGACAACCCGCCAATACTTCAGATCGAACGCGACTGGATCTGGTTTGAAGCCTGGGCCCGCTACGCCTGGAATCCGATCCGGGAAACTGCGGTTGGCCGTAAATATTGCACTGACCGCCACGCCTTCAAATACCGTACCGCTGGAGCCGCAGCGAACATCTCCACTGCCTACCAACTGGCCGGCGTCGCCCAGCCGCGCCTGCTGCCCAGAATCGGCATCACCGAAGGCAACCGCCAGTCCTTCACTCTGGGCATGTTGATGACGCAGCTCATCAATCCCGTCCGCTACAACGAGTTCCCCCTGCTCTGGACCGGCGACGCGCCGCCCGGAGAGCGTCTGAAGGATTACGTCGCCCGCGAGTGGAACCACCAATCGCATGAGGGAGAAACGCCGCTCGGCGTGGCAGACGAAGTGGTGGAATCCACGCGCCGCGCCGTTGCCGCCCTCGACGCCGCCGCACCGCGTGTCACCCTCAACCGCGACGAATTCGCCCGCCTGGCGAACGATGTCCGCGCTGTTCACCGCCAGATGCTCTACTACCAGGCCAAGACCCGGGCCGCCGCCCTGGTTCTCCGCTATGGTTACTCCCGCGATCTGGACGACCTCCGCAAAGCCCTCCCGCTCCTTCAGGACAGCCTCGATCACTATCGTCAATTGCTGGCGCTCACCGATGCTGCCTACCGCGAGGCCTGCAGCATTCACAGCCATTTCCGACGTGTGCCGTTTCTCGGCGCGCCAGGCCGCTACACGCACTGGCGCGACTGCATTCCCGCCTACGAACGCGAGCTGGCCAACTTTCAGCGCAACCTGAAACTGCTGGAGACCTCCGGCGCCACCGCCGCGCAGCAGGAGCCTGCGCCCCTGCCGTTCGTCGTCGCGAAGTCATCCGCCGAAGGCTTCATCGTAGAGCCGGGCGCGAGAATCTACACCGACCGGCCGCTCACCATTCGAAACGTCGCCTCCGAACTGAAGGGCATGCGAGGTCTGCGCGTCGCCAACGAAACGGCGGCTAAGTCCGGCGTCGTTCTGGACTTTGAGATCCCGGAGTCCGCCCAAATCCTGGTTGGCTTCTTCCGCAGCGAGAAACGGAACGCCGCCGCCGCGCCTCCCAGGGACGAGTGGGAGCCAATCCTCCGCAACGCTGTCGAGATTGAAGGCCACCCCGCCCTCACGGTCTACGCCCACTCGCTCCCGCCTGGCCGCAGCAACCTTGACTTTGGCCCGGGAGCCTACGTTGTCCTGGGGTTCGTGAAGGGCACCGCCCAACCGGTCCCGCGCATGGTCTTCTTCGGTCCCCGCCCCGACCTTGACTGGTTGTTTGAATAGTGGGCCCGTTCCGCCCATCCTGAAGTTGACTCGCCGCTGAACGGCTTGATAGGGAGCAGATCCGGCACGGTCGGGCGGTATCGAGTTGGGGTCTGTCCCCGTGGCGAGATCGAGACCACTCCGGCCGTCTACTGGCTCATGCCACGGGCCGCGATGCGCCAGGACAACTCCACCTGCTTGCCGCGCACGCCGTAGATGCGGTCGTAAAGATTTACGGTCGGATCGCAGTGCGGCACGATGAACTCTACCCGGTCACCCACGTTCACACCGGCTGTCGCTTTGGCCAGGTTCAGTTTGCCGTGCTCATCTCCGCCCCAGGAAAAAACGAGCCCTTCGATGCCCTTCGCCTCCGGGGTGAATGGCTTGTCTGTGGAGAACGCCTTGAGCCCGCCGTCGACCACGGCTTCGGCGTCAGAGGGTTTACTCACCACGGTGGTAAGAACTGTCAGGGAATTCTGGAAGTCGCGGTAGACGGCGCCGTCCTTGCCGCCGATGCGGTTGTAGTCGATATCCATGAACAGAAAACTGCCCGGCTGCAATTCCGCCACTCCCTCGATGTCGCAATCGATGTTGTATGTGCCGGTGGAGCCGCCAGTGAGCAGAGGACGTTCGATTCCCGCCTTCTCAATTGCGCGCATAGTCTCGACGGCCGGTTGCATGCACGCACGAGAGAACTCGGACCGGGCCTCGAAGCCCTTGCGATGGGAAGCGTGGCCCGCATATGCCTGGAGCGCGGCTAGCCGGACATTCTTCTTCGAGGCGACTTCCTTCGCCAGAGCCAGCGCGGGCTCGCCTGTCCGAATGCCAGTGCGGTTACCCACGTAAAGATCAATGGCCAGATTCAGCTTCAGTTTCGCGGCGCGCGCGGCGTCATCGAGTTCCGCAACGTTGCGGGAGTTATCGACGACAAACATGGTGTCCGGCTTCACCCGGGCGAGCGCGATGGCGCGCTCGATCTTGTGCTGGCCGATCACGGCGCCCGTTACCAGAATTCCGCTGACACCCCCTCGGGCGAACGCCTCGGCCTCGCTCAGTTTGGCGGCACAGGCTCCGACGGCGCCGGCTTTCATCAGGCGCAGCGCGATCTCCGGTGTCTTGTGGGTCTTACCGTGCGGACGCAGGGTCCGGTTCTTCGCCTTGCAGTGCGCGGTCATTTTGGCGATGTTCGCATCCAGGGCGTCCAGATCGACCAGAAGGGCAGGCGTCGGCAGGTCATCGACCGAGAGTTTTCCCGCGAACTGGCCGCTGGCGAGCATCCGCTCCACTTCGCTCCAGGTGCGCTTCGTGCCGGCTGTGAGCACGGCGGGCACCATCGCCAATAACGTCCGTCGAAGCATAATGCGCTACAGGATAGCAGGTATCGCCGGTGCGATATGGACGCACGCGGTTACCTGCCGCGGGCGGGCACCACTTGCAGCCCATCGACAGTTACGGCACCATTCGCGCCCTGATTGGAAATCGTAACGGTGAACTCGGCCGGCAGGTCATAGACACCGATCCAGTCCGCCGGTTTGCGTTGGTTCACCGCAGCGCGGTAGGTCTTACCGCCGCCGGCGATCACTACGGGGACGTTGCTGGCCCTGTCGGCCTTATGCGGGAAGAGGAGCTTCACACGATAGGGCCCGGGTGCGGCGAGCTTCACGGTGAACTGCGCCGTTGCCCGGCCATCACGGGCATCCAGGTCATGGAAGTAGGACGGACCCAGGCGCGGCTTATCGACGCGGCTGCCTTTCCACGCCGCGCTGAGACGGGCAAACTGGCTGTCGATGACAACACCTTCGAGTTGAGCCGGGTCGATGTCGCCCATGCTTAGTTCAGGTTGCGCCTGGAGGACCTGCTTATCGGCCAGTAGCCGCTGCCTCAGCTTCCCGTAATCCACATCCTGAACTGCGACCTTATCATCAATCGCCATCACAGCCGCGGTGGCAGCCGATTGGCCCAGGACCATGGAGACCGGTTCCATCCGGATGGAACCGTAAGCGATGTGCGTTGCCGACAGGCAGACGGGCACGAGCAGATTCGATAGCTCCTCCCTCTTTGGCACCATCGAGAGGTAGCTGATCGGATAGGGCGGGAAACCGCCCACCTGGACGTTGCCCTCGTTGCGGACGAAGCCATCTTTGGTGACGTACCGCTGGACGTTGTGCGAGTCCATGCCATAGGCACCCATGCCGACCGAGTCGGCAGCGAGTTTGCGCGCCATCACGTGGTGCTCGGTCATCACCTCCGCGCCGATCAGACGGCGTGCCTCGCGCACATAGAGTTGCGTCGCCCAGCCGCCGTTGCTTGTGAATTCGTCCTTTGGAAGACCCCACTGGCGGTAGTAAGCGCGGATCTTCTCGGGGATGCGCGGATGGTTCTGCAACGTCCACATGTAACCTCGCTGATAGACCTCGTGGTGCTTGATGATCCTGTCACGGGTGGCGTAATCGGCGTCGGGGTAATCCCAGTTGGCGCCCATATAGTCTGTCGAGACAGCGCCGTGGTTATTGGTGTCGGTCTTGAGATTGGGGATGGGATCGTACTTGCTGGCAGGGTTGTGATACTTGCCAGTCTCGGCGAAGCGGAGGAGGAGTTCGTGGTCCTTCTCGTCATAGCCTTCGGGCTTGGCGATGGCGATCTGGTTCTTGGGATCGCTGGTGAGGCACATGCGGAAACAGTAGGCCTGGATCCGGTTGTCGCCGGCGCCTTCCACGCCAGGGCCGGTGGGATCGATGACTGGCAATAGACCGCTTTCGGGTTTTCCGGGAACGACATAAGGATCGACATTCGCGCCTTCCGGGAACTGGTGGCCGTGGAAGTGAGCCGCCTGGGAGCCGTTCCACGTTTCGTCATACTTCGCGTTACTCTCACGGCCTACGGTGTAAGAGGCGCCGGCCTTGGCCATCAGGTCGCCCTCGTAGGTGGCGTCGATGAATGCCTTTCCCTCATACCGCGCACCGCCCTCAAGGACGATGGCGACGATGCGGCCATTCTGTTTGACGACGCCTTTGCCGGGGGTCAGATCGAGGCGAGCACTGGTGATCACCTTGACGCCCGCTTCGGCCATCATCTCCCGATAGACATCGCTGGCGACCCTGGGCTCAAAGGTCCACATTGCGTCCTCATCCTTCGCGTTGGGACCGCGCCGGCGTTCGAAGTACTGATCGCGAGTCTCAGCCGACCATGCCTTGGGGGCTTCGTACTTCCTCTTGATCCGTTGGTAGAACTCACGGGAGATGCCACCGACCACCATCTTGTTGCCGATGTCCGTCCAACTCAGGCCACCCGTGGTGAGGCCGCCGACGTGGGTTCCGGGTTCGAGCACGATGACGCTCTTGCCCATGCGGGAGACCTGAATCGCGGCTGCGATCCCTGACGAGGTGCCTCCGTAGATGATGACGTCGGCCGAGCGGCCCGCCCCACAGGAGAGGGCGCCAAACGCCATGAGCAAGGCCAGTGTGGCCGAGGGAATTCTTTGTGTTGATCTGTGTGTCATTGTTTTCTCTTCGTAGCTATTTGCCTGCCGGACGCGCCCAAGGCGCCGGGCCGCGGCGTGCTGGCGGAGGAAACCCTTTGCGAATGAGGGCCAAAGCCTTGTTCTGGTTTTCGATGCCGTATTCGAAGACCGCCCCTTCATTCAACAGCGTCTTCTGCAACTCGCCAACCGGGACGTCCTGGACCGGGACTCCCTGCTGCACGGCCATCGCCGCCGCCACGCCGGAAGCGTGGCCAATGATCATGTACTGCGGTTCCATCCTCATGCTGGAGTATGCGACGTGGCTGGCTGAAAAGCAGACCGGCACCAGCAGATTCGACACCTCGGCGCGCTTCGGAGTGAGGGAGCGGTAGGGAATCTGGTAGGGCTTCACGCCTACTTGCACGTCGCCCTCGTTCTCGACAAAGCCCTTGTCATTCACGAAGCGTTGGAGGTTGTGTGAGTCCGAGGCATAGCTGCCCATGCCGATCACGTCGGGCTTGGCGAGGTCGATCTGCAGATCCTTTTGTATCGACACGTACTCGCCGATCATCCGACGACCTTCGCGGATGTACAACTGGTTGGGCCAATGGGCGGTATTGATGAACTCGTCCCTGGATAGCCCCCACTCCTGCGCGGTCCTGCGCATCGACTCAGGCAGGCGTGGGTCGTTTGCCAGGAAGTAGTAGAAACCCATCTGATACTCTTCGTGGTCCTTCCAGATTCGTTCGCGTTCGGCGTAGGAGCCGTCAGGATAGCCGTAGTTCCTGCCGATGTAATCGGTCGAGAAACCGCCGCGATTGTTGTGGTCGGCCTTGCCGTTAGGGATCACTCCGGGCGCACTGACGTCGGTGAACTCCATGGTGCGGCCCAGGTAAGACGACATAGCGTTGATGTAGCGCAGCAGCAGTCCGTAGCGTTGGGGGGCGTAATTGGCGGGCTTGGGCCAGGGGACTCGGTTTTCTGGCACGTTCGTGGCGATGATACGGAAGTTGTAGGCCTGAATTCGTTTGTCCGCCGAGCCAGGCTCGCCGCGCGGCTCACCGGAAACCTCGGGAAGCAGATTCCCCCTCTCATCCCTCGCCGGTATGTCGATGGGGAACTGATGGCTGGGGGTGACGGCGCGCACGCCGGCGAGAGGTTCGCCGTACTGCGAAACAGCTTCGCGGCCGAAGGTATAGCTGACCTTGGCCTGGGCCATCAGATCGCCCTCGTACGTGGCGTCGGCAAAGACCTTGCCTTGGAAGCGCGAACCATTCTCGGTTGTGATCTCGACAACGCGAAGGCCTTCTTTGCGGACACCCGTCTGTTCGCGAAGTCTGTGGTTCTCGATCAGTGTGACGCCGCTTTCCTTGAGCATGCCGCGCATGATCGATTCGGCAACTTTGGGCTCAGGTTTCCAGGCGATCTCCTGAAGATGGCGGTCGAGACTATAGTGGCGGCCGGCGCGGAAGTAGAACTCAAGCGATAGCCCTCCTATTACCTCTCGCCTGCCGACGTCGGTGCTCGACAGGCCACCGCTTACCATGCCGCCGATGGGGCCACCGGGGTTAATGAGCGCAACCTTCAGTCCATGGCGGGCGCCTGCGACAGCGGTCATTACGCCGCCAGCCGTGCCGCCATAGACAACGAGATCGTAGCTCTGCTGGGCGGCCAGTGAGACTGTCAGGCATAGAAATGCCGTGGCTAAGCGAATGAATGTCATCTATGGCTCCTTTACGTGAGGGCATGTCTGGCAGACGTACCCAGACCACCAGAGTATCGGAAGCCGCTTGAGGCCGTATTCAAGCGGCTCTGCTGGTCATTCCCGCTTATGCTTGTTCCGGCAGGTACGTCTCGGTTCTGCGCAAAGTCGCGACCGGCGCCGGAGTGTCTATCTCAGCAGCGGACTGGCTGGCACGCACGGGCGGAGGTCTGGAATTGGGCCCAGTAAATTAGGGATGGCGGAGAGGGAGGGATTCGAACCCTCGTTACGGTTTCCCGTAAACACGCTTTCCAAGCGTGCG
>CAYVDY010000299.1:0-8491 GCA_964450255.1 uncultured Candidatus Solibacter sp. | reverse complement strand
CCGGGCGGTATGCCGAGCATGGCGATGCGGCCGCCATGGGACATATTGGCGAGCATGTCGCGAAAGGCTGCGTCATTGCCGGACATCTCCAGGCCGACGTCGAAACCTTCGGTCATGCCGAGCGCCTTCTGGACGTCGGCGAGCTTCTCGCTGCGGGCGTCCACGGCGCGGGTGACACCGAACTTCCGGGCCAGGTCGAGGCGATACGGGTTGACGTCGGTGATGACCACGAAGCGCGCGCCGGCGTGGCGGACGACCGCGGCGGCCATCAGGCCGATGGGCCCGGCGCCGGTGATCAGTACGTCTTCGCCGAGAACCGGGAAGCTGAGCGCCGTGTGGACGGCGTTGCCGAAGGGGTCGAAGATGGAGGCGATGTCGAGCGGAACCGATGGGTCGTGCCGCCAGACGTTGGCCATGGGGACGCAGACGAACTCGGCGAAGGCGCCGGGGCGATTCACGCCGACTCCCATGGTGTGGGCGCACAAGTGGCGGCGTCCGGCCAGGCAGTTGCGACACCGTCCGCAGACGACGTGGCCTTCGGCGCTGACGAGCTCGCCGGGCTGGAAATCGGCTACGTTCGAGCCGACCTTTTCAACGCGCCCCACGAACTCGTGGCCGACGGCCATCGGGACAGGGATGGTCTTCTGGGCCCACTCATCCCATTTGTAGATGTGGAGGTCCGTGCCGCAGATGGCCGTGCGCTCGACGCGGATGAGGACGTCGTTAATGCCCACCTCCGGGACAGGGATATCTTCCAGCCAGAGGCCAGGGGCGGACTGTGCTTTTACTAGTGCCTTCATGGTTTTACCTCGAGTTGTGTGCGGCGGCGCCAATCGAACAGGACTACGCCGGCGGCCACTGAGACGTTGAGCGATGCGATCTGGCCGGCCATGGGGATCCGGACGAGGAAGTCGCAGTGGCGGCGGATCTGCTCGTGGAGGCCGTGGCCTTCCCCGCCGAGCACGATGGCGGCGGGATTGGTGAATTCGGTATCGGAATAGGACTGCGTACCGCGCTCGTCCAGGCCGTAGATCCAGAACCCTTTTTCTTTCAACAGCTCCAAGGTGCGGTTCAGGTTGGTGACCTTGACGACAGGCAGGACGGCGAGGGCGCCGGCGGCGGCCTTGGCGACGGTTTCGGTGAGGCCCGCGGCGCGGCGCTCCGGTACGACGACGGCGGTGGCTCCGGCGGCGTGGGCAGTCCGGACGATGGCGCCGAGGTTATGGGGGTCCTCCACGCCATCGAGGATTACCAGTAGTCCGGCACGACCGATGACGTCGTCCAAAGTGGCTGTTTTCTGGCTGCACGGGAAGGCCACCACTCCCTGGTGGGGCAGTCCTTTGACGAGGCGGTCCATGGCGTCACGGGCGTCAAAGCGGACGGGGATCTTGGCCTCGCGGCAGAGTTCTATGATCTCCTGGAGGCGAGGCCCGCCGCCGCCGCGGATCACATGGACGCGGTCCATGGGTTGGCCGGCCTTGAGGGCTTCGCGCACCGGGTGAATTCCGGCGATCAATGACATCGTGCTTTTATGGTAGCCGAGGTGGAGGCTGAGCACGCAGAGGGTCCTGGAAACATTTTAAGAAGGAAATGGTTGACGCGGGTGCGGGGTTTCTTTAGGATGACGTTAGGCGCGGAAAATCCATGGCGACGGCAGCAGCCCGGCCAGAGCCGGTAGACATCCCGAACAAGTTGTATTTCCGGATCGGCGACGTGAGTCGTCTGACGGGAATCAAGGCTTACGTTCTTCGGTACTGGGAGACGGAGTTCACGGCGCTGTCGCCGAAGAAATCCGGGACCAACCAGCGGCTGTACCGCCGCAAGGACGTTGAGATGGTGTTGGAAATCAAGCACTTACTCTATGAGAAGCGCTTCACCATCGAAGGTGCGCGGACGTTCCTGCACCAGCGGAAATCGCATCCCAGGCCGGCGGCGGTGTCACAGGCTCCGGCTCCAGCGCCGACGCAGAGCAACCTGTTCGGGCCAGACCCGGGCGACGTTGCCAAGGCTAACAAGCAGATGTTGGCAGTGCGCAAGGAACTGCGGTCCATCCTGGACCTGCTCAGCTAAACCCGATTAAAGACTGGGACGAACCGGCGGCGTGCCGATAAGCCTCGTGAGGCTCATCATGATCAGGCTGACGCGTATCAACCGGTCACTCTTCTATCTGAACGCAGATCTGATTGAGTTTGTCGAGACGACTCCGGACACGGTGGTGACGACAATCAATGGGCAGAAGGTGATGGTTCTGGAAGGGGCTGACGAGGTTGTCCGGCGGGTGGAGGAGTACCGTCGTCGAGTCCATCCGATGACGGGGGACACCGTGCATTCCGAAGCTGGCGAGCGGTAGGGAGAGCGAGGGATGGCGGCGCAGGCGCGCGGACAACGAAAGCTGGATCTGGGGACAGTTGGCGGGTTGCTGCTGGCCGTGGGGGGGATTCTGGGTGGTTACTACCTGGAGCACGGGCGAGCTGGCGATCTGATGGGTGCGTCGGCGGCATTGATCGTGCTGGGCGGAAGCTTGGGTGCGACGCTGGTGGCCAATCCGCTGAGCCTGGTGAAGCGGGCGGTAGGCATGATCGGGACGTTGCTGATGGAACAGCCGGACGAGAGTGCCGCGTTAGTGGACACGATCGTCGATTTTGCGACGCGGGCGCGGAAGAGCGGGATTGTGGCCTTGGAGCAGGACGTGATGGAGGTGGAGGATCCCTTTCTGCGAAGGAGCCTGACATTGGCTGTGGATGGGGTGGATCTGCAGGAGATCCGATCCTCGATGGAGTTGGACATGGACGTGGGGGAGCGGCGCTGGGAGGAGGTGGCGAAGGTCTATGAGGCGGCCGGAGGATTCGCGCCCACCATCGGAATCATTGGCGCGGTATTGGGGCTGATCACGGTGATGGGGGATTTGAGCGACATCTCGAAGGTAGGCAAAGGGATTGCGGCGGCGTTTGTGGCGACGATCTACGGTGTGGGGTCGGCCAACCTGTTGTTCCTGCCGGGGGGGCACAAGATCCGGCTGCGAGCGGCGGCGGCGAGGGAGCGGCAGGAACTGATTCTCGAAGGAGTCTGCTCCATCGCGGAGGGTCTGAACCCCAAGATGATCCGCAGCAAGCTGGAGGCGTATCTGCCGGTGCGGCCGGCGGCAGGCGGGGCGCGGCAGGCCGGAGTGGCCGGCGGAAAGAAGGCGGCATAGTCCATGGCACGACGACACAGGGCCCAGTCGCATGGCAATCATGAGCGTTGGCTGGTGTCCTACGCCGATTTCGTCACGCTGTTGTTTGCATTCTTCGTAATGCTGTATGCGCACTCCAAGACGAACACCGTGGAAGCCCAGCGCATCTCCCAGGCATTCCGGGAAGCGATGGAGCAGGGGCGCGTGTCACAGGCGATCTCCCGGATGCTGAAGGTCGGGCCTGGGCCGAACCCGGCGGCGCCGGTGGTCCAGGTTCCGCAGACCGCTCCGCCAGTGCGCGAGGACGACATCGATGCCTTTGCCGGTGCGGTGGATTTGATGCCGTCGCTGCATCAACTGAACGACAAGCTCAAGAAGGAGATCAGCGACGGGCGGTTGGAGATCCGCATGGAGCGGCGCGGGCTGGTGATCAGTTTACGGGAAGCCACGCTGTTTCCCAGCGGCGGGGAGAGCGTGGAACCTTCGACTCTGCCAATGCTGGAAGTGATTGCGAGGGAGGTCCGGATGCATCCCAATCCGATTCGCATGGAGGGTCACACCGATTCCATCCCCATCCGTACGGCGCGTTTTCGCAGCAACTGGGAGTTGTCGGCGGCACGGGCCATCGCCATGCTGGAGCTCTATTCGCAGCAGTTCGGAATGGACCGCAGCCGCATGTCGATCGGCGGGTTTGGCGACACCGCGCCGGTTGCGTCAAACGATACCCAGGAAGGGCGCAATCGCAACCGGCGAGTCGATATCGTAGTGCTCAACGAAGTGGCGGCCGCCCAGGAGCCGAAGCGGCCCTGATGGCTACTCCTCCGCCTCCGCGCCGCCGCGGCCGGAGAGGCCGCTGTGACGGAAGACGGCGTTGAGGAAGACGACGTTCAGGCCGTCCATGTAGGCGCGGAAGTTGGGGTCGGCCGTGAAGCCCACCACCGCGCCGCGGCCTGCGCTCTGCACCGTCACAAACGGTTTGAACGCGAGCTGCTTGCGGTTCTCCTCCCACATATGGCCAGAGGCCAGCAACTCATCGGGACCGGCGAATGTAATGGCATTGACGCCGCGGTCGCGCTTGACCGGAGTCCAGATAGAGCGGCCATCGACGAGGACGTTGAGCGTCTCGGGGAGTCCGGCGGTCACCCAGGTCTCAGGATCGACCTTGGCGCGCACCAGTACGCCGGAGACGGAGTCAGGCAGTTCGGTGTCAGCCTGAATCGCCTTCTCGTAGTCTTCCAGCTTGGTCAGGATCTTGCCGGGAGTTGGGCCGGCCGCGGCGGGGGCGCCGGGCTTAGCCGGCTCGGCGGGCTTGGCTCCATCGCGGGCCAGGCCCTCCTGCTTCATGGCGACCAGATCCACCGAGCTGCTGCTTAGGTAATTGAGCGCGCCGCCGATGCCGATCAGTACGCCGCCGTTGCGCACCCAGGCCTTGATGCGATCCGACGTGGAGCCGCTGATTGCGGAGGAGTAGCCGCCCATGCCGGAGTCCGGGAGGATCAGGACATGGTATTTGCTCAGATCCACGGACGCGAGCGAGGAGACCCGGACCGCGCTGACGGGGTAGCCGTATTGGCGTTCCAGCACGAAGCGGGTTTGTCCGGCCGAGCCGCTGGAGACTGGTGAGTCCCAGGCCAGCAGTATGGTGGGCTTCTTGATCAGCGAGACATTATTGCTGCCGAAGTTGATGCCGTCGTCGACCCAGCCCGAGTTGGTGGGGACGATCTCGGCGCCGCTCGCCACCGCGATACCGGCGATCTTCTCGTGGACATTCGTGCCATTCTGGCGGGTTTGGACGATCAGCGTGCCGGTGCCGAACTTGCGGCCGGCTTGCGTGAACGCCTTGTTGGCAGAATGCACTTTCAGGTCGGCGCGGAGAGCGGCGGTGAGAAAGCGTCCGGCAGCCTGAGTGCCCCACGGAACCAGGTAGGCGACTTCGGCGCGGGCGGGTACGGTGCTGCCTGGGATGAAGGGGCCTGTGACGGGAGTGGCGTTCACCGTCGAGAGCTCGCCGGCTGCGATGCATTCGACGTTATAGAGAAGCGGCAGAGACCAGCCGGTGACGTCGTAGATCTCGTCTCCCAACTTCTTCTTCCGGCGGCGTTCCTGTTCCTTGATGAAGTCGGCTTCCATACTGACCTGCGGATCGAGCACGGCGCGCAGGAAGCGCTTGCGGGGTTGAGCGGACGAGATGACGTAGGTGCCGGCAGGATAGTCCTTGCCGCCATTCTTGAAGGCCGCCGCGGCCCGGCGTACCTCCACGCCATGCTCGGCCAGCAGGTGGGCGAGTTTGTCGACCTCACCGGCATCGCCGCGGCGCGGGAGGATGTACTCTCTGGTGGCTTCTTTCTGGCCTTCCTCAATGGAGGTGACCTGGTAGCGATAGAAGCTGTCGAGCAGTTTCTCCCGGTAGGTGAAAGCAGTCTCGCAGGTGGCGATGGAGGCGACGAAGTGCTTCTTGACACTCTCCTGGAAGGTGTAGAGGGTCTCGTCATTGCGGCGCAGGACCAGTCCGCGGACGGAGGCGTTTTCATAGGTCATACCCATGCCGCCATAGAACCAGGGCCAGGAGGCGCCGTAGCCGGGATAGAACTCGTCGAAGACCTCACGGGTGAAGTAGGGCCAGCCGAATTTGTCGAACCACTTGGCGTCGTTCTGGCCGAACCACTTCATCTGGTCCTTCTGATCCTTGGTGAGGTGCGGATTCATGGGTAGTGAGCCGGGCGTGAAGAAGTAGGTCGAGTTGCCCCCCATCTCATGGAGATCGACAAAGACGGTGGGTAGCCATTCACGCAGGTAGCGAACGCGGCCGACGGTCTCGGGCTGCGTGAGCGCGTGCCAGTCGCGGTTCATGTCGAAGTAATAGTGGTTGGGGCGGCCGCCAGGCCAGGGCTCGGCGCGCTCGGCGGCGGAGGGGCTGGGGTCCGGTTCAAGGCCCTCATTGACGCGGAAGTTGTTCACGAAGCGATCCCGGCCGTCCGGGTTCTGCAGCGGATCGATCAGGATTACAACGTTTTTGAGCACGTTGTCGATCATGGCGTCGCCGCGTGAAGCGAGCAGGTGATAGGCCGTCACCATGGCCGCGTCGGGCGAAGAAATCTCGTTGCCGTGAACGCCGTAGGAGAGGCCGAGCGTGGCCGGTTGGGCGGCGATCAGGCGCTTGGCGTCGGCAGCGGGCGTTTTGCGGGGATCAGCCAGACGCTTCTGGACGGCTTTGATTTCGTCGAGCTTCTTGATGTTGGCCTCGCTCGAGACGATGACGTAAATCAGGCGGCGGCCTTCCCATGTCTTGGCGTACTCGAACAGGCGGACTCGGTTGGGCGAGGCAGCGGCGAGGGCCTCGAAGTAGCGCACGATGTCGGCGTGCGGGGCGATGCGGATTCCGGCTTCGTGGCCGAGCACCTTCTGGATGGTTGGGATGGCGGGATCGTATTGTGCTCCCGGCCAGAACTCGAACTTCTGAGCAGCCGCGCTAAGCGCGAAGAGGACGAATGAAGCAATGAATCTTCGCATCGCTTCCTAGAATAACGTTGCTGGCGCCCGGCGCGCTGAGAGTCCTGGTCCGTACGGCTGGGCACTTCCTGCGGTTGGCAGAGCCCGGCTGCGGAGGCCGTGGCCGAGTGCGCGACCCACGCAGGATGAAAGTCGCCAAAGGCGCCGCGCGGGTCGCCCGGCGAGTCTAGCTGGAGGGTCTGAGGAAGCGGGTGTGCCAGTCGGGCACCCAGGTGGTCCCGCAGAGATCTCAGGGTGGCAAGCGGCCCTCCTGACTGGTGACGATCCACAAAAGCGGGAAGAGCCCGCGAACAGCGCCTCCTCAGGACGCCAAGGCGTCCGTTTTGTAGAATTTGCCTCAACTGTTGACAGCATTTCATGAGGTTGTGTATCCTAGAGGGGTTCGAGGAGTTGGCTCTTCTCCCTTGGCTACCCTTCTTGCGTCCGGCTAGTCTGGACAAAAACGGCAGGAAGTTGTCCGGGGGGCCGCCCCGAGGTTCTTTCAGACAAAGCGCTGAACAGAGCATGGGCGTGTCCAAAGTGACCCTCTCTAATGGCGGGCTCTACGGATCGGCATCGATTCGGTAAGACGCCCCGCTCAACGGTTGATCTCGAGGTATTTACCGGTTTCACCTCAAGCCGTGAATTGATCGCGGCCTGTTGTCATGTATGCCGGTGGAACCAGCGCCCTGAAAGCTGCTCAGCGAGGATAGTTCGTGCCCACTTTCAATCAGCTCGTCCGTAAGGGACGCACGCCCACCCGTTATAAAACGGCCAGCCCTGCCCTCCAGGCCTGCCCCCAGCGCCGTGGCGTCTGCACTCGCGTGTACACCACCACACCGAAAAAGCCGAATTCGGCTCTTCGTAAGGTGGCCCGCGTGCGCCTGACCAACGGCATTGAGGTAACGACCTACATCCCGGGTGTCGGCCACAATCTCCAGGAGCACTCGATCGTGCTCATCCGCGGCGGCCGTGTGAAGGATCTTCCCGGCGTTCGCTATCACATTGTGCGCGGCACGCTCGACACTGCCGGTGTCTCCGGCCGTATGCAGAGCCGTTCGAAGTACGGCGCCAAGCGGCCGAAGGCCGGCCAGGCCGCCGCGGCCAAGAAGAAGAAGTAAGGATTCGAAGAGGAACGTATGCCCCGCAGAAGACGCGCCGAAATCCGCGAAATTCAGCCTGACGGCGTTTACAACTCGACGCTGGCCGAGAAGTTCATCAACTCCATGATGTGGGACGGCAAGAAGACCACTTCGCAGAAGATCTTCTATTCCGCTATGGATACGATGAAGGAGCGTTCGAGCGACGATCCGCTCAAGCTCTTCAAAAAGGCAATTGAGAACTGCAAGCCTCTGTTGGAAGTCAAGACGCGCCGCGTCGGTGGCGCCAACTACCAAGTGCCGATCGAAGTTCCGAACAACCGCCGCACCTCGTTGGCTATCCGCTGGATCCTGATTGGTGCGCGGTCCAGGCCCGACAAGAATATGGCCGACAAGCTGGCCAACGAATTGATGGACGCCGCTAACCTGCGCGGCGGGGCCGTCAAGAAGAAAGACGACGTTCACCGTATGGCCGAGGCTAACAAGGCCTTTGCTCACTACCGTTGGTAACTTGCCCGCAATCTTTTAGTTAGGAGATATCTAAGCTCTGCCGCCGCAGTCAGCGACGACCTTATGCCACGCACCATTGCACTCGAGAAGATGAGAAATATCGGCATCATGGCCCACATCGATGCCGGTAAGACCACCGCGACCGAGCGCATCCTCTATTACACCGGCCGGACCTACAGGATCGGCGAAGTTCATGAGGGCGCAGCCACCATGGACTGGA
>CAYVDY010000298.1:0-8522 GCA_964450255.1 uncultured Candidatus Solibacter sp. | reverse complement strand
AACGAGTGGGTCCGCCACACTGCGCCTATTGAATACGCGCATCCTGGAGGCTCCCAAACGTGTTCAATTGCAGTGGAAACTAGACGGTGCAGTCGATGTGCGTTTGTATGACCTGACCGTGCGGGACGCCGGATCACGAAAGGTAGAGTGGACGGCACGAAACCTGATTGGCAACTCGGCGGTCTGGCACCAACCAACGAGCGGAAGGAAGATCGGTCAGGTTCGGGCGCTGCTAGCCGATGGCCGTGAAGTGTCCTCGGCTGCGGTTCCCTTCGTCGTGCCAGGCTCAAGCCCTGTCGCCCTTCTTCTAGTTTTGGCTCTCCTTGGCGTTGCACTTGGAGCAGTCTACTATCTGGCCGGTCGGCGACGCCGAAAAGATACTACGGCATCGCGCGAAGCTCACGAAGCAGGTGACTCATGGAAGCCTTGATCGACTTTTATCGCGGACTATTCTGGTCGCCCAAATCGATGGAGACCTTTGGCGACTACTTCCTAGTGCTCCTGGCTTTGCTGCCCGTCTGGCTTCTGATCTGGTGGATCATAGCGCTTGGTTGGCGTCTACTTGTTGGGGATCTTCGGGCGCGCCTAGGGGCACGCGTCGGGCTGCGCCTGATCTGGGCGCGCACGGCGCTGCTCCTATCGCTGGTGCTATTGGCGGACATATCGATGATCTGGTATTTCGAAAAGCTAACAAGCTGGAGTGCGATAGCGCCGCACGCCACGCTCAGTTTCCTGGGCGGAGCGGTGGGCCTGTGGGTCGCAGTGCGATTGCGCCAGGACGTCAACAGAGTGGGCACTCAGCTTTTCAATGCAAAGCCCCGGGCGAACGTGGCCGCGGCGAGGTAAATCATGCGCGTCAGACCCAGCGTCGTTTTCGGGCTCGGCAGCAGTGGGGCCTATGTGATCTCCAACATCGAGCGACTGCTCTACGAGGTAGTCGGGGACACCCCGCTCGATTTTCTGAAGATGATCGCCATCGACACCGACACCACACGGAAGGAAGACGAACCGCCCCCCGGCGGACACCGTCGACAGAATCTGCCGATCCACGAGAGCAATCTCGGTAGGGCAATCCGCGATCTGCGCGCGGTGCTAAAGGAGCATTTCGACTGGCTGAGCGGCGCCGACATCCATATCCCCGGCGCGGGTGCCGGAAACCTGCGCGGTGGCGGTCGTCTGATGCTGTTTAACAAGTTGCCGGACCTTTGGCAGACGATTCAGCGCTCGACGCACGAAGTGGAGCAGGCGGCGCGCCAACCTCAAACTGAAGCGCGACTGCGGGAAGCCATGACTGGGCGTGGGATTGCAGCACCTCCGGGGCTAGTAAACGCCGACTCGCCGGTCGCCTATGTCATCGGCACGTTGGCCGGCGGAACGGGCTCTGGCTCGGTCGTCGATTTTGGCTACATGCTACGCGATGCTTCTCCGCACTGTTTCCGTATCGGGGTCTTCTTCATCCCGGACCGCTCTGCAAACGTGGTCTTTCAGGAGAACGCCTGGAGTGCACTGAAGGATCTTGAGTATTTCTGCCAGCACCCACAGGCTTTCCGCTCGGCTTGGTGGCCAGAGGCAAATCACACCGCACGCCGCTACGGTGGCGAGGATGGCACGCCCTACGACCTAGTCTATTTACTCAGCGAACACGACGAACACCGCGTGTTTAAGCTAAAATACTCGCCCAACGCGGCTTCGCCGCTAATCAGCATGGCGGCGTTACAGGTGACGGCCGATGTGCTCGGCCTTTTCGACCACCGCTCGGCCTTGATCGCCAACATCAACGCCCAGGTCCCGGGCGAAGCCAAACACCATATGTTTCTGAACTTCAACCTACGGGCGGTGTGCTACCCGAAGTACGAACTTTCAGAAGCGGCCGCCTGCCGTGCCATCGATAGAGACATCTGCGAGCTTTGGCTGAACACCACCCATCACCAGAGCTCCAACGGCCGGACGCCGATTCGCGAGGAGGAGTGGCGAAGCGTCGGCCGCCGCTTCTGGAACGAACGATTTGAAAGTGTCTGGCGAGGCGCGCAGTCCTCGGTGGACTTGGCGACGCTGACTCGCCGTCTGCTTGACGGCGGAATCGCCGAACCAGAAGCGGAGTTGCGCCACCAGTTCAGCGGAAACGTACAGGGCACCATCCACAGCCAGGTGGGCCAGGAACTGCCCAACCGCCTAGGCGAGTTGCAGCGAATGGCCAGGGAGGGATTGGCGGCCACCCTCCAACAGACCAGGAACCTGAGGGCGGCCGAGTTGTTCCTGGATGGCTTCCGGCAGGAAATCGTCCATACGCTGAACTACTGGACCCAGTTGGGTGTCCCCCCACACGAGGACGAGCCAGCTTGGCGAAGGGAAGCGGCCGACAGCGTTGAAATCGCGCTTCGGGCGAAGTCACACTGGCCCGCGAGGCTGCTGAACGCCCGCTCCGACGTCCTTCGTGATGAGCTCCAGGCTCTGCTCAACAAGCTTGGAATGTTTCTGCTACGGCGCACACTCGCTGAGTTCACCCAGTGGATGGACCGCCATCTGAGCGAGTGGCTGACGCAGTTGCGACGCTCCATTGAGGCCGTGCAAGACACCGCTCGCAACCGCCACGGAGCGCTGATCGCCCAGCTTAATAGTGCCGGGGCGCCAGTTCTGCGCCTATCCCGTTCATCAAGCGTGGGCTTCGAGCAGGAGATTGGCGAACTGGTCGCGAGGCCGATCGAGACGTCGATCACCTACCTGCGCTATGCCGGAGCCGAGAGCTTCGAAGGGATCTTCGCGGTAACTACCAACCAGGACGCTGAGGCCGACCGGCAGATGTTCCTAACCCTCAAGAACCTAGTACAACCCGAACTACTTCGCCGTCTGCAAGCCAAGGGCCCGGTTGACATTGTGGCCGAAATCACGGCCCAAGGCCGTGTTCCGCAGGCCGTTTCCACGTTGAAGGACACGCACGCACTTTCTTTGGCGACGAAACTGTCGCTGGTCAAGGGGCGCGCCGCCGTGCCTTCGTTCATCTGTGCTCGCGACCTCGCCACTGCGGAACGCCTCGAGAAGACCCTGCGGGTCGAAAACCCGGAACTGCCCGAAATGCTGCCGAAGGCGTTACCTATCTTCGACCACATGGCAATTTTCTATCAGGAGGGCGCGAAGCTCGACCCGGACCTGTTGGCGGACGCGGAGAGCTTCGCCGAAAAGTACGCCGCGGCTATGGCTGACCCCCACCGGCGTCCCGAATTGTTGGATCCGCTCGCGACTCTCAAGGGGCCCTCGAAGTGCCCCCCCGTCGTAGGAGGCGCCCAATGAGGATTTTTCCACTCCCCGCCCAGCAGACGGAATACAGCGCCCGTCTCATTCGGAACGTGCGTCTATTGCTCGGGTGTTCCCTATCCTGTATCCTGGCCACGCTTCTGCTGGTTGGCTTCGCATGGTGGCGTGGTCCGCGCGAAGTGGCCAACACCATCGGCGTCGCCGGTCCGGATGGTGCATTTCTGGGGCAGGCCGTTCTGGTGGGCTCCGATTTCGTGCTGTGCGCCGTCGCTGTCCCGCACAACGTGACCATCGACTTTCCTGACCATTCGCGAATTCCGGCGGTTGCGATCCGCAGTGAGGTGCTGACACCGGAGACCACCTTTACGCTGCTGCGCCTGCAGACGCCGGCCTTAGATGGCGCCGTGATCTATTCACCGGCTGAGGCATCCAGCGGCATTCAGGTGAAGGCGATTTCGAGCGACACACCTTGGGAGGGCACGTTACAGGATCTGGGTGACGGCATCTTCCAACCGCAGCCGTCGTTTCACCTAAGCCCGGGTGCTCCCGTACACGATACGGCAGGCGGCGCCCTTGCCGGCATCACTGGTGTCGCGAACGGCGCAGGTGTGGTGATCTCAACACAGCGGCTGTTCCGCGCTTTCCCTGAGCTCAAAGGGGGACGCTAGGCGCACACGTTGACGCATTTTGGCATAGCTCCGGCTCAGGAACTGATCGCCCCGCGCGTGCTGCTCTTTGCCGGCAGCGCGGCTCAGGCTGTGCGCACTAGCGTCATGGCCGCCGCCGGCGAAGCGCGCGGCCAGATGTACTCGTCCGATTGTTCCGCGCGGAGCTCCCCTTCCGACGTGGCCGGTGAACTGACGGAACTTCTGATGAAGGCGCGACAGGCAAGCCAGGGTGCGTCGCCCATTGTTCCATTGATGGTCGTCGCCTCGGAGGACGAGCCGCCGACTGCGAGGGAGGCGGTTGACCGGGCTCTGCAGCTAGTCGGTGATTACTGTGGTGTTGCGCACTGTTGGCTGTACGCCAAACCCTGCGCTTCCGCCGGGTTTTCGTTGGCACCGCGATTTCGCGATCGAGCGGTCGACTCCCTCCAGAAACAGCAGGATCTTGTCACGCTGGCATCGGCATTTGCGCTGTCCCGTTCCAGCCGAATGGCCCATGAAGGGTTCGACGCCTTTCGCGCCTGTGCGTCGGGCCGATGGCTGGTTTCGGTTGAACGCGAATGCGTCCCCGATCCGCGAGGGCAGGCGACCAGGGCCGTGGACGCCTCAATCGCCGCGCACATCGTCCCATGCTTTTCCAGGGCGGTTCGCGCCGCGCTCTTCCGCGAGCCGGCAAGGCAGTTCTTCCACCGCAAGACAGCGGGCGACCTGGACGGATTGGCGGAGATGGTGCGTGTTCTGGACACTCCGCTGGCCGAGGCGCTCCTGCGCCTCAAGGCTGCTCTGGGTGATCTACCGCCATCCGAGCGTTTGCCGGAGGTCGAAAGCCTGATCGGCAACTTTCCGTTCCCACTACTTCACTGCTGCGGCGGCCTAGCCACGCTTGTGCGGAATCGGACGGCGCTGGCTGACGCGCTGGCGCGTGAGCGTGAGGCACTGATCGATACGGAGGCACGCCTCCTTCTGGCTGAGTCACACGCCCGTTTGCAGGCGGCCCACCATGAGTGGTGTCCACCGAATGTCAGTCTGGGGGGCCAGCGGGAATACTCGGCGGTTGCCTTCGGCCTTCGAAGGCCACCACTCGATGCGCGGTGCTTCGTTTTTCTGCCGGCTCCATTGGCCACCAACGACATCCAGGAACGTTGGCTGTTGAACGACACCTGCGCATACCTCAACTTCATATCGACGGGAGACGCGGGTAGGTGAGAATCCAGTCTGAATTTGTCCTTTACCCCTGCGTTGCCCTGGGTGTACTCGCGATCTGGATCGCGTTGCGCCGCTTAGCCGAGCTCAGCGGTTTCATCAACCTGGTAGGTAAACTGCCGACCACGGCAATTGTGGATCCGCGCCCTTCTTCAGACGTTCGCCCCTTGCACCAAGCCCTGAATGGTTACTGCAATGCCTTTCGCCAGTCTGCCGAGAGAAATCACTTATCTACCTTCAACGTGGAGCAGCGTCTTGCGAGTGTGCGCGGCACGCTAGCTGGGGGCGGCGCGATTCCCCGGGCTGTCGTTGGCCTCCTGATTCTCGGCAGCCTCCTAGTGACTCTCATCAACCTGCAACAGTCGGTCGCTCAACTTGGCAATGCGTTCCGTGACATCGCCGCGAAGCAGGACACTGGCGGCGTCGAGAATATTCGGCGCGCCATGGCATCTATCGCAGATTCGGCCGGTAGTGCGTTCGGCAGCAGCAGTTTCATCATCTTTCTGGCCGTCATCCTACTGATCCTGAACATGTTGGCCCACCGCCGCGCCGCGCAAAGCGCACTGAGGTGTGTCCAGTGGGCTCACGAGGCTTATGACGAGGCTTTGGCGCGCGCAACAGCGGCGGACCCAAGCACTAGTATTCAAGAACTGGGCAAACTAATCCACCAGATGCACGAGATCGCCGCCACATTTCAGGAGACCAACAACAGCCTGGGTGCTCTCGCGCAGTTCGGAACGAGACTCGAAAGCTCCACGGATGCGATCTCCGAGGCGATCAGTCGTCTGCCTGCCTCGGTGGGCACGGCGGTTAGCGGCCTGGGAGGCGAGGTGGCACGTCACCTCAGCGAGGATCTCAGGCACCAAGTCGAATACCTGATGAAGCTGACCGCCATCTACGGCGACCAGGAATTGCGAATCAAGGAAATTCGCGGCTTCATGGAGGAGTCGGTTGGGGCCACAAAGGACGCCTCCAAGGCATTGAAGGCCCTCCCCGGTGAGTTGGGCGGCATTCGTCAATCTATCACCGACCATTCCAACGCCGCAAAGGTCTTAAACGGCGCCCTGGGAAAGTTAAACCACAAGATCGAGGCTCTTCCCCTGATGGACCTGAAGGCGGCGTCTAGCGAGCTGCGCACTGCGGTCGAAGGGTTGGCCGACTCAGGCAAGGAGATATCGAGCTCGGCTGAGAAACTGAACGAGTTCCTCGGCGGCTGGCGCTCGGTGATTCATGGTGAGATGGCGCAGATATCCAAGGAAGTTGCCGTCTCCTTGCGCACCGCTTCTGAGGGGCTCAGTGACGCCCTGAGCGGATCCCAGCGTGGTCTCGAGGGTGCGCTCAAGCAGTTTCAGCAGGCAACGGACGAACTTGCCGGTGCCCTGAGGGACGCAAGAGAGAGAGCCGGAAAACCGAACGGGGTCTCGGACAAGCGAATGGAGCAGCTCTCGAATGAGATCGACGAGCTTTCGAAGTCACTCAGCGCTGTCCAAGCCAGCCGCGTTGGGCGCATTCTTGGATTTGGGAAGGGAGCCGGGGCATAGCTATGGATGACCTCAACGACGAAAGCGTGGCATGGCCGAGTTACGTCGACTTCCTCTCCGCTTTCGTCTTTGTCCTCTTTATCTTTATCGGGTCCGTGCTGTACTTGCAGACGGGCGACGTGGAGTGGGCGGAATTCCTGCGGGCGACCGAGCCGGTTCGCAATGGTCTCACTCATGCTGGCATCGAGAACCACGTGCGCGGCAGGATGGTGATCATCCCGCTCAAGAAACAAATTGAGTTTCCCAGTGGGCAATCGGAGCTCCGTCCAGAACACCTCCGCTTTCTTCGCCGTGTGGGGAATATGTTTACCGACGCGGGCAACTGCCGTCGTATTGTCGTCGCTGGCTATGCCGATGCCTCCCCAGTCCGAGGCGACCCGTTCGGCAACTGGCGCCTGTCGAGCGCGCGGGCGCAGAGCGTACTCGAGTTCTTCCATGGTTGCAGCGACTGCGGCTATGGACCGGATATCAAACGCAAGCTGATTCTTTCGGGCGAAGGCGATACCGGTGCCGGGCGCGACGGCAGCGTCGACCGCCGAGTGGACATTATCATCGACTACACCGATGCGTCTGGTCGTTAGCCCCTCCGGTCTTGCTGGCCGCTACATCGCGGCGTTCGGTGTGGTGCGCGCTCGCGTTTTCTGGCGCGCTGCCTCGCGCCGCGAGCGTTTGGTGTTGTGCGACGCCATCGAGCAGCAACTCGACACTGCCCGTGCGCACCTCCGTTTCTCGTCTTGGGACAGGGATCAGGCGCGCGCGCTGTCAGGGGAATTCGCGAAACTCCTTGAGCAATGCGGCAGGATCTCACCACAAACGCGTCTCGGCCCGCATATCAAGCAGTTCGCCAAGGCGCGTCGCGAACTCAGCAGCATTTCACAACGGCTGACAAAACTCGAATCCCAAACAGAGCGGTGGCGGGCCGAATCGGATGGTCTAACAATGCGAGGCGAGGCCGTGGGACTGCGCTCCGCCAAGATCCCAGGGCGGCAATTCGAGCCGGAGGCAGCCCGTCTAAAACGTGAGTTCTTAAAGGTCGAGTTGAAAGCGTCTCAGGCGAAGAGTGTGGACGACGTTAGGAAGTGCCTGAAGGAGCGACAAGAGGCACTCAATAAGTGGGACAAGGCGATTTTGGTTGCCGAGGACACTCGTTCCGGTGTTGGTAAATTGGAACTGGATCTGAATCATTTCGACCGCCTCGATCTGGCGTACGATCCTGTTACAATGCAGACCTTTGATGCGACCAAGAGCGATTTGCCGCGGATCCAGGATTTCATCCGCGACGGAAACTACCCGGCTGCACACAATCTTCTGGAGCACGGCCGCAGGCGTTGCCGCGAGCTGAGTGAGCTGATCGAGCGTCGCCACGCCTGGGCTCGGAAGGAGATTGATCTCTGGCTCGGGCACCCGTCCGTTGCCAGCGAGTTCCCCGAGCTCTCGAGTTTCTCTGTACGCCTCACACCGGACGAGATCTCGCAATGGCGCAACGTCGTCGTACCCAGAATTGAGCTCTTTGTCAACGCTCACGCATCTGCAACCCGCGCCAGCTACGCCAGTTCGCTGCGCAAACAGGATCGCCGCCTTTCACTCTCGTGGTCGGACGTCCAATCTGAGGAATCCCTGGCCGAGTTCGTCGATGGAGTTGTCGAAGTCCGGGCGCGCCTGTTGAGCTGACGGGACGGGTTGGATTACCATTGGTCGGCCCTTTCAGCAAGTCCGGGCACGGAAAAGGGCCGCGCCCCCGGTTGGGATGCGCGGCCCTTTTTATTGGGTTGTGACCCGAACTACGCGGTGCGGTTGGCTTCCGAGGAGCCTTCCGTCTTGGCGATGGCGGCCTGCGCGGCGGCGAGGCGGGCGATCGGCA
>CAYVDY010000297.1:453-8530 GCA_964450255.1 uncultured Candidatus Solibacter sp. | reverse complement strand
TGACGCCCCCGGTGGTGACGACGCTGCTCGGGATCCCTTTGTTCATGACGAATGCCGTGATATCAGTCTGGTGGACCATCAGGTCCGTGGCGATGCCTGAGGAATAGTCCCAATAGAGGCGCCATTGGAAATAGCGGGGTTTGTTAAACGGCCGGGCGGCGGCGGGCCCGAGGAAGCGCTTGAAGTCCATGTTGGATTCATTGGCATCGGGCGGCATGCTGTAACGCCAGGCGCCGGCGCCATTGGGAAGCTGGTTGCGGTACCAGAAGGCCCGAACATAGTGGCAATCGCCGATCAGACCCTGGCCGATCATGGTCTTCGCCATCTGGTAAAGGCTGTTGGAGCGATTCTGAGTGCCGACCTGGACGACGCTCTTGCTCTTGGCAACGGCCTTCATGATTTCCTGGGCCTCTTCGACAGTGTGGGCGAGCGGCTTTTCCACGTAGACGTTCTTGCCGGCTGCCAGCGCGTCGAGAAGCATGCGGTGATGCAGGTGCTCCGGCGTGGCGATGATCACTGCGTCGATGGACTTATCGGCAAGCAGCTCCTTGTAGTCGATGAAGGTCTTCGGGACGTTCTTACCCTGCGTCTGGACGAGGTCCTTGGCCTTGGCGAGGTTCCCGGAAAACGTATCGCAGACGGCCTCGACCTGGAAGCGGCCGGCGTTGCCGGCATAGGCTCGTTGGGTGAGGTAGGAGCCGCGTCCTCCGGTACCGATGACGCCGAGGGAGACTTTGCTGTTGGCTCCGAGGGCAGGCAACACGGCAGGGGCGGCGGCGAGAGCGGCGGCCTTGAGGGCGAAGTTGCGGCGAGAGAGTTCCTGGCTCATGGTGGGATGCTCCTTGACTAGAAAAAGACCTGTTTGGGCCCCGATTCACCAGCATACCCGAATGGCGGGCAGACGGGGTACTGGACCCTGGCTCCCAGTTCGATCTCGCCCTCCCGCGAAGGATCAGGTGAAATGCCGGCGATGGCGGCTGCGGATGTCGTCGAGAGCAGACTGCAGGTCGCGCTCCTCAAGTTGAATGGCCAGCAATGCGCCGCTTTCGATGGAGCGATGGATGGCGGCGCGCGTGGCGCGTTCGCACAGGCTGCGCAGATCGGCGCCGGAGAGGCCGCTGGACAGTCTTGCGATCTGGCCCAGTTCCAAGGGTCCCGAGTTGGGAATCTGCCGCAGATGCAAGGCGAGGATCTCGCGCCGCTCCCCTTCGTCTGGCAGCGGCAAATCGATGAGTTCTTCGAGCGCACCCGCCGCCAACACTGATGATTCGAGGCGCTGGACAAAACTGGTGGCCGCGAGAACGGCTACGCCGCGCAGATTCGCGCGGGTGCTCATCTCGGCCAGGAAGTGCTGGGTCAGCCCGCCGGACAGCAACTCATCGACATCATCGAGGAATAGAATGCAGGGAGCCGCCTGGCTTGCCAACCGGAACGCCTCATGCAGAGTCGCGATGGGATTGGAGTGGATGGACTGGAAGAGACGGCCGCGAAGAGCCAGGAAGCCGGCGTCGCTCTCGCTGGCCACCGCCCTTGCCAGAAGGGTCTTCCCGGAGCCTGGAGGGCCGCTTAGGAGCACGCCCGTCGCCGGGGCTACACCGGGATCGGTCGTAGAGCTGGGCGTGCCGCAGGGGCCATTCCACCAGTTCCCGAAGCCGCTGTTTGGCAGGCTCCATGCCTCCGATGTGCGACCAGCGAGTGGTGGGAGTCTCCAGGAATATCTCGCTGCCTGCTGTACCCTCCACCAGACGCAGGGCAGCCAGAAAATCCTCGCCTCGCACCTTCGGCGCCTCGCCCGCGCGGCGCAACGCGAGCAGAACCGCCTCCTGGCCGATGGCCGCCAAGTCCGCGCCTGTGAAGCCCGATGTGGCGCGGGCCATATGCTCAAAGTCCACGGCGCCTTCCAACGGCAGCGACATGGCGCGCGTCTCCAGGATCTCCTTTCGTGCCGCACGGTCCGGGACGGGCACCACCACTTCGCGGTCCAACCTACCGCGGCGGCGCAATTCGACGGCCAGCGCATCGGGACGTGCGGTTGCGCCGATCACCAGCACTCGGCCTCCAACTGCCAGGCGATCCAGTTCCGCCAGTAGATGTGCGAACAAGGCACTTTCGGAACGTCCTTGCTCAAAGATCCCCTTCGGCGCCAATAGGTCGATGTCGTCGAGATAGAGAATGCACGGCGCTCCTCGCCTCGCCTCGTCAAACGCCTGGGACAGGGGCTGGATGCCGTCCTGATGGAACCGGTCCAGCAGGTCGACGCCCCTGCGCATCAGAAAACGCGCTTCGCACTGCTCGGCGGTCTTGCGCGCGAGGCGGGCTTTGCCGCAGCCAGGAGGCCCCGACAACAAAAGGCCGCGCGGCGTCTCCAGCCCCATTGCCAGCAGGCGAGGGCTGGAATCCAGCGCCCACTCCGCCAATTCCAGGACTCGGCTGGTGCGTTCTCGCGATTGAACCTGCATAAGCGTTACGCCCCCCTCCGCGCGGGTGCATGATAGGCTCTTCGGCCGTTATGGCCCCTTCTTGACCCGAATAGGCAGAGGCAGCAGCGATCGCCGCGGCTCGGCCGCCGATTCCGCCGGCTCCAGCCGGTGTATCCGGTCTCCCAGAGCGGCCAGTTCGGCGGCCTGGGCGTCGAAGGCGGAGTGCAGCTGTTCCAGGTAAAGATCGCGAAGGTCCAGTTCGCTCTTCAGCCGCCGCATCTCAGCGTCTTTTTGGGCGAGAACGGACTCCAACCGGTCAAGCTCAGCCGAAAAGGCTTCTTCGGACTGTTCGAGGCGATCCACAAATACTCAGTGGCGCGAGAGCCGGAAGTTTCTCAGACACTCTGCGGCCCATTCCACGTCAGCCCGCCGGCATATTCGATTCCCGCAATGAACTGCAGTCCCTGAGCGCGGCAGTGGCGCACGTGCGCTACGCCGGCCAGGCGGAACTGACCGCTCTCGACACGGATCAGCGTCCCCGCTTCGACCCGCCGGTCGATCTTCACCAGCATTCCGGAGCTCGAGATGTCCAGGCACTCCCCTGACGTGTGGATCGAGTTCCCGTCCGGCGTACGCCAATGCAGTTTGACCCGGCCAGGCATGGAATGACGGGTGCGTCGTCGTCTCTCGTTGGCACTCATGGGTGTACTCAAATGGGCTAATCAAGATCGTAACAGGTGTTTCGTAAACCGCAAATGGAAATATCCGTCATCCAGTAGTGAACGGGCCAAGTGAAAGCCCGAAAGAAAACTGAAGGGGACCAGATCCATGAAGAGCAGATTGGTTTTTGCAGCGGTCGTGATGGCCGGAACTTTGCTGGCGCAGGGGCCGGGCGGTCCTGGTGGAGGCCGGCGTATGGGCGGACCGATGGCTGGTGGAATGGCAGGAGGCCGCGGTGCAGCCATCGCCAATGCCGACGCACTGAAGATCGCGCTCGGCCTGACCGATACCCAGGTTCAGCAACTGCGCGACCTGCGTAAACAGCAGGCGGAAGCGGCAAAGCCGACCATGGATGATATCCGCGCCAAGCGCCAGGCTCTGGCCGAGGCGATGAAGAGCGCTACGCCGGATTCCGCGCTGGTGGGGCAGTTGATGGTGGATATCCGCAAACTGGGTGACTCGCTGAAGGGCGCACGCGATGAGCGCGAGGCGAAGGCGCTGGCCATCCTCACGCCGGACCAAAAGACGAAGTTAGCGGCCCTGCAGGAGGCGCAGAAGCTGATGCCGGCCGTAGCGCAAGCGACGGCGCTGGGCCTGCTGGAGCCGCCGCAGGGTGCCGTCGCCGAGCGGATGAATGGCGCGATGGCGCAACGCGGCGCGGCGCGGCGCGGTCGGCTTTAGTACTTCGGGCTTTCTGCAGTCGGCGGGGCTTCGGCCCCGCCCTCTTTATGGTTGCGGCGCCCAAGCCGGCATCACATAGGCGTAAAACAGGACCACGCACCCGATCACGCAGGCCAGGAAGATGCTGTGCCGCAGCGTGAAGCGGAATAACCGGGATTCGTCGGCCTGGGGCATTCCGGTTGCGGCGGCGGCGACGGCAATGCTCTGCAGGCTGATCATCTTGCCCATCACCCCACCGCTGGAATTCGAAGCCGCCATCAGGATCGGGTTGAGAGACAGGCTCTGCGCTGTTACCACCTGCAGGTTGCCGAACAGCGCGTTGGCGCTGGTGTCGCTCCCGGTGAGGAAGACGCCAAGCCAGCCGAGCAATGCGCTGAAGAAAGGGAACGCTGCTCCCGTTGCGGCGAAGGCCAGGCCCAGGGTGGCGGTGGCACCGGAGTAATTCATGAGAAACGCCAAGGCCAGCACGGAAGCCACAGTCAGCGCCGGCTTGGCGAGTTGGCTGCATGTGGTCGAGAAGACCAGCATCAGTAGGCGGACCGGCGCGCGAAGCACCAGGGCCGACATCACACATGCCACGAGGCAGGCGGAACCGGAGGCCGCCAGCCAGTTGAGTGCGTAACGGGCGGCATACGGCGCCACCTTGGCGGTTACGGGTTGCGCCTGCAGCACCTGGCCGTGCAGTGCGGGCCAATCGATCAGCAGCCGGGAAGCATTGGTAAACGCCCCGTCAAACGTGAAGTGGTCCTTGGGCTTCCATACCAGGGTGAGGCCGACGCAGGCAGCGATGGCAGCGAGGGAACCGAAGATATCCGTGAGTTCGGGCCCGAGGAAGTTGGATGCGTAGATCTGAGCGCCGGCAAACGCAATGCCGGTGGCTGCGGTAGCGGGTAAAACACCCTTCAAGGCGCGCCAGCCGCCCATCACTGCGATCAGGTAACTCGGGATGAACACAGACACCGGGGCACAGATCCGGCCGACCGTCGCGCTGAGCTTATCGACCGGCAGTCCGGTGATGCCGGCCAGCGTGATTACCGGAATCCCCAGGGAGCCAAACGCGACCGGGGCCGTGTTGGCCAGCAGGCAGATGGCGGCGGAGTAGAACGGCGAGAAGCCGAGGCCGGTGAGCATAGCGGCGGCAACGGCGACAGGCGCTCCGAATCCGGCAGCACCCTCCACGAAGGCGCCGAAGGCAAAGGCGATCAGCAGAGCCTGCAGGCGGCGGTCCTGCGTGAGCCCGCCGATGGAGTCCTTGATGATCTCGAACTGGCCGGTCTCCACACTGAGGCGGTAAAGAAAGATCGCCCAGAAGATGATCCAGCAGATAGGGAAGAGTCCGAACGCCGCGCCGTAGGCGATTGCGCTGGCTGTCTGCGCCAGCGGCATCTGATAGACAAAGAGCGCCACTGCCGTGGCTGTAGCCAACCCGGCGAGGCCGGCCACCCATGCGGGCTTCCTCTGCACTCCAAGCAGATAGAGAAGCATGAAGAGAGGGAGCGCGGCAGCCAGGGCCGATAGGCCCAGGCTGTCAGCGATGGGTGTGTAAACCTGCTGCCACATGGCCCCCTATTGTATGGCAGTGGGCGCGGTGTGTGCTCCCACGCGGACTGTGACGGGCAGCAGTGCTCCCTCAGCGGTGCGGAACTCCAGCGTAAACTCGCCTAGAAACGCGGGTCCCAACTGCCAGTAGAAGATGCCGTTGCCGGCATCGAACGTGGACCCGATTGGAAGCGCGCGCAACTCATCACCGTGACGCAGGGCGGCCGTCCACTGTTGCCCTTCGGGGAGATGGATCTCAATGCGGTCCAACTCCTTCACCTCGATGGCCTCCAGAATACCCTCTCCGGCCTGGCGTATGGGTGTGAGGGGGGCGCCGGAATCGTATCCCCGGCGAAACGCCGGATAGGCGGTGGCGGGCTCAGTGATGTGGTGGAGACGGGCCGTCTGCAATTGGAATGCCCGGCTGGCGGCGCGAGTCTGCTCGGCGGCATCCGGTAGTACGGGCCCCGGATCGGCACTGGCGGCCGTGGCAACGTTCTGGATGGTGAAGAAGCGGCTCCCGATTCCATCGCTGCGGCCTTGATTGTCATAGACGATCCAGGCGATGGTGTGCATGGAGTTGGAGAATGCGGAGGTGTCCAGGTAGTAGCTGCCGGCGGAGCTGTTGGTATTGGCGTAACCGGGAAACAGCCCTGCGACGTCGCTGCGGTTCCCTCCGAATACCGGATGAGCAAGATTGACACCGTCGACGTTTACCCAGATGGTAGAGCCGTCAGTTGGAATGGCGGCCGGCTGAGGGGTGAGCGCCCAGCCGTCGTTGGTGGTGATTCCCGAGACCGTTTGACCTGGCGCGGGATTGTCGAGCGCGCCAAAAGGCTTGGTGGCGCGGAGATTGTCCACCACGATGGTCTTGGTGCCCAGTCTGACCTGATGACCTTCCTCATCAACGGCAATGGCATGCAACTTGAATGTGCCGTTGCCGTTACCCGGCAACGCGTTTGTCAGCAGCATATAGCCCCACCCGGCGCGGTAGGCTTGCGGATTGGCGCCAAATTTCGTTTCAACGTCCGGACGGGAGCCGGGGACGAAGAGCGCGTGGCCAATATAGACGTAACCGTTTGAGTGTCTCGGCTCGGCGCCAATCGGATCACGCCAAATCCCCAGCTGTTTCACTCCGACGTCGTCGAGAGTCCATCCAGTGACGGCGATACTGCCGGCAACCGCCAGGCTTCCGCCGAGTCCCGCCGGATTGTCCGTTGGAGTGTCGAATGTCCCGAACGGGATGGAGGAAGCACCTGTCGCCAACGTGTTCAGAAGGACCCGCACGGCCAGAGGCGAGTTCGTTGCTCCTGCAGCCGTAATGGTGAGCGCGCCTTCCGCGGAGGCAGGCGCTGGAATGCCGGCGGTACGCACGGAAACTGCGAATCGTCCGGTGCCGGTTCCCGAGGCGGGCGAGACCACCAGCCACGGCTGGTTGGACGCGACGGACCAAGTGACCGGACCGCTTCCCTTCACCTCGACTGTAATCTCTTGCGGCGGCGTCACGTTCGCGCCGTTGGCAGTGGAGCCAAAACTCAGGGTGGAGCGCCCCAACGCGATGGTCGCCGGCGTGGCGTTCAGGGTGTTGATCAGCAACGGCCAAGCCGCGTAAGCCTGGTTGACCACCGCACCTCCGATCCTGAAAACTCCATAAAGGTAGTACGTTCCGGCTGGAATCGCGGAGACATTCCAGTCATATGCGCCAGTCGATGGGTCCAGGCCGGCGACGATTTGAGTTCCGCCGAACCCTGTCCCGGTTGTGTCGTAATACAGTGACAAGGTCACTCCGGCAGCGCCTTGGGCGCCATACGACCAGCGGACGGTGTAATTGGAAACCGCCCGCTCCAACGCCGTGAGTCTGACGGACTTGATCCAGAAAGTCCTGGCTTCGGGAAATTCGTGCGGGTCCACCCTGAAACTGTTCACCAGCCCGGTCCAGCCCGCCTTGGAGGTAAGGCTGTTCGGGTCGAGCGCCAGCGTCTTCATGTCCAGGTTCAGTTTCTGAATGACGTTGGCGCCGGAGCGGTGATTCAGGATGATGTCGTCGCTGACGTTCTCAGTCCCGCCTTTGTTCTGCCAGACAATCCGCGCGATCGAACCCCGATTGATGTCCCGGTCACCAGCGATGCCCATCTCCAGGCTGAGTATCCGATAGCGGCTTGTATCGATACTCGTATTGGCTCCGCGCACCTGGAACCAGAAGGGATAGAGATGCGGATCGCCCCACGGGTTGGCGGTAGCGGCACTCGTACCCTGCAAAACGCGCACTGTTCCGAGGGAATTTCCCTGTTCGTCCTCGGCGTCAATATTCGCAATCTGGAGTCCGTTCACATTCCGCCGATGGTCGATGTCGGTGAGCGCGTTCATATCCCACGGGTTGTTGAGCTGAGTTGTCGCGAAGTCGTCGGAACTGCCATCCGGCGAAGGCGAGGTGAAGTTGAGAAGAGGGATGTCCTGAATCTGCCAGTTGCCGGGCGCATACGAGTATGGACCCGCAACACCCGTGGGCGAGATGACGACATTGTATGTTCCCTGGGGCAACCCTCCGACATAGAACGAGAAGCTGTTGCCCGCCGCATTGTGCGCAATCTGGCCGAGGAGGCCGTTGGCCGGATTCCTGGCGGTGTCGAGAACGATATCGACCGCCCCGGAACCCGACCACTGTATTGCTCGATAGCGGCCCGGAACGTCCTCCACGAGACCCGCCAGTGCCAGCC